>DASSHB010000148.1:0-2485 GCA_035693125.1 Candidatus Limnocylindrales bacterium | reverse complement strand
CGTCCACGATTTGGACTCGCGTCATCGGCCGGTCCGAGAGCACGTCCCCGATCGCCTCGATCACCTCGTCGATCCCGGCCTCGGTCATGTGGAAGTAGCGAAGCCAGGCGGGCGTGTGCCAGCGCTCCAGGCTCCGCGCGGCGGCGACGAACGCAACCACGTCCTCCGCGGTGAGCAGGTGGAGGGTCTGCCGGAACGCCCACGTCTTCACGAGCGACCGCCGCTCCCAGAGCGCGTCGGCGACGTCCGAGCGCCGGAGCCCATCGATCCGGACGGCCGCCTGGAGCTCGCCCGCGCTCATCACCTGGGCGTGCAGCCCCACCAGGCCCTCGACCACAGAGATGAGATCGGCCCGCGCAGCTCGAGCCACCAGGTGCTGCCGCGCCAGCCGGAGCGTCAGGACGCGTGACCACGTCGTCGTCGGAGCGGGCGGGGGAGGGGCCTTCGGCATCCGTCGATCGTGAGGCGCGAACGCGTCAGCCGCTGTCAGGTTGCGGCGGCCGGCCCGTAGATCGAGGTCGTGATCGCCCGAGGATCTCGGCGCGGCCAGCGCCCGGCCTCGACCGCATGGAAGAAGTCGTCGAGCAGCCGGTTGAAGACATCGGGCTCCTCGGTGTTCACCGCGTGACCGGTGTTCGGCACGATCGCGAGCCCGGCGGTGAGGATCGTCTGCTTCAGGAGGACCGCCGGCGCGAGGCACGGATGGTCCTCGTCGCCGACGATCACGAGGGTGGGCACCTCCAGCGCCCGCATCCGATCCATCAGGTCCCAGAGCGACGGCCGGCGAGCCTGGACGCCGCGCAGGGTGTTCGCGGCGCCGATCGGCGAGTGGTCCGCGAGCCGAGAGGCGAACTCCGCCCAGCCGCGCGGATCCTTCGCTTCGAACTGGACCCGGGCCGGCCCCACGGCGTAGCCGGCGGCGAACGCAGCCATGCCCGACGTCTCGATCGCCGTCGCGGACCGGAGCGTCTCCTCGAGGAACAACTCGTGGGTCAACGGCTCGGCGCCGTAGCCGCAGCCGGTCAGCGTCAGCGACCGAGCCCGCTCCGGGTAGGCGAACCCGAAGTGGAGCGTCGCGAAGGCCCCCATCGAGGTTCCGACCACGTGCGCCTGCTCGATCCCCAGGCCGTCGAGGACGGCCCGGATGTCGTCCCGCGCGCGGTCCTGCGAGTAGCTCGCGACGTCCGAGGGAACGTCCGACGGCGGATAGCCCCGGGCGTTGTAGGCGATGCAGCGATGACGCCGGGCGAAGTGACGGAGCTGCGGCTCGTACGCGGCGGCATCGCCGGCGAACTCGTGGACGAACAGGATCGGGAAACCAGAGCCCACGTCCTCGACGTGGAGCCGGACGCCGTCATCGGTCGTTATCGTCGTCATCGGGCCCCAATCATCGGCTTCACGCGGTCACGCGGCACCATCTGCCGCGGCCGGAACATCGAGCCCGAGATGGTGCGCCAGGGCTCGCCGGACTCCGCCGCGAATCTCCGGGTCGGTCACGGCCTGCGGCGTTCCCGCGATCGAGAACGCCGTCACCCGGCGGAGGTCGATCGTCCGGACCTGATGGACCAGGATCTGGGCGTCCAGCGTCTGGCCGGCGTGCCCCGCCGGGATCGCCACCTCACCGGGATACCGCCGCTCGCGGCTCGTGATCGGGCAGACGGTCGCCATCCCGGATCGATGGAACGGCGCGTACGACACGACGAGCGCGCGACGTTGGCCCGCCTGCTCGTGGCCGACGGCCGGATCGAGGTCGAGAATCACGACCGACCACCGTTCGACCGAGGTCATCCGGCGGGCCAGGTCTCGGCATCGGCGAACTCGGACGCGATCGCATCCGTCTCCGCCCGGAACGATGGATCCACCGCGGCCGCCTCCCACTCCCGGGCCTCGGCCGCCGCTTCGATCTCGCGGTACAGCCGATCCACGGCGAGCTCGACGACCGCGTCCTGCGAGCCGGCCACCGAGTAGCGACCGGCCAGCTCGCGCACGCGTGACAGCGCGCGCTCGGTCAGGCGATAGGTGCGCTTGGACGTCTCAGGCATGGACGCAGAATAGACGTGTCAGATCGACACGTCCACCGTGTCGATTCCTCCTCCGGCCGCGCGTCGTCCGGGTGACGGGATCACGATGGGATGGAGCCAGCCTCGCCCGCGTGAGATCAGCCGATCACGACTGCGCGGAGACGGTGCCCTCTAGCCGCGCTCGATCTCTTCGACGCCCGAGTCGATGTCACCGATCGGGAATGCATGCGCGGCAGCCGCCCGGATCGCTGCCAGCTTCCGGTCAGGATCCGGTCGGGGTTCGACGACCCGCCGCACGGCCTCCTTGTCCGCGAGGTCGACGCGAGCCGGACCTAGCGGCGCCGTCGTCCAGGACAACTCGGGCGACCGGGGGTCGCCGCCGCTCGTTGCGATCTCGATCTCGCCTCGGACGCAGGTGACACTGCTGCCGCCGATCCAGATCGTGACCGCGTCGTCGCGCGTGA
>DASSHB010000147.1:0-3845 GCA_035693125.1 Candidatus Limnocylindrales bacterium | reverse complement strand
TCCTCGACCTCCGGCAGGCCGAGGCAGATCGAGCGGACGTCCTCGAAGGTCGGCATCGCAGGCCGAGGCGCGATCAGATGTCCTGGTTGTCGATCTGGGCCCGCTGGACCCGGCCCGAGAAGTCCACGTAGACCGACTTCCACTCGGTGTACGTGTCGAGCGCGGCGCGGCCGGCCTCGCGGTGGCCGTTGCCGGTCTCCTTCCAGCCGCCGAACGGCAGGTGGGTCTCAGCGCCGGTGGTCCCGGCGTTCACGTAGACGATCCCGGTCTCGAAGTCGCGCATCGCCTTGAACGCGAGGTTCACATCGCGGGTGAAGATCGAGGACGAGAGCCCGTACCGGATCTGGTTCACCGCGGTGACCGCCGCCTGGTAGTCCGCGACCGCGACGACCGACAGGACCGGTCCGAAGATCTCCTCCTGGGCGATCCGGTCCATCGGCTCGACGCCCGTGAAGATCGTCGGCTCGAAGAAGCTGCCGTTGACGAGCTCGCCGTCGATGGCGACCCGCCCGCCGAGGACGAGCTCCCCTTCGCGCCGGCCGACCTCGATGTACGACGCGACCTTCTCGACCGCCACGGGGTTGATGAGTGGCCCGACATCGACCGTCTCGTCGAGCCCCGAGCCGAGCTTCAGCCCCTTCGTCCGGGCCTCGAGGCGCTCCAGGAGCGGCTCCGCGACGTGCTCCTCGACGATCACCCGGGAGCAGGCCGTGCAGCGCTGGCCAGTCGTCCCAAAAGCCGACCACAGGATCCCGTCGGTCGCGAGGTCGAGGTCGGCGTCGCGCAGCACCACGACGGCGTTCTTGCCGCCCAGCTCCAGCGAGACGCGCTTCAGGCGCTTCGCCGCTCGCTCCGAGATCGACTTGCCGGTCGAGGTGTGCCCGGTGAACGAGATGACCTGGACGTCAGGCGACTCGACGAGGGCGTCCCCGACATCGGCGCCTGAGCCGGTCACGAGGTTGACGGTCCCGGGCGGGAAGCCGGCTTCGGCCATCAGCTCGACGAGAAGGGTCGCGCAGTGCGGCGTGTCGCTGGCCGGCTTGAAGACCACGGTGTTGCCGGTGACGAGCGCCGGCATCATCTTCCAGCACGGGATCGCGATCGGAAAGTTCCAGGGCGTGATGATCCCGGCCACGCCGATCGGCTGCCGGATGCTCATCGCCCACTTGTCCGGCAGCTCCGAGGGCACCGTGTCGCCGAACATCCGGCGGCCCTCGCCAGCCATCAGGAAGGCGATGTCGATCCCCTCCTGGACATCGCCGCGAGCCTCTGCCAGGACCTTGCCCATCTCACGCGTCATCGCCCGCGCGAGCCGTTCCTTGTGCTCGGCCATGAGGGCCCCGAAGCGATACAGGATCTCGCCCCGCTTCGGGGCCGGGGTTGCCTTCCAGCGCGGCAGGGCCATCTCGGCCGCCTTGACCGCCATCGCGACGTCGGCTGCCGTCCCCTTCTGGAAGCGCCCGATGACGTCACGCCGATCGGCGGGGTTCAGGCTCTCGAACGTCTCGCCCGAGACGGCGTCGACCCACTCGCCGGCGATGAACAGCCGGTGTGTCGCGGGCGTCGCAGGCGTGGCGGGCGTGGCGCCCCCACCGGACGCGCTCGCCGGCGCCGCCGCGCCGGACGCGCCGGTCGGGTTCGCGGTCGGCTCGACGATCTCCGTCACGGCCGAAGGATAGTCACGGCCGCGGTCGAGGCGGCCAGAAGAGCGGCTGGTCCTTCTCGTAGACCGTCACGCGGTAGCCGTCCGGGTCGGCGAGGGTGAACGTTCGCCCGAACGGTCCGTCGACGGGCTCGCTCACGACCTCGACGCCGTCCGCCTTGACTCGCTCGTACACGACCTGGGCATCGGAAGCTCGCCACCAGAGCTGGATTGGGCAGCTCGCGCCATCGGGCGTCGGCTGGCCGGGCCGCAGGCCCGCGAGCGCGTAGGTTGGCCAGCCGACGAAGACGGCCGAGCCGGGACCGAAGTCGAACGTGTCGCGGATCGCGCCGAGGTAGCGCTCGTAGAAGGCCGCGGACTTCGCGACGTCCGAGACGGGGATGGAGATGAAGCCGGGGCTCGGAGTGACGACGGCGTCGGACATGCCGATCAATGTAGCCGGGACACGCGGACCACCCCTGCCGCGGTCAGATCACGGACGGCAGTCCCCTGACGGACCCTGGACGGACCGCGGCGCCTCGCTCGACCGCATCCGGTTCCGGATGGCCCACGGCTCCAGGATCGCGTAGGCCGCGTCCGTCCACGGCGTCGGGACGCCGGCCTCCCGGCCGAGGCGGGCGAGCGTTCCCTGAAGTGCCTCGACCTCCATTCGGCGGCCGTGCAGCAGGTCGTGCCGGAGCGACGTGCCTTCGTCGTCGGGCTGGCGAAGGACGATCACGACCCGGTCTTCGACGAGCTCGTCCGGCAGCGCGACGCCCAGCGCGCGGCCGACCGTCCAAGCCTCGGTCGCGATCCCGCGGAGCATCGCGACGGCGGCCTCGGAGCGCCGGATGTCGCCGAGTGGAAGCTGGGTCGCGGCGCTCACCGCCGAGAACGCCACGAGCAGCACGTATTTCTCCCACTTCGCCCGGCGCACGTCGGTGACGGCCTCGGCGGTCACCCCGCCGGCCCGCGCCAGCGCCACGATCTGCTCGACTCGCGGGCTCGCCGGCCCCGGCGTCAGCTCGCCGAGGACGACGCGCGCGGGTCCGCTTCGGATCACGCCGGGCGCCTGGATCGAGGCGAGGATGTACGCCGCGCCGCCGAGGACGTGCGCCTCGCCGACGACCTCGGCGATCCGCGCCTCGTTGTCGATCCCGTTCTGGAACGACACGACCGCAGTCGACGGTCCGACCAGCGGTGCGAGCCGCCGCGCGGCTGCCTCGGTGTCGTACGACTTCACGGTGAAGATCACGACGTCGACGGTGCCGAGCTCGGCCGGATCGTCCGTGGCGCGGACCGGCGTCGTCGCACGAGCGCCGTCCTGGCTCTCGATCGTGAGGCCGTGCCGGCGCAGGGCTTCGAGGTGCCCTCCTCGGGCCACGTACGCGACGTCGGCGCCGGCCGCCGCGAACCGGCTGCCGAGGTAGCCGCCCACCCCGCCCGCGCCGATGACCGCGATCCGCATCGAGCTCACGCACTCACCTCGGGTCGCTCACCCGCGTGGTCACGCCGAGGCGCCCGAGTAGTGCCGCAGGCCGAACCGGAAGAACGCCCGGCTGAGAGCCACGATGGCGACCCCGAAGCCGGCTGCCAGCGCCAGCGTCTCCGGTGTGAGCCGCGAGGTCAGTGCCTCGGCGGGCACTGTGACCGCGAAGGCGATCGGGACGAGGAACGTCAGGCTCGCCTGCAGCCAGCCCGGGTAGATCGTGACCGGCCAGCGGCCCGACTGGTACACGCCCTCGAACAGCTCGGCGATCTCGTCGATCCGGACGATCCAGAACGCGACGGTCGTCACGATGAGCCAGAAGGCATAGATCATGAACGCCCCGATGACGAGCGCCACCGCGAAGGCGAGCGCCTCGAGCGGGCCGACGGCCCGCCCCAGCAGGCTGATCGCCACCCCGACGACGACGAGTCCGACGATGACGTCCACGGCCTGCCAGATGCGAATCTCGCGAACGCTGGCGATGACCTGGGCATCCTCCGGCTTCGTCAGGACGAAGTCGAACGTGCCCTCGCGGATGTCCGTCCGAAGCCGCTCCATGCTCGGCTGGATCAGGGCGCCGATGACCCCGCCCATGAGGATGTGGACGCCCATGACCGCGAGCAGCTCGGGCTGCGACCAGCCATTGAGCGCCGGCGTCTGGCTGAACACGAGGGCCAGCACCGCCAGGCCCGTCAGGAGCTGGATCGCGGCCTG
>DASSHB010000146.1:0-33622 GCA_035693125.1 Candidatus Limnocylindrales bacterium | reverse complement strand
CGGCGCGGACCCCGGCACCGGCCCGTGGTGCGGGCGGATGGCAGCGAGCGGACGGTTCCGGCATGGCAAATGCCCTGGGAATGTGCCTTTGGCAGGGTGAGAAGGCAGGGTGAGAAGGCAGCGTGGCTTCATGCCGGGCATCTGGCAGGGTGGCGGGAGTCGGGCGGCCCAGGCGACGCCGAGCTGCCGGCTGCTAGCCCAGCACGTCGTCGGCGACGATCAACCGGTGGATCTGGTTCGTGCCCTCGTAGATCTGGGCGCCCTTCGCGTCGCGCATCAGCCGCTCGATCCCGGTCTCGCGCGAATAGCCGCTCGCGCCGAACAGCTGGACGGCCTCGGTCGCGACCCGCATGGCGGTGTCGGAGGCGGTCCACTTCGCGAGGGACGAGGGCACCCCGATCGGCTCGCCGCGATCCTTCGCCGCGGCCGCCGCCCGCGTCAGGGCCCGTGCCGCCTCGACGTCCCGAGCCATCTCGGCGATCGTGAACCGCAGGCCCTGCTGCTCGGCCAGGGCGCCGCCGAACGCCTTCCGCTGCTTCAGGTAGGCAGCCGCCCCCTCCAAGGCAGAGCGGGCCAGGCCCACGCACGCCGCGGCGATCGAGATCCGGCCCTCGGCCAGCGCCGACAGCGCGATCTTGTAGCCCTCGTCCTCAGCGCCCAGCCGGTTGGCGACCGGCACGAAGCACGATTCGAACACGAGCTCCGCGGCGGGACACGCCCGGATGCCCATCTTCTTCTCGTGAGCGCCGAAGGTGAACCCGGCCATCCCCTGCTCGACGAGGAACGCGGCGATCCCCTTCGAGCCCCGGGCCGGGTCGACCGACGCGAATACGAGGTAGCGATCGGCGTCCGGCGCGTTCGTGATCCAGATCTTCGTGCCGGTCAGCCGGTAGCCCTCGGGTGCGTCGGCCGAACCCACCCGCTCGGCCCGCGTCCGGATCGCCGCGGCGTCCGATCCCGCGTGAGGCTCCGTCAGGCCGAAGGCCCCGAGCGCCTCGCCGGCGACCATCGGCCCGAGCCAGCGCGCCCGTTGCTCGTCCGTCCCCCACGTCACGACCGGATACTGCGACAGGATGTGGACCGACAGCGACACGGCGGTCGCCAGATCCGCCGCGCCCAGCTCCTCCATGACGAGCGTCCAGCCGACGTAGCTGACCCCGGCCCCGCCCACCGATTCGGGCAGCGGCGCCCCCGCCAGCCCCAGCTCGGCCATCGCCGTGAAGATCGAGCGGTCGTAGCGCTCCATCTCGTCGCGCTCGATCGCGGTCGGGGCGACGGACCGCGCCGCGAACTCGCGGACGGTGTCGCGAAGGAGGCGCTCCTCGTCGGTCAGCGGCCAGCTCAGGGGTCCATCCTCCGTTCGCGGCACGCTGCGCAAGGCGCCTCCGCCGACGGGACCGGCCCGCGGCCGGCTCATGACCCGGGACCCAACCCCCCGTTCGGGGGATCAAGACGCGGACCGCCCGCCGCTAGGATAGCCACGTGACCGCTGACCCGACTGGTGCCCGCGCGCACGCGATCGACCGGTCGGCCGGCGTCGTCACGCCCGGCTCGCTCGGGGACGAGGTCGTGCGCCAGTCCCTCGACGCGATCGTCGTCTCCGACCCCGCGTTCGTGATCGGCACCTGGAACCCGGCCGCGGAGCGGATGTACGGCATTCCGGCGAGCGAGGCGATCGGGGACCGCTTCAGCGACATCGTGGAGACGTTCGAGCTGACCGGCGAGCCGCTCGATTCGGCGGCCGCGGTGACCCTCCTCGGCTCGACCGGATCATGGCGCGGCCGCCTCCGCCACCGGCCCCGGATCGGACCGCGCGCCGGCCGCGACGTCATCGTCGATTCGGTGGTCGTCACCCTGACCGACGCGGCGGGCGCCCAGATCGGGGTCCTCGGCATCAACCGCGACGTCACCGCCTCCGTCAGTCTCGAATCCGAGATCGCGGCCCTCGCCGCCCTGGTCGTGGCGGCCGGCGAGGTCCGGTCGAGCACGGAGATTGCCCAGGCATCGCTCGAGACGCTGTGCCGAGCCACCGGAGCCGACGCGGGCCTCGTGACGTCGATGGACAGCTCGTACGAGGCGAGCGCCCGCCTGGGCCTCGCGCCCGCCACGATCGAGGTGATCCTGAGCTTCGGTCAGCTCGGGGGACCTCTGGCCCGGGCCCTCGAGGCGCCCGATGCCTACATCAGCGCCGACGTGGCCACGGCCCCACTCCGCGAGGACGTCCGGGCGGCCGTCCTGGCCGAAGGCATCCGCCACCTGATCGTCGTCGGCCTGCGCCTGCCGGGGCGGCTGACCGGGATCCTGAGCCTGGGCTGGCGGCGCGAGGCGCCGCTCGAGCCGTCACGGGCGATCATGCTCCAGGCCGCCGCGCTCATCGCCTCGTCGCTCGAGAACGCGCGCCTGCTCGCCGCGGTCGAGGCCGGGCTTGCCGAAGAACGGCTGTTGACGCGCCGGATGCGCGCCCTCGTCGAGCTGACCCGCCTGCCTGACGTCGCGCGGGCCGACGTCGACACCTCGCGCGTCCTCGTGGGCGTCCGCCAGGTCCTGGATGGCGATGCCGCGCTGTCCGCCCGGGTCGAGAACGGGGCGTTCGTCCTCGAGGGCATGGACGACCCCCGCCTGGAAGGCGCCCGCCCGTTCATCGAGCGTCCCATCGACGAATTCCCGATGACGGCCACGCTCCAGGACGGCGCACCGGCCCTGCTGATCCCGGTGGGCGGGCCGATGACGACCGCCGAGGGCGGTGCCGCGGTCGCCGCGCAGGGATTCCGGACGATCGCGATCTTCGGGCTCCACGAGGGTGAGGTGCTCATCGGGGCCGTCTTCGTGGGCTTCAACCGGCCCATCGAGCAGGTCGAGATCGACGAGCGGACGCTCGAGGCGATCGGCCGGTCGGTCGACATCTCGTTCGCGAACCGGCGCCTGCGCGAGGTGGTCAGTGCCAGCGAGCGCCGCTATCGCGACCTCTTCGAGCACTCCCCCGAGGCCTTGATGGTCGAGGATCGGCACCTCCGGATCGTCGACGCCAACCCGGCGGCCCTGCGCCTGTTCGGCGAGGGGCTGATCGGGGCCGAGGTCAGGGACCTCGTCGAGGGCGAGCCGATCGTCGTCGACGTCGATCGGATGGCCGAGCCCTTGATCCGCGATTCCGCGGTCGGACGGCGGCTCGACGGATCGACCTTCCCCGAGGAGGTCGAGCTGCGCCGGATCGAGATCGACGGGGAGCCGCACGTCCTCGCGATCGTCCACGACCTGACCGATCAGGTCCGGATGCAGGAGGAGCTCGTCCAGGCCCAGAAGATGGAGGCGATCGGGATGCTCGTGGCCGGCGTGGCCCACGAGCTGAACAACCCGCTCGCCTCGATCGTGGCGTTCAGCCAGCTGATCCGGACCGACCCGGCCCTGCCGGCCGATCTGCGGACCCAGTCCGACCTCCTCGTCCAGGAGGCGAACCGGACGCGGGTGATCGTCCAGAACCTGCTCGATTTCGCCCGTCAGCGTCCGCCGGAGCGTGCCCGGACGGAGCTCCGCGCCTTGATCGAGAGCGTGCTGGGCCTCCAGTCCTACGTGTTCTCGCACAACCGCATCTCCGTCGAGGTGGCGATCCCGGACGACCTGCCGGCGCTGCTCGTCGACCGAGGCCAGCTCCAGCAGGTCCTGATCAACCTGACCTTCAACAGCGCCCAGGCGATCCGCGACGAGGGCCGGCCGGGGAGGATCCGGATCGCGGCGACACGCGGCGCGGCGGGCGGCGGCCGCACGGTCCGGATCGCGATCGAGGACGATGGTCCGGGCGTCTCGGCCGAGGTGCGCGACCGGCTGTTCGTGCCGTTCGTGACGACGAAGCCGCCGGGTCAGGGCACCGGGCTGGGCCTGTCCGTGTCGTTCGGCATCGTGGCCGGCCACGGCGGGACGCTCCGTCACGAGCCGTCTCCCGGGGGCGGCGCGACATTCGTCATCGAGCTGCCGGTCGAGACGGAGACGGAGACGGAGGCGCCGACCTCCGCGGCCGAACCGGCCGTGGCCGCAGACGCCGCGAACGTCCCGCCCCTCACCCATGCCCGCCTGCCCGAGGATCGTCGGGTGCGGATCCTCGTCCTCGACGACGAGGCCTCCCTCCGGGAGCTCCTGGGCCGGGTCCTCGCCCGGTCCGGCTACGAGCCGGTCCTGGTGAGCACCGGGGCTGCCGCCCTCGACGTGGTCCGGTCCGACCCGCCCGCCGCGATCCTGTGCGACCACCGGATGGCCGGCATGAGCGGCACCGAGTTCCACACCGCGGTCGGCGAGATCGACCCGGACCTCGCCCGCCGGTTCGCGTTCATGAGTGGCGACGTCCTGAACCCCGAGCTGCGCGAGTTCGCCCAGGCCCGCGGGGTCCACCTGCTCTCGAAGCCGTTCGACATTGCGACGGTCGCTGCCCTCGTCGCGACGCTGCTCGACGAGGCGCCGGCGTCCTGACCGAAGCGCCGATCAGCCGCGTGGGTAGGTGTGGAATCCCTGCCCCGTCTTCTGACCGAGATGGCCCGCCTCGACGAGGTCGACGAGGACCTGCGGTGGCGCGAAGCGCCCGTCGGCGAAGCCCTCGTGCAGGACGCGCATGATCCCGAGACAGACGTCCAGGCCGATGAAGTCCGCCAGCTCGAGCGGCCCCATCGGGTGGTTCAGGCCGACCTTCGCGCCCGTGTCGATGTCCTCCGCCGTCCCGAGGCCCTCGGCGTAGGCGCGCATCGCCTCGCCGAGGAACGGCATGAGGATCCGGTTGACGATGAAGCCGGGTCGGTCGGCCGAGACGATCACCTGCTTGCCCATGTCCGCGGCGAGCCGGCGGACGGCGGCTTCGGTCTCGTCGCTCGTCGCGGCGCCACGGATGAGCTCGATCAGGGGCATCACGGGCACCGGGCTGAAGAAGTGCACACCGACGAACCGGGGGCGGCGCGAGGCCGCGACGGCCGCCGCAAGGCGATCGATCGCGATCGACGAGGTATTCGTGGCGAAGATGGCGGCAGGTGGTGCGAGCCGATCGAGGTCCGACCACAACGCGGACTTCACGGCAACGTCCTCGAACACCGCCTCGACGACGAGCTCGACGTCGGCGGCGCCTGCCGCGAGATCGCTCGTGGCTGCGATGCGGCCGAGGATGCGCTCTCGCTCGGCGGCGTCGAGGCGGCCCTTCGTGACCGAACGCTCGAGATTCGACGCGATCCGCTCGCGCCCCGACTGGGCCCTGCCGAGGTCCGGCTCGTAGACCGTCACGGACCGCCCGGTCGCGGCGAGGACCTGGGCGATGCCGTGGCCCATCAAGCCGGCGCCGGCCACGAGCGCTCGTCCCGTCGTCATCGGCTGAGGGTAGCGGCCCCGTCCCCCGGCCCGCCCGGCAGGCGGGCGAGCAGTCGGTCGGCGGCCGTGTACGGATCGAGGCGGTGGGCGGCGACCTCCCGGATGAGCTCCTCGGTGGCAGCCGCCTCCGCAGGGCTCCGCAGCCGGTCATTGAGACGGTCGGTGACGATCGCCCAGATCTGGGCTTCGGCCCGGGCGAGGCGGGCCGGTGGGGCGCCATCGCGGGCGGTCGCAACCCGGTGCCGGTCGAGTGCCGCGAGGAGCTCGGGGACCCCGGCGCCAGTCGCCGCCGTCGTGATCAGGATCTCGGGCCGCTTCGGGCGGCGAGCGCGCCGATCGTCAGACGCCGCCGCTTCGCCCTCGGCGTCGACCGGCCCGTGGCCCGCGACGAGCATCGCCCGGAGCTGCGAGGCGGTCCGTTGCGCTCCCGGCTTGTCGCCCTTGTTCACGACGACCAGGTCCGCGACCTCCAGCAGACCGGCCTTGATCGCCTGGACCTCGTCGCCCATCTCCGGCGCCTCGAGCACGACCGTCGTGTCCGCGGCGGCGGCGACCTCGACCTCGCTCTGGCCCGTGCCGACGGTCTCGACGAGGATCAGGTCGAAGCCCGCCGCGTCCAGGACCGCGGTCGCCGCCCCGGTCGACGAAGACAGGCCCCCGGCGTGACCGCGGGCCGCCATCGAGCGGATGAAGACGTCGCGGTCGCCGGCGTAGCGCTGCATCCGGACGCGGTCGCCCAGCAACGCTCCGCCGGTGATCGGGGAGGAGGGATCCACCGCGACGACGGCGACGGGTCGGCCGGCCGCGCGGACCTCGCCGATCAGTGCCGCCACGAGCGTCGACTTTCCGGCGCCGGGCGGCCCCGTGATCCCGACCACGTGGGCTCGACCCGCCTGTGGATACAGCTCCCGGAGGGCGGGCTCGGCGAGGCTCGTCCGATTCTCGACGGCCGTGAGGACTCGCGCCAGGGCTCGCCGGTCACCGCCCACCGCCGCAACCACCAGGGCGTGGGCTCGATCGACTGGGAGGCTCACCCCTCGTCGCGCGACCGGGCGTTCGTCCGCAGGTAGCTCGCGACCTCGCCGATCGTCGTGCCCGGACCGAACACTCGGGCGATCCCGGCCTCGGTCAGGGCCGGGACGTCGTCATCGGGGATGATCCCGCCGGCGGTGATCAGGACGTCGTCGAGGCCCTCGCTACGGAGGAGCTTCGCGATCCGCGGCAGGAGCGTCATGTGCGCGCCCGACAGGATCGACAGCCCGACGACGTCGACGTCCTCCTGGAGGGCCGCAGTCGCGATCATCTCGGGCGTCTGGCGGAGGCCCGTGTAGACGACCTCGAATCCTTCGTCGCGGAGGCCACGGGCGAGGACCTTCGCCCCGCGGTCATGGCCGTCGAGACCGGGCTTCGCGATGAGGACCTTGATCGGGCGGTCGGGCATGCGGCGATTGTGCCACCAGCGACCGGTGCCGCAGAGGCCGCGCACGCCGCTCACCCGACGTCGCTGACGCAGGCGCGCTCGTCCCGAGGTCGACCCAGCCCCGGTCATGCGACTTGGTGCATGACGCCATGGGTCACCCGCCGTCTCCCATGCACGAAGCTGCATGACCGGCGGAAGCGCCTTCCGGTGCGCCACGGCGTCGGACATACGAACGCCGGCGATCACCAGATCGCCGGCGTCCGCGAGGAGCGAGGAGGGTCAGGCGTTCGCGCGCGTGAACGAGCGACCGGCGAACCGGACGGCGAGCACCGCCAGGACCGCGGTGACTACCGTGCCGATGACGATCTCCCGATCGCCCCACTGGCCGTTGAAGATCGCCCGGACGGCGTCGACGGCGTGGGTCAGCGGGTTGATCGTCGAAAGGAACCGCAGCCAGTCCGGCGCGAGCGCCATCGGCAGGAGGATCCCGGACAGGAGGAGGAGCGGCATCGTCACGCCCTGGACGAGCGGGGCGAAGGCGTCCTCGCTCTTCAGGATGAGCGCCGCCGCATAGGACGCGGGTGCCATGACCAGCGCGATCAAGGCGAGCATTCCGAACGTCACGAGGACGCCGGCCGCGTCGATGTGGAGCCCGAACGGGATCGCGAGGACGATCATGATCAGCGCCTGGACGAGGAGCATGACGACATCGCGGAGCGATCGCCCCAGGAGCATCGCGGTCCGGCTCATCGGCGTGACCCGCATCCGCTCCACCACCCCGTAGCGGAGCTCGGCGATCAAGCCGAACCCGACGAACGCCGAGCCGAACAGGGCGACCTGGACGAGCAGGCCGGGCACGAACCAGTTCGTCGCGCTGACCCCGCCGCCGGCCGAGCCGACCGCCTTGTCGAGGAGCGGCCCGAAGAGAACCAGGTACAGGACCGGGTACATGATCCCGAACAGGAGCCACGTGGGCTGACGCAGGGTGAGGATCACCGAGCGCCGGAAGATCAGCCAGGTGTCACGGAGGGCTTGCATCGGTCCGGTCCTTTCGGTGGGCGTGGTGGTCGTGGGCTGAGTCGTGGTGTGAGTCGTGGTGTGAACGGTGCCCGCCGTCATGCCGCCTCCTCGCGCAGGGAGCGCCCGGTCTGGCGGAGGAACACGTCGTCGAGGCTGGGCTTGTTCAGGGCGATCGAGCTCGGGGCGAAGCCGGCGGCGTCGAGCGTCCGGAGGAGCTGCGGGACGGCGATCTCGCCGCGATCCACGTACAGCCGGACAAGCCCGGTCTCCTCGTCGTGGGACGCCTCGCGAACGAATGGCAGCGCCTCCACGATCGCGAGGACGCGCGCGCCGGCGCCGTCGACGCCGATCGTCACGACGTCGCCCGCGACCGCCTGCTTCAGCTCGTCCGACGTGCCCTCGGCGACGATCGTGCCGTGGTCGATGATCGCGAGGCGGTCGCACAGGGCGTCGGCCTCCTCGAGGTAGTGCGTCGTCAGGAAGACGGTCGTCCCCAGCTCGCGGAGCGATCGGATCTCGTCCCACATCCGGGCCCGGGCCTGCGGGTCGAGGCCGGTCGTGGGCTCGTCGAGGAACAGGACCTGCGGCCGATGGACGATCCCGAGTCCCACGTCGAGGCGGCGCTTCATCCCGCCCGAGTAGGTCGCGATCGGCCGATCGGCCGCGGCCTCCAGCTCGAGCGCGGCGAGGACTTCGGCGGCGCGGGCCTTCGCCTGGGCCGCGGTCAGCCGGTAGAGCCGGCCCTGGATCACGAGCTCGCCGCGGCCGGTCTCGGCCGGGTCGGTCGAGCCGCCCTGCGGGACGTAGCCGATCCGGCGGCGGACTTCGGCCGGCTCCCGGAGGAGATCGGCCCCGGCGACGGTCGCCTCCCCCGCGCTCGGCTTGATCAGCGTCGCGAGCATCCGGAGCGTCGTCGTCTTGCCCGCGCCGTTCGGGCCGAGGAAGCCGAAGATCTCACCCGCCTGGACGCGAAGGTCGACGCCGCGGACCGCCTCCACCGTTCCGCTGCGGGTCTTGAAGGTCCGGGCGAGGTCGCGCGTCGCGATCATCGTCGCGCCGAGTCGGGTCGGCGAGCCTGCGGTCATGTTGACCTCCTGGGTCTGGTGCCCGATGCTGGCCGACGGCGCTGGTTGCACTGTTCAGCAACATGGGTCAATATCTGAGCAGTGCAGATATTCGACACAGCAGGAGCTCCTGTCAAGCCATGACCCGCGACAACGTCTCCACCGTCCTCCGCGCCCTGCGGCGGGTGAACCTCCAGGGCTCGTTCTTCGGCCAGACCGTCGCGATCCGGTTCGGCCTGTCCGAGTCCGACATCGAGACCCTCGAGCAGTTGATCGACATGGGTGCGACGACCGCCGGCAAGCTGGCCGAGATCACCGGCCTGACGTCCGGCGCGGTCACTCGCGTGATCGACCGCCTCGAGCAGGCCGGCTTCGTCCGGCGGGTGCCCGACCCTGCCGACCGGAGGCGGGTGATCGTGGAGGTCGTCCAGGACAAGGTCGCCTCGATCCAGTCCACCCTCGACCGCATCGGCGGCGCCTCGGCCAAGGAGATCGGCCGCTACACCGACGCCCAGCTCGCGCTGATCACCGACTTCCTGAGCCGGATGGAGCAGATCACACGCGAGGAGGCGACGACCCTCCGCGACACGCCGGCCGGGGGCGCCTCAGCGGAAGAGGCCGCCGCCGGGCCGAGCGAGCACCGCGCCCCCCTCGGCAACCTCACCGCGGCGAAGCTCCACATCCGGTCCGGGCTGTCGTCCCTGCGCATCCGGCCCGGAGCCGACGCCCACGACCTGTATCGGGCGTCGTTCGAGGGTGCCGTGCCGCAGGTCCGCGTCCGCGACGGCCGCGTCCTCGTCCAGTACCGCGGGCTGCCCTTCGACTGGCGGAAGCGGACGGCCACCTTCGAGATCAACCCGGCGATCCCGTGGACCCTCGAGGTGGTCGGTGGCATCCAGCGGATCGAGGCCGACCTGCGGACGATCGAGCTCCGCCGCGCCGACATCACCGGCGGCATGGAGCGGGTCCAGCTGGAGCTCGGCACGCCGCGCGGCGAGGTCGGCGTCCGGCTCGTCGGCGGCGCCCGGACCATCCGGATCGAGCGGCCGCGGGACGTCCCCGTCCGGGTCACCTCCCAGGGTGGGGCCGAGTCGTTCATCGTGGATGACACCCGAGTCGGGCGGCAGGGCGGCCAGACGACGGTCGAGGCGCCGGGCTTCGCCCGGGCCCGCGATCGCTACCAGATCGAGGTCGTCGGCGGCACGAAGGCGATCGAGGTGGTGGGTCGCGCGTAGGGAGGCGACGCGCCGCGCGCGTCAACGAGCACGCGGCTGCGCTCGCCGATCACCGCGGGGCGCGGTCGGGCGGGCTCGCTCGTTCGGCGGCTGACGCGCGAGACGCGTCGGTGGTCGACGGCGCGCTGGCGACGCGCCGCGCGCGTCAGCGAGCACGTGGACGCGCTCGCCGATCACCGCGGGCGCGGTCGGGCGAGCTCGCTCGTTCCACAGCTGACGCGCGAGACGCGTCGGCGCGACTGCGCTGACCATCGTCCGCAGGCGGGCGGTCAGCGGGATCGGCTCGGCGAGCGACCCGGGGCGCCCCGGTCAGGCGCCGGGCGCCGCCCGGTCGAGATGGGCGAAGAACTCCGCACGGGTCCGGTCGCGGGTCCGGAAGAGCCCCAGGACCGAGGAGGTGGTCATGACCGTGCCCGGTTTGCGCACGCCGCGCATGACGGCACACAGGTGGGTCGCCTCGATCACGACGCCCACGCCCTGCGGGTTCAGGCGCTCCTGGAGGAACTCCGCGATCTGCTGGGTCAGGCGCTCCTGGACCTGGAGGCGGCGCGCGTACATCTCGACGACCCGCGGAATCTTCGACAGCCCGATCACCCGGCCGCGCGGGATGTAGGCGACCGCCGCGGTGCCGAAGAACGGGAGGAGGTGGTGCTCGCAGAGCGAGTAGAACGGGACGTCCTTGACGACGACCATTTCGCTGTAGGCGACGTCGAAGATCGCGCCGTTGATCAGGCGCTCCGGGTCGACGTGGTAGCCCGCCGTCAGCTCGGTGTACATCCGGTGGACGCGCTCGGGCGTCCCCTGGAGGCCCTGCCGGCCGGGGTCCTCGCCGATCTCGGTGAGGATCTGATGGACGGCGGCCTCGACCTTGCCATTGCCGGCGTGCCGACCGTGGCCCTCGATCAGGATCTCCGCGCCGCGCGGCTCCTCGCCGATCTCCGTCTCGATCTCGTCGACGATCGCGCGGACGTGGGCTGGCAGGTCGGTCGTCTTCGTCATCGTGACCGATGGTACGCGGCGGGGGCCGTGGGTGGTTCCGACGGGGCGGGCGACGACGCTAGCGGTCCGAGCCGGCCTCGCCGAACCCGGCGGCCGGCAGCGGCTCGTAGCTGCGCCCCTCGGCCCCGCGCAGCCAGGCCCGCGCGTTCGCACCCAGCGAAGGCCGATGGTAGCCGCCCTCCTGGAGGATCACGAGCCGCCGGCCGAGCGCCGCGACCCGCCGGCCGCACTCGTGGTAGACGGCAGTCGTGAGGGCGAAATCGCCGATCGGGTCGTGGCTGTAGGTATCGAACCCGAGCGACACGACGATCACCTCGCCGGCCGTCCGGTCGATCGCCGCGAGCCCCAGGTCGAGCGCCGCGAGGTACGCGTCGTCGCCGGTGCCCGCCGCCAGCGGGATGTTCACGGTGGCCCCGCTCCCCTCCCCCTCGCCGACCTCGTCGGCATGGCCCAGGAAGTACGGGTACTGGCGATCCGGATCGGCGTGGAGCGACACGTACAGGACATCGCCCCGGCGCCAGAAGATCTGCTGCGTCCCGTTGCCGTGGTGGAAGTCGACATCGAGGATCGCGACGCGACCGCCGGTCGCCCGGACGATCGCCTCAGCCGCGATCGCGGCGTTGTTGTAGAAGCAGTAGCCGCCGGCCATCGAGCGCGCGGCATGGTGGCCGGGCGGCCGGCACAGGCCGTAGGCCGCGGCCTCGCCACCCAAAACGAGATCCGCGGTGGTCAGGGCGACGTCGACGGCCGCCCGAGCCGCCCGCGCCGTCCCGGCCACGAGCGGGTTCGCCGTGTCGAGGCCCCACCAGCCGGCCCGCCCCGCGGGCGACGAGGGCTCGGGCCGCGACGCGAGCAGCTCGGGGCTCATCCCCTCGAACATCCGGAACGTCGGGTACGTGTCGGCGATCAGGTTCGGGCGATCGTGCGACCAGCGCCGAGCCTCGGGCCACGCGTCGTCCAGGAATCGGACGAGGCCTGGATCGTGGACGGCGAGGATCGGCTCGGTCCCGTGCTCGGTCGGTCCGCCGATCACGAAGCCGCCGTCGGCCTCGAGCGCGACGCGGATCCGCTCGGCGCGCTCGGCGACCTCGTTCGCCGGGATCGCCGCACCGGCGACGGTCTCGGTCACGACGTCGTGGGCGAGATGGGCCGCGCTGTAGACGACACGCATCGAGGGCGATCCTCCTCCGAGCCGGCCGGGTGCCGGCGTCCGGGAAGCCTAGCGACCGAGGATCGCGGCCGTCACCTCGTCGGGCCGGTAGCGGGGAAGGTTGTGGCCGACCGCCGGGATCTCGATGACGTCGACGCCGGGCGGCACCGGAGTCCCGCTCGCTTGCGCGCCTTCGTCACCGGGCGTCAGTCGTCGGATCGCCACGGTCGGGGCCTCGACCCGGGCGAGGACCTCTTCGGGCCGGTAGCGGAACATCGTCCGGACCGCCGCCTCGAGCGCGTGCGGTCGCGTGGCCTGGAGCAGGCGTCCCGCCGGCGTCTCGACGACCGCGGCCCGGGCCGCTCGGTCCTGGTCGGGATCCCAGGTCGCCGGATCCCAGCTGCGCCGATCGGCCAGATAGGCCCGCATCGAGGCCATGACCTCGGGCGGCTCCTCCATTCCGCGCAGGAACTCATCCGCATCGACGCCGCTGACCGTCTCGATCTCGTCCAGGCCGCCGTCGACGAGCACGAGCCGAGCGCAGCGCGGCCCCAGCTGGGCCGCCGCCGCCGCGACCACGATCGCCCCGAAGCCGTGGCCCGCCAGGACGACGCGATCGGCCGACTCGGCCAGGATCCCGGAACCCTCCGCCACGGCCACGACGTCGCTGCCGAGGAGGTCCAGGCCGTATGCGTCCGGCTCGGTCGGCGCGTCCGACAGGCCGTGTCCGCGCAGGTCGAGCGCGACCGTTCGCCGTCGCGCGATGAGCCGGCGCGCGACCGGCGCCCAGGTCCAACCGCTCGCCGCGAGTCCGTGCACGAGGACGATGCCCGGATCGCCCGAACCGCCCCAGTCCAGGAAGTGGATCCGCTCGCCGGGCTCGACGAGGACGACGAACCCGGGCGGGTCGGGGGCGGGATCGGCGGGCGGCCGTGGCACGAGGTCTACGATAGGCCGCCATGCCGAAGCGCCGCCGCGGCTCGCGGACCGCACCCCGTCGATCGAACGGCCACCTTCCGTTCGAGACGCTCGTCGAGCGTGCCCTGGCCGCGATCCCCGACCCGTTCCGAGCGGCCCTGGCGGAGGTCGCGATCGTCATCGACGACGACCTGTCGCCCGAGGGGCGGCGGGACAACGACCTGCTCCCCGACGAGGACCTCTACGGGCTGTACGAGGGCGTGCCCCGGACCGAGTACGGCGCCGACTGGCAGAGCGCGCCGAACCGGATCACCCTCTTCCGGATCCCGTTGGAAGCGGACTTCGCCGATCCCGCCGAGCTGGCGGAGGAGGTTCGGATCACCGTGATCCACGAGCTGGCCCACCACCTCGGGATCGATGACGACCGGCTGGAGGAGCTGGGCGTCTGACGGACGCCAGCCGGTCGGTCAGAGCAGCTGGGCGATCGCGATCAGCCCGAACAGCAGCTCGACGCCAAGAGCGGCGATCATCGGGCGCGTGACCAGCGGCTCGACGCGGGGCGCCGCGAAGGGGTTGTCCGGGTCGCGCAGGACGTCCAGGCCACTCGCGTCTCCGGTGAGCCGGAGGAACGCGACCACCGGCGGGGCGGCTGTCAGAGCGGCGATCGTCACCAGGAGGGATCCCGCGGCGACGATCCCGAGGCCGATGACCACCGCGAGGGGTAGCAGGCCGAGCCCCGTGGCGTTCCCGAGTCCGAGGGCATCGACGACGCGCAGGAGGAGCTCGGCGGCCGCCCCGAGCGCGAAGATCGCGATGGCCTGGAAGAGCTGGTTGATCACGGCGATGACGACCGCGAGGGATGGCCGCGCGCGGGCGAGTCGCCACGACCGACGGACCGACTCGCGCGCCCCGACCTGGCCGAGCAGGATCCACGTCGCGACGTAGGCGAACGGGATCGAGAGGACGACCCCGATGATCGTGAGGACGACGAACTGCGACTCGCGCACCACCCCGTTCGGCGCGACGACCTGCTCGAAGACCCAGCGCGGGACGATCAGGATCAGCCCGATCAGGACGTTCGCGCGGAGCAGCCGCCAGAACCGCATCCGCACGATCTCGAGCGACGGCCGGAGGGCGAACGTGCGTCCCGTCGCCCGCCGGGCGATGACGTCCACCGCGAGCAGCTGGCTGTCGATCGACAGGGCGACCAGGCAGCCCAGCGCGATGAGCGCCACCACGATCACGATGTTCCGTGAGCCCTGGATCGCCGAGATCGCCGAGAGCTCGCTCGCGAACCCGCCCGGCGCGAGGCGATCGAGCCGCGTGCCGAACGCGACGATCGCCACGACGAGCGGGCCGACGGCGAACAGCGACAGGAGGCCGATGAGGATCGCCGCCCGGCGCACGTCGCGCGCCGCAGCGAGATTCAGATCCAGGGCCTTCCACAGGATCTCCCGGGCACCGACCGGGCCGCGCAGGGACGCCGACTCGGGAAGCGGCTCCGGCCCGTCACGCGGCGCGCCTCGATCCGACGTCGGCTCCGGCGCATCGCCCGACGCTGCGGGCCCGGGTCGTTCGTCCTCGGGCCCGACCCCGCTGGCCTCCGTCTCCGTCATCGCTCCTCCGTCGCGTCGCGTCGCCGGCGCGCCTCCATCAGCTTGTCCCGGAATCGCCCCCGGGCAGGGGCGCCGCGGCCGCCAGGAACTCGCCGAGCCGGTTGACGTCGACGTTCCCGCCGGACGCCACGACGGCGACCCGGTCACCGTCGCGAAGCGCGATCCGGCCGTGGAGGACGGCCGCCAGGGCCGCGGCTCCCGCGGGCTCGAGGACCTGCTTCAAGCGCTCGGCGGCGAACCGGACGCCGCTCAGGATGTCGGGATCGTCGAGGAGGACGATCTCCTCGAGATAGCGCCGGCACATCGCGAGCGTCGTCGCGCCCGCGAACGGTGCGGCGAGGCCGTCGGCTACGGTCCGCGGCGCGATCGTCACCGGCTCGCCGGCCTCGAACGCGATCGACATCGCGGCGGCCTCGCGCGGTTCGACGCCGTACACCCGTGCCGCCGGCCGCTGTTCCTTGATCGCGGCGGCGATCCCCGAGATCAGGCCGCCGCCCCCGATGCCGACGACCACGACGTCGACGTCGGGCAGGTCCTCCAGGAGCTCCAGGCCGGCGCTGCCGTGTCCCGCGATCACCGCCGCGTCCTCGAACGGATGGACGTAGGTCAGGCCGCGCGCCTCGCGGACGCGCTCGAGGGCCATGATCGCCTCGCCCACGTGCTCGCCTTCGAGGACCACCTCGGCGCCGTAGCCGCGACAGGCCGCGACCTTCGTGGGGTTCGCGGTGGCGGGCATCACGACGGTGATCGGGACGCCGGCCTCGCGGCCGGCCCATGCGTAGGCCTGGCCGGCGTTTCCGGCGGAGAGGGTGATGGCGCCGCGCGCCCGCTGCTCGGGCGACAGGGTCGCGATCCGGTTCGTCATGCCGCGGGCCTTGAACGAGCCGGTCTTCTGGAGGTGCTCGGCCTTCACGAAGAGGCGGCCGTCGGCGAGGCGAACCCCGGTCGCGGCCTCGACGAACCGGGCGGCCGTCGCGCTGGACAGCAGCGGCGTCCGGTGGACGAATGGCGCCACCCGCTCGCGCGCGGCCACGATGTCCCCGAGCCCGACGAGTGTCGACGTCATGCCACCGAGTATGGCGTGGGCGTCAGGCACTCCGCAGTGGCATTCCGGCGCGGGCGGCTCGTCGGAGGGCGGGCGTCAAACACTTGCGCGTTTGCGCAAACAATGACATGATGATCGAGATGTTGGAAACGGCCCCCGCGGCCACGTCGAGCGAGTTCGATCGGCAGCGCTATGCGGCGGTCGGTCGCGCGCTCGCCGATCCCAAGCGCCTGTGCGTCCTGGAGTCGCTCGCCGCCGGCGAGCTGTCGGTGAGCGACCTGTCGACCCGAGTCGGTTGCCAGGTCCCGAACATGAGCCAGCATCTCGCCGTCCTCCGCAGCGCCGGCCTCGTCCAGAGCCGCCGCGACGGGTCGACGGTCCTCTACCGCCTCGCGGACACTCGCGTCCTCGATGCGTATCGCCTGATCCAGAGCCTCGCCGGTCCGGGCGCCTGACGCCCAGCCTGAGTCGCACCCGTGCGCATTCGCGGGAAGAAAGGACCTCCATCCATGGCCATCCAGATCGCGACCGACGAGACCTTCGAGCAGCTCGTTCTGAAGAATGACAAGCCGGTCGTCGTCGACTTCTGGGCCACCTGGTGCGGACCGTGCAAGATGGTCGCACCGGAGATCGAGAAGATCGCCGCGAAGTACGAGGGCGCCGTCGACGTCGTCAAGGTCGATGTGGACGCCAACCCGCGGATCTCGCAGGCGTTCAACATCATGAGCATCCCCACGATCGCCTTCTTCCAGCCCGGCAAGCAGCCGATGGGCGTGGCCGGCGCGCGGCCGATGGAGGCGCTCGAGGCCCACTTCGGTCTCGCTCAGTACGCGACCGAGGCGACGACCTCCGCCGAGGCCTGAGCCCGGCGGGACCGCAACCCGGCCCCATCGCATCGACGCCGTCCGGGCCACCGGACGGCGTCTTGATTCAGGCGCCGCGCGGCGCGCCGTCATTTGCGATCAGACGACGTTCGGAGCGTCATCCGAGTCGGTTGTGCGCCGAGCTCGTGCTCGGCCGTGACCGAATCCGCGCGACGGCCGCTGCCAATGCCGCCGTAGGTGTCATCTGGGCGGAACGGCCTAGGGCTTGGCCGCCGCTCGCCGGTGGGCCGACAGGAACCACGCCTCGGCCCGATCCACGCCGCCGTCGTCGAGGACGGCGGGACGGAACGCGACCCAGTCCGGACCCCGCAGCGAGGCGCTGGCGTCAGGCGTCCGGAGCGCGGCACCGGCGACGAGCGGGTCGAGCCGGAACTCCGCCACATCGCCCGTGAGGACCGCGAACGGCCGATCGCCGCGAAGCCAGATCGTCGCACCGCCGTCCGCGGCTTCGCTGATCTCCGACAGGTCGCCGGCGGCCGCCGCGAGGACCTCGGCGAGGGTCAGGTCGCTGGGCTCGTCGCCGGGCGCGGGCCCGTCCGGCGTCATCCCACTCCAGCCGCGTCGAGGATCGCCGTCAACTCGGGCCGATGCTCCTCGTAATGCTCGGTCAGCTCCTCGTAGAAGAACGTCTGCATGTCGGCGTTCTTGACCCAGCGCGTCTCGGGCACGACCGTCAGGAAGCCGCGCAGCTCGCCGGCCGTGCTCGCGAACGCCTGACGGACCGCTTCGATCGACTTCGCCCGCCAGAGCGCGTCGACCTCGGCGTTGACGACGACGTCGCCGCGCCGCTCGAAGTCCTCGTCCGCGGCCACCTTCCGGGCCGATGTCTCGGACATGGCGAGCTCCTTCGCGACGTCGAGTGCCAGCAGCTGCCAGTGGACCAGGTGGCTCATCAGGTCGCGGCCGGACCAACCGTGGGCCGCCTCGACCGGCCGCTCCAGCTCGTCGTCGGTCAGCTGGCTCAGGGTTTCGTAGGGGCGCCACGCGTCGCGCTCATCCTCGAGGAACGACAGGGCATCGGTGTACATCGACATCGCGCGATCCTAGCGCCGGGCCGCGTCAGACAAGGACCGGTTCCCGGTACTCGCCGAAGACCGAGCGCAGGACGCCGCACTGCTCGCCGAGCGTCGCATAGGCGGCGGCGCAGCGGATGAAGTGGGGCATCAGGTTCGTGTCGCTCGTGCCCGGCCGCGAGGCGGCCTCGCGCAATCCCGCCAGCGCGCTCTCGACGGCCGCGGGATCCCGATCGCGCCGCGTCCGCTCGAGGCGGGCGATCTGGGCCTCGAACGAGCCGGCCGGCACCTGCAGGACCGGGATCGGCGTGTTCTCGGCCTCGTCGACGTAGGCGTTCACGCCGACGATCCGGCGCTCGCCCCCGTCGAACTCGCGCTGGAAGCGATAGGCCGCGTCGGCGATCTCGTGCTGCGGGTAGCCCTCGGCAATCGCGGCCACCATCCCGCCGCGCCGGTCGATCTCGTCGAGATAGCGCCAGACCTCGCGTTCCGTCTCGTTCGTGAGCGCCTCGACGAACCACGACCCGCCCAGCGGGTCGATCGTGTTGGCGACGCCCGTCTCCTCGGCCAGGATCTGCTGCTGGCGGAGGGCGAGGAGGGCCGCTCCGGCCGTCGGGACGGCGAGGGCCTCGTCATAGGCATCGGTGTGGAGCGACTGGGTCCCGCCCAGGATCGCCGCCAGCGCCTGGGTCGCGACCCGGGTCAGGTTGTTGAGGGGCTGCTGCGGCGTCAGCGACACGCCCGCCGTCTGGGTGTGGAAGCGCATCCAGGTCGAGCGCTCGTTCTCGGCCCGGTAGCGCTCGGTCATCAGCTTGAACCAGATCCGGCGCGAGGCCCGGAACTTCGCGATCTCCTCGAAGAAGTCCGAGTGCGAGTTGAAGAAGAAGCTGAGACGCGGCGCGAAGTCGTCGACCCGCAGCCCGCGGGCGAGGGCATGCTCCACGTAGGCCATCCCGTCGGCGATCGTGAAGGCCAGCTCCTGGATCGCCGTCGAGCCCGCTTCGCGGATGTGGTAGCCGCTGATCGAGATCGTGTTCCAGCGCGGCAGCTCCTTCGTCCCGAATTCGACCGTGTCCGTGACGAGCCGCATCGACGGCTCCGGCGGGAAGAGGAACTCCTTCTGGGCCACGAACTCCTTGAGGATGTCGTTCTGGGTCGTGCCCTCCAGGGCCGCCCGAGGCACCCCGGCCTTCTCGGCCGCGACGATGTACATCGCCCAGATCGGCGCGGCGGGCGAGTTGATCGTCATCGACGTGCTGACGCGATCGAGCGGCAGGCCGCTCAGCAACACCTCCATGTCGGCCAGGCTGCTGACCGCGACGCCGCACGTCCCGAACTCACCCTCGGCCTCGGGGTCGTCGGTGTCGTAGCCGTACAGGGTGGGCATGTCGTAGGCGATCGACAGCCCGGTCTGGCCGGCCGCCAGGAGCGAGCGGAAGCGGGCGTTCGTGTCCTCGGCGGCGCCGAAGCCGGCGAACATGCGCATCGTCCAGAGGCGCGATCGGTAGCCGGTGGGGTGGATCCCGCGGGTGAAGGGCGGCTCGCCCGGCAGCCCGATGTCGCGGAGCGGATCGAAGTCGTCCCAGCGACCGTCGTCGTCCGGACGAAGACGGTCCCCGTGGTGGTCGAGGAGGGTGGGTCCGCCTCCACCGGCCGACTCGTCGGCGGGCCCCGGCTGCCACGACCACGGCCCGTACAGCCGGTCGATCGTCGTGTCCGAGATCGTCGAGAAGCGCCGCTTTCGCTCCGGCGCACGGGCCTGCGCCGCGGCGAGCTGCTTCGCCTCCCAGGCGCGCTTGCGAGCCGACCAGGTCATGGCGGGGACGGTAGCACGGGCCCCGGCAGGATCGGCCCGATCAGGCGCTCGTCGTGGGGGGTGCCGTCCTCGAGCTCGACGGTTCGCTGACGCGGACCGGGGCGGGTCGGGACTTGGCGCGCTTCCGGACCGATCGGACGAGCAGGAGCGCCTCGACGACGGTCACGACCGGGATCAGGCGCCGGGGCAGCACGCGCAGGAGGAGGAATCGGGCGGCCGTCTTGAACATCGACCGAGGGTCGCGGCCGGCGTGGATCGCGCGTTGTGCCCGCGACGGGCGGGGTCTTTCGGATGCGTTGCGGCTCAGGCCGGCGCGCCGCCGAGGAGCGTCTGCACGGCGGCCTGGACGATCTTCTCGTGAGCGTCCTTGGACTGGACCTCGCGGATGAAGTCGCCGACGAGGACGGCCACGACACGGCCGCCCTGGCGCCACACGATGACCGTCTGGTAGGACTCGTCGTTGAGGACGTCGAGCCGGTGGGCGGTCGCGCCGTCCCCGAGCGCCGGCTCGGACGTCTCGATCGACTGGATGTTCTTCGCGCTCCGAGCCGTCGTCTCGTAGAACTCGCTGAGCCAGGCCGGGTCGAGGTCCGGGCCGCCACCGACGCTCGTGAAGGTGGCCAGGGTCAGGCCGCTCTGGGTCCCCGTCGTCCACGTTCCGCCAGCGAACCGGAGCTCCTTGATGCCGTGCCCGGCGAGGGACCCGAGCCCGTCCGCCGTGCACGTCCGGCCGGAGTCGAGCTCGGCCGGGCTGACCCCGTTGTAGGCCTTCGGGACGAGCGCCTCCATCTCCGGGTAGGCGCCGGCGACCTTGCCGTCGCTCGTGCACGGTCCCGACGGATCGAAGTCGGAACCGCACGCGGCGAGGAGCAGCATCGCGCCGATGGCGGCGGCGACGAGGCGACGGGGCACGCCGGATCGGAGGCGCGGCTGGGGGGACATGGTCCGATGATACGGCCCGTTGCCGCCCGCCTCGCGCGTCCACGCAATTCGCCGGAATCTTGCGGCGAGCCACCGTCCGTCGGTGCCTCGCATTACATCCGCATTGCAGCGGCCGGCGGTGCGCCCCGACACCTGGTACCGCCGTCCCGGAACGGTGCGCCGACGCGCCCGACCATCGCCGCCGCTGGTTCGGGACGGATCGGTCATACCCGCGCTGGGCCCGCCGCTCTACGGTTCACCCAGCCGTAACGCGACACCCCCGGGAACCACCTGGGGCGTCGGTCACGGATGCGGGGACGGCCTCCGGCCGCTCGATGACGGTTCGAGCACCGGTGATCCTGGACCCGCGTCACGAGCCGAGTAACCACGGATCATCGGCCAGCAGGCCTGGGACGCGATACGGCCGGGATCATCGATCGTCGTTTGACGCTCCATCGATCGCCCTCCGGGTGTCCGGGGGGCGATCGCTCGTTTCCACGGCCGGACGGCGGGCTCAGAGCTCGTCGGGGTGACGTCCCATCGGCATCGGCCATGCCTTGCGGCGCTCGGCGGGATCGGGCCGCGGCCGGCGGATCACGCCCTGGCGATCGAGATCGTCGCGGACCACGCGAGCCGCTGCCAGCAGGTCCGGATCGCGGGTGATCGTCGTCGCCAGCCAGTCGATGTAGCTGGGCTCGAACGCGGCCACCTGACCGAGGGTGTGACCGTGGAACTTCCCGAACGGCAGCTCCATCGCGGCCGCGTCGGCGAGGGGTGGCGCGGCCGGTTGGCGGAAGCCGCGCAGGCGCGACCGAGCGAGCGGGCCGGTGGGCGTGCTCGCACGCGGGGGCTCGGCCGTCGTCGGTGCGGGCCGGTATGGAGCCTGGCCGCGTAGCGTGGTCGCCCGCCCGGCCGGGGCGCCGTCGGGGCGGAGCGTCGCGTTCCGAGGCCGAACGATGTGGCTCAGATCAACTCGGCCGGTTACCGGCCTCGTCGGGCGCGGTGTTGGTGGTCCGCCACGACGCGCCGACCCGGGCTCCGGAACACCGTCGGTGTCAGCCCGGCTGCGGGCACCCCGCGCACCCGCCGCGCCCTCACGGGTCAGCTCGGCATAGGCCGCGTTGATCTCGGCCATCCGCCGCGTCGCCCGCTGCGATGCTGCCGGATCGTCCCCGGTGAGATCCGGGTGATGGGTCCGGGCCAGCCGCCGCCAGGCTGCCTTGATCTGGGTGGGGGTCGCCCCTGGCTGGACGCCGAGGACGTCGTGGGGATCGCGCTTGGCCACGTCCCGAGTCTAGCGGCCTGTCAGGGCCCGTCCCACCCGCTCAGTTGCAGTCGATGACGCCCCACTGATCGGCCGCCCGCGGCCAGCGTTCCGTGCTGCCGCCGCGGACGACGTAGACGGCATCGTCGAGCTGAGCGGGGTCGATCCACAGGTCGATGTTCCCGTTCGTCCAGCCGGTCTCCCGAGCCGCGCGCGGCAGCGCCGCATGGCCGTCCCAGCGCTCGGCGATCCAGCGATTCGCCCAGAAGACGCCGCCCGGGTCGCGGACATACTCCCAGCGATCGAGCCGGTCGAGCGGCGCGCCGAGCGGGCGGCCGATCGTGAGGACCGCGGAGTGCGCGCCGCACGGATAGCGCGTCAGGAGCGCGACCTGGCTCGGAGATGCGATCTCGCGGCCAGCACCACCGTCGTCGCACCAGCGGCGATCGTCGTTCTCGTCGAAGCGCGTGCCGATCGGGTCGTGGCGGAAGCCGGTGCACGGCGGGCCCGGCGGCACGGGCCCCGGGAGGGCGGCCACGTCCGCGACCTCCGGACCGATCGGGCCGGCCTCGTCGACCCGCCAGTGATGGCCGTCGTACTGGAAGACGAGGTGCAGCCCCACGCGCTCGAGCCGATCGGACGTCTCGATCTCGCCGGTGGCGGTATCTCGCATGGCGGCGCCGGCCGGAAGGTCGAAGACCACGTCGATCGGCACGGTGGGAGGCCGCACCCGGAGGTCGTAGACGCCCTCGTAGGCCAGGCGCAGGTCCAGCTCGGCGGTCAGGGTCGCCTCGCCGGTCAGCGCGGAGCGAAGGCGCGGATCGACCGCGATCGCGGTCGCGAGCCCGCGGTCGGTGAAGAGCTCGCAGGGGTCGCTTGCTCGCGGGCTGGCGTACACGGTCGCGAGCCCGAACAGGAACTGGCCCGCGATCTTCGAGGAGGTGTCGTCGACGAAGATGTCCCCGTCGAAGGGCGGCCCGAGCACGACCGCGTCATCGAAAGGCCGGGGCGGGCAGGCGCTCACGAGCGGAGGTAGCGACGGGATCGGCGTCGGGGTGGGCGGAACCGGCGTCCCACGTAGCGGAGCGGCGGTCGGGCTCGGCGCGGTCGAGGAAGGGGATGGCTCGGGACGGATGGAGGGATCCGGGTCGGGTCGCGCCACGCACCCGCCATCCATGAGGAAGCCGAGCAGCAAGAGGATCGACGCGGCGCGGCTGGTCACGCCGCCTGGGACGCCTCGCATTCCGTGATCGTGTCACAGGCCCCGGACGTGCCGCCGAGCGACGCTTGACAGGCGAGGCGCCCGGCTGTCCGATTCGGACGTGCCCCCGATCCGTCGCGCCGGACTCTTCGCCGCGCTCGCCGCAGCGCCGTTCGCGCTCGCCTACCGGTTCGCGCTCCTGTACCGGGTCAAGGCCGGCTATCCGACGCCCCGCCCACCGCAGCGGACGCCGGCGGACCTCGGGCTCCCGTTCGAGGCGGTCGAGGCCCCGACGGACGACGGGCTGACGCTGCCCGCATGGTTCGTCCCGGCCCGGGGAGGCGAACCCGGCCCCGGTGTCGCGATCGTCCACGGCTGGGAGTCCGCTCGCGACCGCCTCCTGCCGATCGTCCAGTTCCTGCATGCTGCCGGGTTCCATTGCCTGGCGATCGACATCCGCGGCCACGGCGCGAACCCGAAGGAACGACTGCCGATCACCGCCGGCGAGTTCGGGACGGACGCGCTCGCCGCATGGCGGGCGCTGGCCGGTCGGCCCGAGGTCACGAGCGCCGCGATCCTCGGCCACTCGATGGGCGCGATCGGTGCCCTCCTCGCCGCCTCCAACGAGCCGCGGGTCGCGGCCGTCGTGGCCACCTCCTCACCGGCCGATCCGTGGCGGCTCACCCGCCAGACGTTCCGCCTGGCCCGGCTGCCCTTCCCCGACGTGATCGCCTATCCGCTCGCCTGGCTGACGAGCCGGGTCTATGTCCGGCCACGTGGCCATGGCCTGGTGAGCACCTCGGCCAGCGCGGCGCTCCGCCGGATCACGGTGCCGGTCCTGCTCGTTCACGGCGACCAGGATGCGGTCATCCCGGTCGAGCACCTCCATCGTCTGGCCCGCGTCACGACCGGGTCCGGCACGCCCGCAGAGATCCTCGAGATCGCCGGCGGCCAGCACTCGTGGCTGTACGAGTTCCCCGCCTATCGCCGAACCGTGGCCGCCTTCCTGGCTCGCAGCCTCGGCGGCGTGGACCCCGCCGCCGCCGACCGAGCCGAGGCGGTGGACGCCCGGCGCCTGCCCGATCTCGTCCGCCCGCCCACCCAGATCGAGCTCGAGCCAGGCGGCTTCCGGTCGCTCGTCCGGATCGCGACGCCGTTGCGCCACGACGACCCGGGCGCCGCCGACGAGGCGAGCGCGACCGCACGGGAGCTTGCAGGATGAGCGACGACGCGACACCCGGCGTCTCGGTCTGGGAGGCGATCGACGCGAAGCGCGTGATCCGACGCTTCGCCGATCGGCCGCTCGAGGGCGACGACCTGGTCCGGATCCTGAACGCCGGCCGGCGCGCTGCCAGCTCGAAGAACCTCCAGCGCTGGGACTTCATCGTCTGCCGCGACCGGGAGCACCTCCGGGAGCTCGGGGCGGTCGGGCCGTGGGCGGGCCATCTGGCCGGAGCCGCCGTCGGAATCGCGCTCGTCACGCCCGATCCCGCGGCCGCGGACAGCCCGCTCTCGGTGATGTTCGATCTGGGGATGGCGGCGGGGAACATGATGCTCGCGGCCTGGGAGCTCGGGATCGGGAGCGTCCCGGCCACCGTCTACGACCAGGACCTGGCTCGCCGGCTCCTGGGCTATCCCGACGACAAGCACTGCGAGTACCTGCTCTCGTTCGGCTACCCGGTCGATCCCGACGACCTGACCCGGCCCAAGAAGGCCGGTGGCCGGTCGGCCCTCGCCGACATCGTCCACGACGAACGCTGGTGAGCCGGGTCGCGGCCTTCGGGGCCGCGTCGTGGAACACGATGATCCGGGTGGCGGCCTTTCCAGCGCCCGAGCCCGGGACGATCTTCCCGCCCGGCTGGCACGAGACGATCGGATCGTCCGGGGCCGGCAAGGCCATGAATCTCGCCCGGCTCGGCGTCGACGTGACGCTCCACGCCCTGATCGGCGACGACGAGGCCGGGCGGCGGATCCGTGACGGTCTCCGGAGGGCTGGCGTCACGCTCGACGCCGTCACCGACCCGACGGGGACGGCGCGTCACGTCAACCTGATGGACCCGGCGGGCCGGCGTCTGTCGTTCCTGCTCCACACGGGCGACGCGACGGCGCGGTTCGACGGCTCTGATGTCGAGCGCCTCGTGGCCGCGGCGGCCGAGGTCCTCGTCGCGATCACCGATGCCTGCCGGCCTGTCCTCGGAATCGCCCGGGGTCGAGGCAAGCGGACCTGGACCGATCTCCATGCGACCGATGGCGAGCGCGAATGGGAACGCGAGTTCTGGACCGCGGATCGGGTCTTCCTCAGCGGCGAGCGCCTCGGGGATCCGCGGCCGTTCATGGAGCGGCTGATCCGCGACGGCCGCGAGCTGGTCGTGTGCACGCTCGCGGAACGGGGCGCGCTGGCGCTCACGGCGGACGGCCGCTGGATCGACGTCGCGGCGACGCCTGTCGAGCGGATCGTCGACACGAACGGCGCCGGCGACGCCTTTCTGGCGGGTGTCATCGCCGGCGAGCTGCGCGGTCTCCCGATCGAGCGCTCGCTCGCGTTCGCCGCGCACGTCGCGGCCCTGGCGGTCCAGTCGCCGGACCTGGCACCCACCGAGCCCGTCGACGTCGAGGCACTCCTCAGCGCGGGCTGATCACTGCCAGCGGAAGAAGCGTGCCGCGATCCCGAAGCAGACGGCCAGCCACACGGCGAGGAACGCGAAGCACACCCAGAGAGGGGCGAAGGGCGTCCCGGCGACCATCACCTGGCGGAGCCCGTCGCCCAGGTAGGTGAGCGGCAGCGCCCGCGCCACGGTCTTCAGGAAGTCCGGCATCGAATCGATCGGGAAGAACGTGCCGGACAGGAACATCAGCGGGAACTGGACGACGCTGGTCATCCCGTTGGCCGCCTCCTCCGTCCGGGCGAACGAGGCGATCACGTAGCCCAGCGCGATGAACGCCAGGGAACCGAGCAGGATCAGGGCACCGATCAGCGGCCACGACCCGGCGATCTCCACGTGGTACAGCACCGAGCCGACCCCGACGATGATCGCGGTCTGGAAGATCGCGATCAGCAGTCGCATCAGGACGTTGCTCCCGACGAGCTGCCAGCGCCGGAGCGGCGTCGCCTGGAGCCGTTTGAGGATCAGCTTCTCGCGGTCGGCCACGAGCGGGACCGCCGAGAAGACGCCGAGCTGCATCAGCGACATCCCGAGGATCGAGGGGACGAGGTACGAGATGAACGTGAGGTCGTTCGTCTGGATCGTCTGGAACGCGGGCTCCACGGCCGGTGGCTGGCCCGTCGCGGCCTGGTTGACGGCCGCCAGGACGAACCCCACGAGCTGCCGGGTGGCCCCGTCCGCCGAGCTCTGGCTCGGGTCCGTGTAGACGGTCAGGTCGGCCGGCCCGGCCTTGGCCGCGACCGTCTCGGCGTAGCCCTTCGGCACCACGATCACGGCCGAGACCTCACCGGTCCGCATCCGGGCCAGGAGGTCGTCCTCCGTCCCGTCGACGAGTTCGAGGCCGGCGACCGATCCGAACGCCGTCTTCAGCAGGGCGGCCGCGGGGCTGCCATCCTCGTCGGCGAAGCCGATCGTCCGCTGGCCGCTGCCGCCCGAGAAGATCGATCCGAAGAGGATCACGAAGATCAGCGGGAAGGCGAGCGTCCAGAAGAGCGCGGCGCGGTCGCGCGTGAAGCTCTTGATGTTCGCGACGGTCAGGAGCAGGAGGGCATGCATCGATTAGTCCCGGAGGGCTCGGCCGGTCAGGTCGAGGAAGACGTCCTCGAGCGTGGGGCGGCGCACGCCCAGGTTCGTGGGCTCGACGCCAAGCGCCTCGCACGCGTCGAGCACGCCGCCGATCGTCGCCGCCACGTCGCGGGTGTAGAGGATGACCTCGCCGTCCTCGTGCTTGAGCGACGAGACGCCGGGCAGCGCCGCGAGCCGGTCGTCGCTCAGGCCCGCGACCGCGTCGAAGCGGACCGCTCGCTCCTGGAAGTGGTTGCTGACGAGCTGCTCGACCGTGCCCTCCTCGAGGATCCGGCCGTGGTCCATGATCGCGACCCGGTCGCACAGGATCTCCGCTTCCTCCAGGTAGTGGGTCGTGAGGAGCACCGTCCGACCCTCGGCCTTGAGGGCCAGGATGATGTCCCACAGCGCCCGGCGCGCGGCCGGGTCCATGCCGGTCGTGGGCTCGTCCAGGAACACGAGCTCGGGGTCGTTGACGAGCGCGAGCGCGACCGACAGCCGCTGGCGCTGGCCACCCGACAGCGCCGCGGTCCGCGTGGTTCGCTTCTCCCCGAGGTCCATCAATCGGACCAGCTCGTCGGTGGAACGGCCGTGGCCGTAGAAGCTCCGGAACAGGTCGAGGAGCTCGGTGACGGTGAGCTTCGGGTAGAGGGCCGCGGTCTGGAGCGAGACGCCGATCCGCGCCTTCAGGGCGTCGGCATCACGGACGGCATCGAGGCCCAGGATCCGGACGTCGCCGGCATCGGGCGTCCGGAGACCCTCGAGCACCTCGACCGTGGTCGTCTTGCCGGCGCCATTCGGTCCGAGCAGCCCGAACACCGTCCCGGACGGCACCTGGAACGTGACGCCGTCGACGGCGCGCGTCTCGCCGTAGCGCTTCTCCAGGCCCTCGACGCGGATGACGGGCTCCTCGCCGACCATCGTCTGGCTGGTCACTGCTCGATGGTGCCATGGACCGGGCCCGTGGTGGCCCTCGTTGCGCTCGACCAAGCGGCTGGCGGGTCCCGACGGGCGTGCCCGGAGCGGGCCGGCGTCGTGGCGATCAGAGCCGCTTGCGGAGGTATGCGGCGACCGACGCGTCGTAGCCCAGCTCCTCGTACAGGCGCCGGGCGTCCGGTCGATGGTGGCCTGCCGTCACCTCGGACCAGGCAGCGCCGAGCTCTCGTCCGATGCGCTCGGCCTCTTCCATCAGGAGGCGGCCCACGCCGCGCTCCCGGACGCCCGCGTCCACGACGAGAGCCATGACCCGCAGGATCCGATCGGAGTGCTCGAAGCGAGGAACCGCGTGAAGCGCGATGAAGCCCAGGACCTCGCCGCCGCTGTCGGCGACGATCACCCGCGACTCGGCCGATGCGAAGCGGGCCAGGCGCTCCGCGATGTCGCTCGGTCCCGACGGATAGCCCTCGTCGGTGAACAGGGACGCGATCCGGTCGACGTCGCCCGGGACGGCGCCACGGAGCGTGATCGGCTGGCGGTCGCTCATCGCGGCGATGGTACCGAACGCGGCTCGACGAGGACGACGAACGGCCCGCCGATCCCGCCGCCCAGGACGAGCACTTCGCGGCCGAACGGCCCTCGTCCGGGCCGGCTCAGTGACACCCCGGCGGCTGCCGCGCGGCGGGCAAGCTCGTCGAGCGGGACCGGCGCCTCGAGGTACCGGCCCTGGATTCCCTCGTCGTTGCGGGCCAGCCCGGCAGCGAGCCGGCCCTCGGTCGAGGGCTCGGCCAGGACGACCGCCTCGAGGTCGACCACACGCGCCCCGAGGAGCTCGTCCTCGACGGCGTCACTGGCGCGGTGGCCGGGCTCGCCCAGCGCGGCGAGGGCGCGTTCCAGCTCCACGGTGCCGTGGATCTCGGCGATCAGCCGGGGCGCAGCGCCGTCGCCGCCCCGGGCGACCCAGGCAAGGTCGTCCGTCACGGCCGCAGGAGCAGGTCCGGCGCGACACCGCCGAGCGCGCCGAACCCGAGGCTCAGGTACAGACCCTTGGCCACGTCGTTGTCCTCGAACACGCCCAGGTACGTCCAGCGACTGCCTTCGGCGAGCGCGTCCGCTGCCGCCAGCGAGGTCACGAGCCGGCCGAAGCCGCGGCCACGGAACTCGGGATCGGTCCCGATCGACGAGAGATAGCTGCCGCCGGCGAACGTCGTCCGGCGGGCGACCGCGACGGGCCGCCCGTCGACCCGGATCAGGATCGCGTGGTAGGCCTCGGTCGTGAGGCCCTGGACCACCTCCAGCTCGATCCCGACCCGCCGCTCGGGCTCGACGTTGAAGGCACCGACCAGGACCCCGGCGATCGCCTCGGCCGCATCGATCGCCGCGCCGCCGGTCAGGCGGTGCAACCGCTCGACGGTCACGTCCGGCCCGATCGCGGGCGCGGCGGCCGGCGCCCGGACGGGGTCGAGGACGAAGAGGAAGCCGCCGCCGTGGTCCTCGAAGCCATTGGCGAGGAGGCGCTCGGTCAGGTCCGCCGGCTCGTCGTAGCCGGGGAACGGCCAGACGTGCGGCACGCGATCCAGGCCCGCGAACAGCGCGAGGAGCTCGGTGAGGCGCCGGTCGAACGCCGCGGCCGGGGACGGCCAGGCGATCCCCGCAACCCGGTTCCAGAACGGCTCCCGGTCGGTCTCGTCGTACAGGAGCCATGCGTCGCCCAGGTCGCGCACCTCGCGGCTCGTCAGGGCATGGGCGCGGGCCTCGTGCCAGGCCAGCCAGCGGACGTCGTCGGGCGTCACGGCAGCGGGTCCCGCGGGATCGCCGCGCGCCGCACGATCCATTGGCCGGGCGTCCGGCATCGTGTCCACGACGGCACGATAGGACGAAACCGCTGGGTCAGGTCACACGTAGGGAGCACCATCAACTCCGCGATCGGCCACCCCAGACCGCCGATCCCTTCATTTCGGAGGTCCACATGCGCCGATTCGGCATGACCCTCGTGCTCGCCGCCCTGAGCGCGCTCTTCGCGGCCTGCGGCAGCGCCGCCACGCCCAGCCCTTCGACGACGGCTGCGGCGCCGTCCACCGCCGTCAGCGCCCCGGCGGCTTCGAGCGGTGCCAGCACCGCCGGTGGCAGCGCCGCGGCCGGCAGCGCGGCGGGCGGGGCCCTCAGCTGCGCGGCCGCACCGGCCGGTTCCACCGCGACGGTCAACGTCACGATCCAGAACTTCCAGTTCAGCCCGCAGCCAGTCCAGGCCAAGGTCGGCGACGTCGTCGCCTGGACCAACAAGGACAGCGCGCCCCACAGCGCCACGATGGACGACGGATCGTGCGACACGGACACGATCGCCCCGAACGCGACCGGGATGCTCGTCTTCAACGCGCCGGGCACCTACACGTACCACTGCAAGGTCCATCCCACCCAGATGAAGGACGTCACCGTCGTCGTCCAGTAGCCGATCGCCGGAGGATCGCCGGCCGATCGTCCGCGACAGGTCGCCGGCCGCGGCGATCCCGCCGGACGCCCGGCTCAGGCCTTCTCGGCGTCCGAACCGCGGGCCCCCGCAACGGGAGCCCGCGGTTCCGTGTTTCATGGACGTGATGGACGACCGCCGGCCCGAGGACGTCGCGCTCGCCGAGCGGCTGGCGGCCGACCTCGACGGCCACTTCGAGACCCTCCTCCTCGCCCACCAGGACCGCCTGTTCACGATCGCCCTCCGGACGAGCGGCGACCGTCACGACGCGGAGGAGCTCGTCCAGGACGCCTTCGTCCGGGCCTATCGCGCGCTGGCGGCCTGGCCGGCCGAGCGGATCCGCGAGCTGCGACTGCGCGGCTGGCTCACGACGATCCTCCTGAACGCCGGGCGCAACCGCGCCCGCGTCCGGCGGGTTCCGACGACCGAGCTGGCGTTCGACCCGGGCGCGGAGCCGGCCGCCGATCCGCTTGCCCGGCGCGACGAACGCGACACGTGGGCGCGGCTCCTCGGGACGCTCTCCCCCGCCCAGCGAACGGCCGTCGTCCTGCGCCACGTCGACGGCCTGTCGTACGCCGAGATCGCCGAGGCCGTGGGTCGGCCCGAAGGCACCGTCAAAGCCCATGTCCACCGCGGCCTGGCCGCGCTCCGCGCCGCCTGGCTGGAGCAGGAAGCTCCCGAAGGGCTGCGACCCGAGGAGGTCTCCGCATGACGATCGAGATCGACGCCACCACTGGGGCCGCCCTGGCCGGCCTGCGCGAGCCGGCGCCGCCGGAGCTTGCCCATTCGACGCTGGTCGCCGTCGGCCTGGCCGACGACTACGCGATCCTCGACTCGCCGGTGGGTCCGCTTCGGGTCGTCTGGAATGGTCGTGGCGTGTCGGAGGTCTCCGGAGAGAGCGATGACGCGACGTTCGCGGCGCGCTTCCTCGCCCGTACGGGGCGGCACGTCCGTCGGCGCGGGGCCCTGCCCGCCGACCTCGCCCGGCGGATCCAGCGCCGGCTGGCCGGCGACCGCCACGTCCGGATCGACCTCGACCTGCGCGGTGCGAGCGAGTTCGAGCGGGCCGTCTGGATGAAGGCGCTCGAGATCCCCCGGGGCCAGGTCCGGCCGTACGGCTGGATCGCCGCGGAGATCGGCCGGCCGCGGGCGGTTCGGGCCGTCGGCACCGCGCTCGGCCACAACCCGGTGCCGCTGATCGTGCCCTGCCACCGGGTCGTCCGGAGCGACGGGATGATCGGCCAGTACTCCCTGGGCGGCCCGGAGAACAAGCGGACGATCCTGACCGAGGAGGGCGCCGGGCCGGACGAGCTGGAGGCGCTGGCGCGCGCCGGCGTGCGCTACTTCGGCTCGGACACCACCCGGATCTTCTGCCTCCCGACCTGCTCCGACGCCCGGCGCGTGACCGAGCGCCACCTCCAGCACTTCCCGTCGGCGCGGGCGGCCGAGGCACGCGGCTACCGGCCGTGCCGCCACTGCCGCCCCCTCGGCGCGACGGCGGTCGCGTAGCGGCGGGTCGGCCGCGCGCGCTACACTGCGGTCTTGGACCAGCTGACTAAGCCAAACGCCGCCGCCCGCTCGGCGTCCCCGGTCCTGATCTGGACCGCCATCCTGATCCTGTACGTCGTCTGGGGCTCGACCTACCTAGCGATCCGGGTCGCCGTGGAGACCCTCGAGCCGTTCGTGATGGGCGCGATCCGGTTCTCGATCGCCGGGCTCGCGATGATCGGCGCGGTCATCGTGGCGACCCGCGGCGGCCTGGCCCGCCCCACCCTCCGCGAAGTCCGTGACTCGGCCGTCGTGGGGACGTGCCTGATGTTCGGCGGGATGGGTCTCGTCTCGTGGGGCGAACAGACCGTGCCGTCGGGGATCGCCGGCGTCCTGATCGCGATGATGCCGGTGTGGGTCGCCGTCTTCGGTCGCGTCTTCATCGGCGAGCGGCTGCCGGGCCTCGCGATCGTCGGCGTCGGGACAGCGTTGGTCGGGGTCGTGGGCCTCGCGGCGCAGGGCGTCGCGATCGAGCACAGCCTCGATCCGATCGGCGTGGGCGCGATCCTCCTCTCGCCGATGGCCTGGGCGGCCGGCACGACGTTCGCCGCGCACCGGGCTTCGCTGCCATCCAACCCGTTCCTCGCGACCGGCCTCGAGATGCTGAGCGGCTCGGTCGTTCTCGCGATCGCGGCGCTCGTCAGCGGCGAGCTCGCCGCGTTCGATCCGGGCGCCGTGGCCGTCGCGGCCGTGGCCGGGACCGCCTACCTGACCGTCGTCGGCAGCCTCGTCGCGTTCACCGCCTTCGTCTGGGTGATCCGCCACGCGCCGCTGCCGCTCGTCACGACCTACGCGTTCGTCAACCCGGTGATTGCGGTCTTCCTGGGCTGGCTCCTGCTCCACGAGACGGTCGGACCCGTCCAGCTCGCCGCCGGAGCCGTGATCGTGGTCGGGGTGGCCCTGATCATCGTCGCCCGCAGCCGGATGGGCGCCGCGCCGGCGCCTGCCCACCACCGGCTCGAGCACGAGGACGTGCCCGCGACGGCGTGATGCGCGCTAGCCGGCGACGCCCGCCTCCGTGAGGACGGTCCGGGCGACCCGCCGGGCGAGCGCCATGATCGTCACCTGGGGGTTGACGCCGATCCCGGTCGGGAAGAGCGAGCCGTCGCCGACGTAGAGCCCGCCTACGACGGTTCCGCCGCGCGCCCGGACCCGTCCCTCTGGGTCGCATGGATGGTCGGCGACGGAGCCGCCCATCCGGACGCTTCCCATCTGGTGAGCGGAGAAGACGGCGCCGCGGTTCGGGGCGAAGTCGAACCGGCGCAGGGCGTCCTGGAAGACGACGAAGGCGCGACCCTCGGCGCCGGTGCCGGGCTCGAACCCGTCCCGGCCGTGCCAGCGCGGTGGCGTGCCGGCGGCCACGATCGAGCGGGCACCGGCGGCTCGGGCGAGCTCGGCCATCGAGGCCAGGCCGTGGCGGAGCGAGGCCAGGCCGCGCTCGTCGAGGGCGTAGTCGATCCGGGCGTTGCCCGCTCTCGTTCGACGGACCCGTCCCTCGCCGCCATCCCGCGTGATCGCGATCAGCGGCGCCACGTGGGCGATCCGCTCCAGGAGGCTGGCGTGGGCGTCCGTCCCCTCCCACGGGAGCGCGAGCGCGATGAGGCCGGGGTGGCCCGGCGCGGATTCGATCACGTATCCGTTGCGGTCACCATCCGGCCGGCCGAACTCCAGCGAGCGGGCCGCCTGCATCGTCCCGCGCCACATCTCGATCGGCTCGTCGAAGACGCCCGCGATCACCGAGACGGGGTGGAGCCGAAGGTGGCGTCCGACCGCCGGGTGGTCGAGGCCCGAGGCCAGGAGGACGAGCGGCGAACGGAGCGCTCCGGCCGCGACGACGACCTGGCTGGCTCGCACGACGAGTCGCCGCGTCCTCGGCTGGGCCGGGTCGCCTCCGCTGCCCGGGAGGGGCTCGCCGGTGGCCGGGTCGACCACCAGGACGTTCGCCTCCACGCCGACCGCACGGCCCCCTTCGAGGACCACCCGCGTGACGCGGGAGCGGTCGACGATCCGGGCGCCGGCCTGGGCGGCGCGGGCCAGGTG
>DASSHB010000145.1:0-4709 GCA_035693125.1 Candidatus Limnocylindrales bacterium | reverse complement strand
GCCGCGGCAACTTCCTCGACCCGGGCGATTTCGTCGCCGCGTTCGGCACCGACGGCGCGCGCTATGTCGCGCTCCGCGAGGTCCCGTTCGACAAGGACGCCGAAGTGTCGTGGGACGGCTTCGTCCGGCGCTACAACGCGGATCTGGCGAACGACTTCGGCAACCTCGTCAACCGGACCGTGTCGATGGCGAACCGGTACCTCGGTGGGGAGCGGCCCGCGCCGCGCTCGGCCGAGGACGCCGGCCAGACCTTCAGCTGGGCCTCGCGGATCCCGATGCTCTGCGACGCCATCGACGGCTGCCTGCTCCACGAGGCGCTCGGCGTGATCTGGGCGTTCGTCGGGGAGGCGAACCGGTACGTCGACGCCGAGAAGCCGTGGGAGCTGTCGAAGGCCGCGAAGACGGGTGATGATGCGGCGGCGGCCCGGCTGCGGCTCGTCCTCGGTGACCTGGTCGAGGCTTGCCGGGTCATCGCGCTGGCCGCCGCGCCGTTCCTGCCCGGGACCGCACCGCGGGTGCTGGAGCAGCTCGGCTTCGCCTATCCGTATGCCGCCGACGGGAACGGCGGGCCGCCGCTCCTCGACGAGCTGCGCTGGGCCGCCCACGCAGAGGAGCACGGAACGTTGACGGCGGCCCAGCCGTTGTTCCCACGCCTGGATGCGGAGACGGCGGCAGACTAGACGTGAGATGCGGCCGCGCCGCCCGGCATCGGCGGCACCAACCCGGAGGACCTCCCATGCCCAAGCACGGCGAGTACAACCACATCGAGATCCCGTTCGACGACGAGGCGCGGGCCAAGCGCTTCTACGGCGGCGTCTTCGGTTGGGAGTTCCGCGACACGCCCGGCTTCGAGGGCTACCCGATCTACACCGCCGGCCCGGGTGGCCTGGGCGGCGGGATGGGCAAGCGCGGCCAGATGGCCGGCCAGACCGTCCGGAACTACATCGCGGTCGACGACATCGACGCCGCGATCGCCAAGGTCCGCGAGCTCGGCGGGACGATCACCGAAGAGAAGACCGAGATCCCCGGGATGGGCTGGTTCGCCGTGGGGACCGATACCGAGGGCAACACGCTGGCCCTGTACAAGGGGCTCAACGACTGAGCTCCGCGAGCCGGCCGGCCGATCCGGCCGGCTCGCTGCTCGGGCGGTCGAGCCGCCCGGCCCGCGGCTCGGGCCGGGCAACGGCTGAGCGCGGGGCGCTCGTTGCGACGATCGAGGCCACGCCCCGCTCGATCCGAGCGCGCCACGCTCGTACGGCGCCCGAGGGCCCGCCCAAGTCGTCATCGTGGGCGCCGGGCGCACGGAACGTCGTCCCACAGCCGGATTCGAGCCGATCGAGAGCGGTTCGGTCGACGCAATGAGCGTCTGGCGCTCATCGCCGGTCCGGGGACGCGCCCACGGCCGGACCGGGTGCATGGGCGAGAATGACGTCGATGCGCCTGATCGACAGCCACTGCCACCTCCAGGCGGAGCGCTTCGCCGACGACGTCGACGAGGTGCTCGCCGCCGCGCGTGAGACCGGCGTCGAGCGGATCCTGGTGCCGGGCTGGAACGCGTGGTCCTCGACGGCGGCCCTCGAGCTCGTGGGCGGCGTCCCGTGGCTGGACGCGGCGGTCGGCGTCCACCCCCACGACGCCGCGAACGTGACGGACGACGAGTGGGCGACGATCGAGCGCCAGGCCCGCGATCGGCGCGTGGTGGCGATCGGCGAGACCGGGCTCGACTACGACCGCGTCTTCTCGCCGATCCTGGCCCAGCTGGCGAACCTGCGCCGGAACCTCGCCCTCGCGGCGGAGACCGGCAAGCCGGTGATCCTCCACTGCCGGTCCAGCGCGGGCGAGCGCGAGGCCCAGGATGCGCTCGTCGCCGAGATCCGGGCGATGGGCGGCGCCGTGCGCCCGATCATCCACTCGTTCAGCGGCCCCGTCGACTATGCGGCGGAGATGCTCGACCTCGGCGCCGTCATCTCGATCTCCGGGCTCGCGTTCCGGAGCGGAGAGGAGTCGACCGCCGACGTCGTGCGTATGATCCCGCCCGATCGGCTGCTCGTCGAGACGGATTCGCCGTATCTGTCACCGCCCGGTGGGAACCGCGGCCGGAACGCCCCGGAGTGGGTCCGCCTGACGGCCGCCTGGGTCGCGGACATCCGCGGCGACGACCCGGACGTGATCGGCGATCGGCTGGTGGGCACGTACGACGCGACCTTCGCCGCAGCGTGAGTCCCGGACGCTGAATCGACGCGCCACGCTCGGGTCACGAGGTGACACGGATTCCGACGAGCGAGGACGGCTCGAGGCCAGTTGCGCGCGACCCGCGCACGATCGTTCGAGGACGGGTCACCCGGTGACTCGTCGCGCCGAAGGCGAACGCCGGCCGGACCTTCGCGGTTGACACAGCCCAGCCGCCGACAGTAGAGTTAGCACTCGCACATCGAGAGTGCTAATTGCGATCCGAAGCCGGTCGCGGAGGGGGCCAGAACGCCTGAGGGCGGCGGCCCGGACGAACCGGCAATCACCCTCGGACCCGCACCGTGGCACCTCGCCAGAGCCCGGGACTCGTCGCCGGTCCGACCGTCGCGACGGCGTCCCAGCCCATCGAGCACGACGCCGCCGAACCGGCGTCCCAGGAGGAATGCACGTTGGCCACCGCCACCGCGTCCACCACGAAGCTTCGCCCGCTGGGCGATCGCGTCGTGATCCAGCCGACCCCCCGGGAGGAGATGACGAAGAGCGGCATCGTCCTTCCGGACACCGCCAAGGAGAAGCCGCAGGAAGGCAGCGTCCTGGCCGTGGGCCCGGGCCGGATCCTCGACGACGGCAAGCGTGAGGCAGTCGACGTCAAGGTCGGCGACAAGGTCCTCTACGCGAAGTACGCCGGGACCGAGTTCAAGATCGACGGCGACGAGCTCCTCATCGTCAGCCAGAAGGACATCCTCGCGATCGTCCAGGACTAGGTCCTCGACGCCTCGCGCGCTCCCGACCACGACCCCCACGCAGCGTCTCCAGGAGGGACACCAGACTTGGCCAAGCAGCTGATCTTCGACGAGACCGCTCGTCGGAATCTCAAGAAGGGCATCGACAAGCTCGCCGACGCCGTCAAGGTGACGATCGGTCCGAAGGGCCGGAACGTCGTCCTCGACAAGAAGTTCGGCGCGCCGACCATCACGAACGACGGCGTCACGATCGCCCGCGACATCGAGCTCGACGACCCGTTCGAGAACATGGGCGCCCAGCTCCTCAAGGAGGTCGCGACGAAGACCGACGACGTCGCCGGCGACGGCACGACCACCGCGGTCGTCCTGGGCCAGGCGCTCGTCTCGGAGGGCCTCCGCGTCGTCACGGCCGGGGCCAACCCGATGGTCGTCAAGCGCGGCATCGAGCAGGCGGTCGCGACGGTCGTGGCCGAGCTCGAGAAGCACAAGGTCGACGTCTCGACCCGCGAGCAGATCGCGGCCGTCGCGGCGATCTCCGCCGCGGATCCCGAGGTCGGCGAGATCATCGCCGAGGTGATGGACAAGGTCGGCAAGGACGGCGTCATCACCGTCGAGGAAGGGCAGTCGCTCGGCCTCGAGAAGGAATACACCGAGGGCATGCAGTTCGACCGGGGCTACCTCTCGGCGTACTTCGTGACGAACCCGGATCGGATGGAGGCGGTTCTCGAGAACCCGCTGATCCTGATCACCGACAAGAAGATCTCGAGCGTCCAGGACATGCTCCCGGCCCTCGAGAAGGCGGTCCAGCAGGGCAAGCCCACGCTGATCATCGCCGAGGACATCGACGGTGAGGCGCTGGCCACGCTCGTCGTGAACAAGCTCCGCGGCACCGTCTCGGTCCTCGCCGTCAAGGCGCCGGGCTTCGGCGATCGGCGCAAGGAGATGCTCCGCGACATCGCGACGCTGACCGGCGGGACCGTCATCAGCGAAGAAGTCGGGCGCAAGCTCGACTCGGTGACCTTCGAGGACTTCGGCTCGGCTCGCCGGGTGGTCGCCACGAAGGACGACACGACCGTCATCGACGGTGCCGGCTCGGCCGACCAGATCAAGGCCCGGATGACCCAGATCAAGGCCCAGATCGAGGACACGACGTCCGACTACGACAAGGAGAAGCTCCAGGAGCGCCTTGCCAAGCTGTCGGGTGGCGTCGCGGTCATCAAGGTCGGCGCGGCCACCGAGGTCGAGCTGAAAGAGAAGAAGCACCGGATCGAGGACGCGCTCTCGACGACCCGCGCGGCCGTCGAGGAGGGCCTCGTCGCCGGTGGCGGCACCGCGCTGCTCCAGGCGATCCCGTCGCTCGATGCGCTGAAGCTCGATGGTGACGCCCAGGTCGGCGTCGACATCGTCCGCAAGGCCCTCGAGGCCCCGGCCCGCCAGATCGCCGACAACGCCGGGCAGTCCGGCGAGGTCGTGATCAACGCGGTCCGCAACGCGAAGATCGGGAGCGGCTACGACGCCCTTCGCAACGAGTACGGCGACATGTTCAAGAAGGGGATCGTGGACGCCCGCAAGGTGACCAGGTCCGCCCTCCAGAACGCGGCGTCGATCGCGGCGATGGTCCTCACGACCGAGACCCTCGTCACGGACATCCCGGAGAAGCAGCCGGCTGCGGCCGCCGGTGGCCACGGCCACGGTGGCGGGGACATGGACTTCTAGTCCAACCGCACCGCACACGCGACGACCCCTCCCGGGCAACCGGGAGGGGTTTTCGATTCC
>DASSHB010000144.1:0-13971 GCA_035693125.1 Candidatus Limnocylindrales bacterium | reverse complement strand
GGGACCCGAGCCACCGATCAGGATCGGCAGGTGGTCCTGGACCGGACGCGGCTCGCACAGGGCGTCGCGGAACGTGTAGAAGCGACCGGCGTGGTCGACCCGCTCGCCGTCGAGCAGGCGGCGCAGGAGCATGACGCTCTCGTCGAGCCGGTCGAGCCGCTCGCCGAACCCGGAGCCCCACGTCTCGTCGAAGCCGAACGCGTCGTGCTCGCGCTCGAACCAGGCACCGCCGATGCCGAGGACCGCCCGGCCGCCGCTCACGTGGTCGAGCGTCGTCGCCAGCTTCGCGGTCAGGCCCGGGTTGCGGAACGTGTTCGCGCCGACCATCAGCCCGAGCGTCGCCCGCGACGTCAGCGGTCCGAGCGCCGCGAGCGTCGTCCAGCCTTCCAGGATCGGCTGCTCCCAGGGGCCCACGATCGCGTTCAGGTGGTCCCAGGTCCAGAGGCTGTCGACGCCGGCGGCCTCGGCGCGGATGGCGGCGTCGCGCAGCTCGGGCCAGGAGTCGGTCTGGGGCCAGAGAAGGACCCCGAGCTTCAGGCCCACGTCCCTCAGGCCGTCAGCTTCGGGAGGACGTCGCGGCCGAAGACCTCGATCCATTCGGCCTGGTTCCGGCCGACGTTGTGGAGGTAGATCTGGTCGAAGCCCAGATCGAGGAACTTCTGGATCTGCTCGCGATGCTTCTCCGGGTCGGACGAGATCAGCATCCGGCCCTCGAAGTCCTCGGGCCGGACGAGCTTGGCCATCTGCTCGAAGTCGAGCGGGCTCTTGATGTCCTGCTTGGGGAACTTCATCCCGCCGTTCGGCCACTCGACCATCGCGTTCTTCAGCGCTTCCTCGTCCGTCGGGGCCCACGACAGGTGGAGCTGGAGGATGTAGCGGAACGCGTCCGGATCCTTGCCGGCGTCGCGGCAGCCCTCCTCGCACTTCGCCCGGATCATCTCGAGCTTGCTCTCGGGCGCGCCGACGGTGATCAGGCCCTCGGCGTACTGGCCGGTCTTCTTGGCGGTGACGGGACCGGCCGTCGCGATGTAGATCGGGGGCGCCTCGTCGGGCATCGTCCACAGCCGGGTCGACTCGAGCTTGAAGTAGCGGCCGTCGTGCTTGACGTCCTTGTCACGGCTGCCGAACAGCTTCTTGATGATCTCGATCGCCTCGAACATCCGGTTGATCCGCTCGGGCGTCTCCGGCCAGTAGCCGCCGACGATGTGCTCGTTGAGGGCTTCGCCCGAGCCGAGCCCCAGCCAGTGCCGGCCGGGGTACATCGCCTGGAGGGTCGCCGAGGCCTGGGCGACGATCGCCGGGTGGAAGCGGAAGCTCGGGCAGGTCACGCCGGGCCCCACGTCGCCGGTCGTCCGCTCGCCGATCGCGGTCATGACGTTCCAGACGAACGCGGCCTGGCCCTGCTGGGGCACCCACGGCTGGAAATGATCCGCGGCCATCACGCCGCTGAACCCGGCGGCCTCGGCCGCGACGGAGAGATCGACGACCTCGCGCGGCCCGAACTGCTCGAGCATCGCCGCGTAGCCGATCTTGGGAGTGGCCAAGTCAGTCCTCCAGGTGGTCGTGGATCCGGTCGATCGCGATCCGGAACGTGATCCGCGGGTGGGCGCGGTAGCTGTCGAGGTCGGCCGGGTCGGGGCCATCGGGGTGGTAGCGCCAGGCGAGGGCCTCGATGTCCGCCAGGGCCCGGGCCGGGTCGACGTCGACGTCGTCGACGTGGCCCACGATCCCCACCCACGAGTACCCGTCGCTGCCGATCACGGCGAGCGAGGCCCGGCCGTCGCGCTGGAGGTGGGCCGGCCAGAAGCGGCTGACCCGGCTGTTGACGAGGATCCGGCCGTCATCTTCCAGGCGGTACCAGATGACGGCCTGACGGGCGGCGCCGGCGCCGTCCGTCGTCGCGATCGTCGCGAAGAGCGGCTGGCGCAGGAACGCGCGGACCGTCTCCGTGAGCGCAGGACCGGCGGCGGCATCCATCGGGATCTGGGCAGGCTCCATGGCGCGATGGTAGTCGAGGGTCCGTTCCGGCGCGGGCGGGACGCACCGTATTGTCCACAATGCGACGTGTTTTGTCTGCATCATGGCGCGCGTCCACCGGGTCCGCGTTCAGGCGGCAGAGACCTCGGCCACGGTTCGCCCCGGCCGGCTCGAGAACGCCCGGAGGAGGATGAGCCCCAGCACGCCGCAGGTGACGTAGATCAGCCCCTGGACGTCGAGGATCGTGACGACGCCGAGCCGGTCCGCCAGGGCACCGGCGGCCACGACGCCGATCGCGGCGAGGATCGAGGAGGCCGCTTCGAGCGTCGCGAACACTCGTCCCAGGTGGCTGGCGGGGGTGATCTGCTGGAGGCTCGTCAGCAGCGCGGTGGAGGTCGCGACGCCCGGGATGCCGGCGGCCACGAACAGGACGGCGTAGACGGCGATCGCCGTCGTCAGGACCGGCAGGTTCCAGGTGATCAGCGCGATCGCCCCGAAGGCCAGGTAGCCCCAGCCGATCATCCCGCGCGCGTCCGTTCGGCGCTGGAGCCACGGCACCGCCAGGCCGCCTGCGACCCCGCCGATCGCCTGGACGCCACGAATCAGGCCCACGTCGCCACCCGTCCCGCCGAGGCGATCGAGGACGAAGACCACGAACAGCACGACGAAGATGCCCTGGGCGAGCTGGCCGAGGGCCGCGATCCCCAGCAGGGCCACGAGGCGCCGGTCGGAGCGGATCGTCCGGATCCCGTCGAGCCAAGCCGCCACGAGCCCGTCCGGATCGCCCGGATCGTCCGGCGCGGAGCGATCCGCCGGCTCGGGATCGGCGGCAGGCGCCCGGATCCCGGCGATCAGCAGCGATGAGATCAGGTACGTCGCCGCGTCGACCACCACCACCCCGCGCAGCCCGACCAGCTCGATGGCGAGCCCGCCGAGCGGGGACCCGACGAGCCTTGCGAGGTTGTCGGAGACCGCGCTCAGGCCGTTCGCCGCGGCGAGCCGGTGGACCGGCACGAGGCTCGGGACGAGGGCCGCCTTGGCCGGCCCGCACAGCCGGGCGAAGCACGACTCGATCGCCGCGACGACGTACACGAGCCAGATTCGATCCGGCGAATCCACGAGGAGGAGTGGGGCCAGGGCGGCCGCCTGGACGACCCCCGAGACGATGAGGATCCGGCGCCGGTCGTGGCGGTCCACGAAGACCCCCGCGAGCTGACCGGCGATCAGGCCGGCCACCAGCTCCACGACGAACACGGTCGAGGTGACGAGCGCCGAGCCGGTCAGCTCGAAGACGAACACGGGCAGGGCGACGAGGAGCGTCCAGTCGCCGAGGTCGTTGACCAGGCCGCCCAGCCACAGCCGACGGAACGCCCCGAGACGGAGCGGCGAGTCGGCGCCTGGCGCCAGTCGGCCGCGGACGCTCATCGGGCGCCGGTCGGGGCCGTCGACGGCCGGCGGAAGGCATCGAGGATCAGATGGACCGGCCGGGCGTCGGACGGCGCATCGGTCCGGGTCAGCCCGATGAAGGGCCGGACGAGGGCGTCGATCGCGGCGACCAGGTCGCGCAGCTCGTCGGCGCTGGCGCGGAGTCCGTAGGTGGAGAGAACCTCCGCCCGGCGCCATTCGGGCGGCAGGTCATCGTGCGCCTCGATGGCCGCATGGGCCAATGCCGCGGAGTCGTCGATGCCGAGATGGCTCAGGGCCCGGGCCGCCACCGTCGCCGACCGGCCGAGCGCGGGCGCCTCGTCGGCGGGACCCGTCCCGTAGCCCGTCACCGTCGGTCGCCACGGCCGATCGCGTCCGTCGCGGCTGGGGCCGGACGGGATCTCCTCGACGGGCACGCGCTCCACGAGCCCGAACCGGGCGAGCTCGCGGAGGTGGTACGAGCAGTTCGACGGGCTCGCTCCAACCGCGCTCGCACAGTCGCTGGCCGTCTGCGGCCCGACGGCCATCAGGTGGCCGAGGATCCGGTACCGGATGGGGCTGGCCAGCGCGTGCAGGGTCCGGGCGTCCGTGATCTGGATGCGCCGCTCGGCCGCCATCGCCTCCGCTCGAACTATGAAGGATTTCCTTCACACTAGGGCCGCGAGCTGGCCGTGTCAATCGGGGGGTCCGGGGCGGGTTCGGGCGCTCGGGCTCGCGGGGCGGGGAACCCTCGTCATGGCGCTCGGCTGGCGGGCGGCCAGGACGCCCGGGGGGATCAGCCCTTGGCGGCCACGCCCGCGCGGGTCCGGTGATGTGGATTGGCCGCCCGGACGCGGGTCGTGAGGGCGTGGCGCGCGGCGTCGAGCCGGAGCGATTCCATCGTCCGCGGAGCGCTCGGCTCGAAGGCCGGCTTGCCGATCAGGAAGCCCTGGCCCAGGTCGACGCCGAGCGCGGTGAGGATCGCCAGGTCGGCCCGCCGCTCGATCCCCTCGGCGAGGAGGAGGGCACCGATCCGCCCCCCGAACGAGACGAACGCCTCGACGAGGGCCTGCTTCGCGTCGTCGCGGGCGATCCCGGACGCGATCTCGCGGTCGATCTTGATGACCGACGGCCGGAGGGCGGCAATCAACGAGAAGCTGGCATAGCCCGCGCCGGCGTCGTCGATCGCGAACCCGAACCCGAGCCGTCGGAGCGCCTTCACCTGCTTGACGAGCGGCCCGACATCGGAGACCGCCTGCTGTTCGGTGCACTCGAGCGTGATCTGGCGCGGGTCGAGCTCGGCTTCGTGGACGAGGTCGGCGAAGGCCATCGCCTCGAACTGGGGATCCAACAAGCTGGCCGGCGTGAAGTTGATCGCCAGGTGGAGCGGCGGCTGGCCGGTCGCCCGGCGGTCCTTCTGGAGGACGCCGACCTTCTGGAGGATCACCCGGACGATGAACCCGTCGAGCTCGATCGTCCGGCCCGTATCGATCGCGGCCTGGACGACGTTGGTGATCGACGTTTCGAGGCCGGGCATCTGCGGCCGGAAGAGACACTCGTACTCGACGAGCCGACCGGACGAGAGCTCGACGATCGGCTGGTAGGCGATCGCATGGAGGTTCCGGAGGGAGAAGAAGTAGTCGAGCATCTTCGTCTGGAGCATGTGCCCCGACGGCGCCATCCCGATCCGATCGGCGAGGCCCGACTGTTGGACCGCGGCCGACAACCCCACGAGGTGGCGCTCGCCTTCGGGCAAGTCGGGAGCCAGGCTGACGAGTCCGTACGAGGGGGAGTTGACGGCTCCGGCGATCTCGGCGACCCGGCCGTCGCTGAGCACCGCCGCCGGCCCGATCACGACGATGCCCGCGTCGAGCTCGAAGGTTCGGCAGCCCGGGACGAGAGCGGCGAGGCGGTGGGCGAAGCGGATGTCGCGCGACCACAGCAGGCGCTGCTCGGTCTCGTCCGGCTTCGTTCCGTGGAGGAAGCGCAAGGAATCAATACCCGTTCAACGACCGGGGTGGGACCCGCGGTCGGCCGACTCGATCGTAGGGGCGGCGGACCGTCGGCAGCACCCGCCGACGGTCCGGGCGGTCGCCCGGACGGAAGTCCTGGGGCCGGGCCGCCGCGGCGGTCGCGGTCAGGCGAGGCGCTCGCCGGCCCGGACGGGCAGATCGAGGCGATTGGCCGGTGGCGCGAGCGGGCAGGCCCACTTCGGGTCGAACGCGCACGACGGTTGGAACGCGAAGTTGAAATCGAGGATCAGGGTTCCCGCGGCCGGGTCGCCGCCGAGGTCCGCGCTCTTCGCCCCGTCGAGGAGGTAGCGGCCCGCGCCGTACGTCTCGGCGCCGTTCGTCGCGTCGCGGAAGGGGAGGAACAAGCCGCCGGCGTAGCCCTCCATCCAGTAGATCTCGAGGCGCCGCGAGCCGGCGGGGAACGGCACGATCACCGTTCCGAAGCGACGGAAGGTCATGAGCCCGCCGCCGCTGACGGGCAGCTGGACTGGGCCGGCGGAGGCACCCGCCGGGTCGCCGAAGTCGATCGGCGCGGGAGCGAGGCGGTCAGCGGCGACCGCACGGTCGTCCGCCGCCGACGGCGGGTCGACGCGGATCTCGAACCGCAGGGCCCGATCCGGCTCGAAATGCGCGGCCCGGAAGTCGGCCCGGACGTCGGCGGGGACCGGTGACTGCGGGTGCTCGCGGAAGAGCTGCTCGCGGACCGCCCGCCACTGCTCCAGCGCCGCCGCCACGTCCGTCGTGGCGAGCCGCCGGACGTCGGCGTACAGCTCGGCGATCCTTCGGCGCCAGTCGGCGAGGCTGAGGACCTCGCCGAGCGCCGGCTCGAGGGTCTCGGGTCCGGCTGCGCTCATCCGCGCCGATCGATCGAGCGGACGAGGATCAGGCCGCCGAGGACGATCAGGATGACCGGCCAGATGGTGCTCCAGGCGATCGCCGGCAGCGCCAGCCCGAGCGTCCGGTCGACGAAGAACCACACGCCGACGGCGATCAGCGCGAGCCCGACGACGAGGGCGAACGCGTTCGGTCGGCGGTCGCGCGGTCGAGCGGGGATCCAGGGCGGCTCGCGCCAACCGGAGTCAGCGGGCCGGTTGGGATCGGCGGTGAGCGGCGGTGGCGGCGAGCCGCGGACCGGGTCGGCAGCCGGCAACGCCGGTGGCGGAGGTGCCGCTGGCTCGCCGGCGGGGTCGCCGGGCAGCGTCGGCGGCGATGACGGGAGCCCGCTCGAGCCCGCCGCGGGCTCGGTCGAATGGGCCTGGGTCTCGTCGTCGGGTTCGGTCACGGGCGGGCTCCTCCGGAAGGCCGCCATCGTAGCGGCGCTGGATCGCGCCGGCGTGGCGCGCCGCGGGGACCGCCGATCAGGCATGCGACAATCCCGGCTCCAGCGGAGGCAGACGGGAGGAGGCGAGCGTGGTCGCGGATTCGGCCGAGATCGGGGTATTCGGGGGCTCGGGCTTCTACTCGCTCCTGGACGACGTCCGCGAGATCAAGGTCGACACGCCGTACGGTCCGCCGTCGGATTCGTTCTTCCTCGCCTCGGTCGGCGGCCGCACGGTCGCGTTCCTGCCGCGCCACGGCCGGCGCCACACGATCCCGCCCCACAAGATCAACTACCGGGCGAACGTCTGGGCGATGCGCTCGCTCGGCGTCAAGGCCGTGATCTCGCCGTGCGCCGCGGGCTCGCTCCAGGTCCATGTCAAGCCGGGCGACTTCGTCCTGTGCGACCAGTTCGTCGATCGGACCTATGGGCGCGAGGGGACGTTCTTCGACGGTCCGGTCGTCACCCATGTCAGCTCGGCCGACATCTACGACCCGGTCCTGCGGGGCGTCGCAGCCGACGTGATCCGCGAGCACGGGATTCCGTTCCACGAGCGTGGAACGATCGTGATCATCAACGGCCCGCGGTTCTCGACGAAGTCCGAGTCGAAGTGGTTCGCCGATGCCGGCTGGGAAGTGATCTCGATGACCCAGTATCCCGAGGCGTATCTCTGCCGCGAGCTCGGGATGGCGGTCGTGAACATCGCCCTGATCACCGACTACGACGCCGGCGTCATCGAGGGCACGGAGGCCGTCGACGCTCGATCCGTCCTGGAGGTGTTCGCCCAGAATGCCGAGCGGATCCAGGCCGTGGTCCTGGACATGATCGGGCGGTTCCCGGCGGACCTCGACGCGCTCGGGGCGCGGGCGGCGCTCGAGCACACCCGGGGCGACGGGCATGCGACGTCGCCGGAGGACATCCGCTTGTTCGAGACCGGCCTTTGAGCGAGGCCGCGCGCCTCCCGATCGGGGTCGCGATCCGGACGATCCGGGCCGAGCCGGCGTGGTGGCTCGAGAGCGCCAGGCGCCTGGACGACGCGGGCTACGCGGGCGTCTGGGCCTGGGACCACTTCATGGGCCGGGGCGAGCTCGACGTCCCCGTCGTCGAGGGGCCGACGATCCTGGCGATGGCGGCCGGCGCGACGCACCGGATCACCGTCGGCACGTTCGTCGCCAACGTGATGAACCGCCATCCCGCGGTCCTCGCCCGGATGGCCTCGACGCTCCAGATCGCGAGCGGCGGCCGGTTCGTGCTGGGAATCGGGATCGGCGGACATCCCAAGGAGCACGCGGCGTACGGCCTCCCGTTTCCCGACGCCGCCGAGCGGGCGGCGCGTCTCGAGGAGGCGATCGCGGTGATCCGGGCGCTCTGGACCGGCGGGCCGATCACGCGCGAGTCGCCGTACTACCCACTGGCCGGCGCGGTCGCGTTCCCGGTTCCAGCGCCGGCGCCGCGGATCATCATCGGCGGCGAGACCGCGGCAGGCGCGCGCCTGGCCGGTCGGGTCGGCGACGGCTGGACGACCTTCGACGACAACTTCGTGACCAATCTTCCGCAGTACCTGCAGGCGCTCGAGGCGGCCGGGCGGCGCCGGGCAGACCAGACGGTCCTCGTCGGGTTCCAGGGGGATTGGCTGGGCGACGCGGACATCGCCGACACCGAGTGGATCCGCGAGCCGCGCGCCGCGTGGGAGCGCTGGCGCGACCTGGGCGCCGACGGCGCGATCATGCTGGCCCGGACCACCTCCGACGTCGACGCGCTCGTGGACGCCGTCGCCCGCTGGTAAGAGCGCGGCGCTGCGCGAGCTCCGGATCGGGCGATCCATGGCACCATCGAGCCGATGACTGCGCCCGCAACTCCCGCCCCCGGGCCCACGCCGGCCCACCCCACGCCGGCGCCGCCGGCGCCGACGCATGCATGCGCCCGGTGCGGCGCGCCGGTCGCTCTGGACGTGGGGCTGTGCGAGCGCTGCAATCCGCTGGGCCTGAAGGACAGCGCCAGCTCGCAGGCCCATGGCACGGTCTTCCTGGGGATCGGCCTCGCGATCGCCGCCCTGGCGATCGTCGGTCGCCTGTTGATCAACGGGATCGGCCCGTTCACCGCCCAGGTGACCGAGGTGCGGGCCGGCGGCACGGCCGGCTCGGTCGTCGCCACCCTGCAGGTCCGCAACGACGGTCGATCGATCGGCAGCGCGACCTGCCGGATCACCGATCCGGCGGACTACGCGGCCATCCACTCGCTCGTCGTCTACAGCCCCCGGATCGAACCGGGAACGACGGCGACGTGGGACCAGGACATCCCGTTCGGCGTGCCGGGCCAGGCCCTCGCCCTGACCTGCAAGGGACCATGACGACCGCCGAGGGCAAGCCAGCGAGCGGGGCCCCGAACGTTTCGTCACAGCCATCGGCCTGGGCCGCGGAGCTCGCCTTCGCCGCCGCAACCGCGCGGACGGCCGGCGCGATCCTCATGGACCGCTACGAGCGGCTGGAGCGGATCGACTACAAGAGCGCGACCGACGTCGTGACCGAGGCGGACCACCTGTCGGAGGCGCACATCATCGGCGCCATCCGCGCGGCGTTTCCTGGAGACGCGATCCTGGCCGAGGAGTCCGGGACCCACGCCGCCGTCGTGAGTGGGGCGGCCGGCGTCCGGCGGACGTGGGTGATCGACCCACTCGACGGCACGGTCAACTATGCCAACGGACTGCCCGTGTTCTGCGTCTCGATCGCCCTCACGCTCGACGGATGGCCCGTGACCGGCGCGGTCCTCGACCCGACCCGTGACGAGCTCTTCGCCGCGACCGCCGACGGACCGGCGACGCTGAACGAGCGGGTGGTCGCCGCTTCCCGCAAGCAGAAGCTCAGCGACGCCGTGATCTCGCTGTCACTCGCCGGCCGCTCCGTCACGAGCCGAGCGCGGGCGATCCGGAAGGCGGTCCGCATCCCGCGCAACATGGGCTCGGCCGCCCTCGCCCTCGCCTACGTCGGCAACGGCCGGTTCGACGCGTTCCTCCAGGAGACCTCGCTGTCGCCCTGGGACGTCGCCGCCGCGGGCCTGATCGCGGCACGAGCCGGAGCGACCCTCACGGCGTTCGACGGCGGTCCGTGGTACGACCAGTCGCGCCCGACCCGGACGGCCGGCGTCGTCGCGGCGCCGCCGGCGCACCACGCCCGGCTGCTCGCCCTCGCGAACGCTCGCTGAGCCTTCAGGCGTCCCGCCAGCGATGGGGCCGGGCCCGGAGGCGATCGAGCCCCCAGCGGTCGCAGAACGCCTCCCAGGTGGCCCGCGGCGTCCCCAACCACTCCAGCTCGCTGGCCGTCGCCTGCGGAATCGGCGTGTCCAGGCGCAGCCGGGCGAGGGTCCGGTAGAGCACGACGTCGTCATGCTGATCGCCGAGCACGGCTGCCAGCCGGACGGCCCCCGGGACCTTCACGTCCCACTCGCTCGCCTTCGCCGGGATCGCGTCGATCGACCCGTAGCGGCGGAGGATCGCCGCCGCCGATTTCGCGCCCCAGCCCGGCAGCCCGGGGTAGCCGTCGGAGGAGTCGCCCACGAGGGCCAGCCAGTCCGGGATCGACGCCGGCTCGACGCCCCATTTGTCCAGGACCCCGGCCCGGTCGTAGGTGATCTGGCGGCGCCGGTCGCGGAGGACGACCCGGTCGTCGACGACGCACTGGGCCATGTCCTTGTCGGGCGTACAGATGAGGATCCGCTCGACCGCGGGGTCGTCCCGGAACCGGGCGGCCGCCGCGCCGATCGCGTCGTCGGCCTCGAATTCCACCTCCGGCCAGAGCACGACGCCCAGGGCCTCGATCGCCTCCTCGGCGATCGGGAACTGGGCGAGGAGCACGGGATCCATCCCGGCCGACGACTTGTAGCCCGGGAACAGCTCGTTCCGGAACGATTCGATCACCTGATCGGTGGCACACCCGACGTGGGTGGCTCCCTCCTCGCGCAGGAGGTAGAGGAGCTGGTCGCACAGGCCGGAGACCCCGGACAGGTTCGCGCCGTCGCGGCCCAGGACCGGCGGTCGGGGCGCGTAGAACGCGCGGAACAGCTCGTACGTCGCGTCGACGAGATGGACGTCCACGCGATCAGGCGGCCGGCGCGTCGTCCGGCACGACCCACGGCTGGCAGCCCGCGTCCTCCATCGCGTCCGTCGCCCGCTCGCCGTCGCCCGGTTGGAGGTTGACCGCGGCGACCGCGTCCTCGAGGTAGAACGTCTCGTACCCGAGCTCGATCGCGTCGAGCGCCGTGGCGTTCACGCAGTAGTCCGTGGCGAGGCCGCAGACGACGACGCGCTCGATACCGCGCTCGCGGAGGACGCCGTCCAGGGCGGTCCGCCGCGTCTCGCCCGTGCCCGGATCGCGCATCGAGAAGCCGGAATAGCCGTCCTCGCCGTTCGTGCCCTTCCGGATCCGTGGGGCCTCGGCGGCGGCCGCGACGTCCGGATGGAGCTGGGCGCCCCAGCTGTCGGCGATGCAGTGGACGGGCCAGATCCCGCCGTCCTTCGCGAAATGGGGGGTCGACTCAGGGTGCCAGTCCTGGGTGAAGACGACCGTTGCCCCGGCTCCCGTCGCCGCGCTGATCGCCGCGTTGATCCGGGGGACGATCTCGGCCGCTCCGGCGACGGCGAGCGACCCGGCCGGGTCGGCGAAGTCGTTCTGCAGGTCGACGACGATCAGGGCCGTCGTCGGGTCGTAGCGCTCCACCCGAGGAACGCTAGCAGACGCCGATGACGGCCTCCGCACGCGGAGACCGCCATCGGGTCGCGGAGATCGGTGCCCGGCTCGGGGAGGGACCGGGACCGGTCGGGTGAAGATCGGTGGCTAGACCGACGGCTCGCGCCGGAACACGCCGACGGCGGCGAGGATGATCGCCTCGAGGACCGTCCAGCCGATCAGCGCGAGGATCGCGGCGACGTCGAGGACCGAGCCGCCGGAGGCGAGGTTGTTCACGTTCAGCATCCCGTTGAACGGCGCCACGAAGATCTGGCTGGCGTTCAGGATGAACGCGACCAGGTCGTTGCCTTCGCGGGCGTTCAGCAGGAGCAGGACGATCCGCAGGATGATCAGGACCTGGACGATCCCGAACAGCAGGACCACGACCCGGCCGGCGACCTCGCCGCCGGACGGAGTGCGGGTGACACGGCGCTCGACGACCGCCGAGCCGCGGTCGTAGACCGTGCCCGGCTCCTCTTCGCGAACGACGCGTTCGTCGTACGTCATTGGTGGTTCCTCCCTTGGCCGGAGCGGCATCCGTGCCACCCAGCGTCGCGATCCTGCGCGCGGGCTCATGACGGCTCGACCGGGGTCCGGGCAGGAGCCGTTGCAGGGGGATGTCGATTGAAGGTCACGAGTCGCCGAGCCCAGCGGGCCGGACATGGAACGGCGCCCGCCTTGCGACGGGCGCCGTGACCTGAGGCGGGACGTCAGCTGACGGCCGCCGTCTCCTTCGCGCCATCGACTTCGTGGTCGGCCGCGGCCGCGTCGGCTTCCGGCGCGTCATCCGAGCCGGCTCCCGCCGTGCCTTCGGCGTCGAGGAGGTAGCCGATGCCCTGGAACGTCCGGATCCGGCCGGGCTCGCCGGGCTTGGCCCCAAGCTTGCGCCTCACTCGCGAGATCCAGACCCGGAGGTACTGGAGGTCGTCGCGGTACTCGGGACCCCAGACCTTGGTCAGGAGCTCGGTGTGGAGGACGACCTTGCCCGGGTGGGTGGCCAGGTGCTGGAGGAGCAGCCACTCCGTCCGCGAGAGCTGGACCAGCTCGCCACCGCGGCGGACCATCCGCCGCTCGAGATCGATCTCGACGTCGTCGAAGGCGACGACCCCGGCTCCGGGCTCGACGCCGGTCGAGCGACGGATCACGGCGCGGACCCGCGCGGCCAGCTCGTCGGGGTGGAAGGGCTTGGCGATGTAGTCGTCGGCGCCCAGATCGAGGCCCTTGGCCTTGTCGGCGGTGGCGCCCTTGGCGGTGAGCAGGATGACCGGGACCGGTCGCTGCTCCCGAAGCTGGCGCATCACCTCGATGCCGTCGAGGTCGGGCATGACGATGTCGAGGAGGACGATGTCGGGCCGGATCTCCTCGGCCTTGGCGAGGGCATCCTCGCCGCCGCTCGCGGTGACGACCCGGAAGCCCTCCTCGCTCAGGGCGATCGAGACGAGCTTCGTGATCCGCGGTTCGTCGTCCGCGACGAGGACGAGGGGCTGGGTTCCCACGGTGCTGACCTCCTCAGGGATGTGGCCGATGGTGACGGTTCGGCGCGCCGTCGGAAAGCCCGTGGCCTCCGGCGACGCGCCGCATCGATGGGCTAGGACCCGACGGGGTTCGGGATCTGCTGGGTGGCGGCCGGCTGATCGTTGCCGCCGTTGTTGTTCGTCGTGTTGTTGTTCGTCGTCGTCGAGCCGGTGCCCGGGCCGAGGGCGAAGTACCAGACGGCTGCGAGGAGGACGATGATCGCGATCACTCCGAGGATCGCGCCCATGCTGCTTCCGCCGCCATCGTCGACGACGACCGTGTCATGTTCGTGCGTCATCAGCAGGGTCTCCAATGCGGGTGGATGGCTGGGCACCGCGTAGGGCCCGCCGGTCGAACGGCCGATCCGGTCGACCGGCCTGAGATGCGAGATTGCGCGACGGGCCGTTCCGCCCGTTCGGCTGGCACATTGCAGAACCGTTACGCGCGCATATCAGTTCGGGCCGAAACCATCTACGGTCACGAGGCGAGCGCGACGCCCATCGCTGCCGGCCGGTTTCCGGCGATCATCATGGACGCCACTTCCCGACGGCTCCGCATGGAGGATCGATGGACAAGCCGCGCATCTTCCTGGGCTCGTCGGGCAAGCAGGCGAAGCTCCTCGGGGCGCTGACCAGAGGGCTCGCCGACGTCGCCGCGGTCGAGCCCTGGACGACCTCGTTCAACCCCGGCCGGTCGACGCTCGAGCGCCTCCTGGAGCTCACCCGTGAGGTCGACTTCGCGATCTTCGTGTTCGCGGAGGACGACTGGACCACGGCCGATCCCGCCGCCGTCGGCGCGGAAGCCGGCCAGGCGTCGCCACGCGACAACGTCGTCTTCGAGGCCGGGCTCTTCGGCTCGGCCCTGGGCATGCGCCGGACCTTCATCGTCCACGCCCGGGAGGCCAAGCTGCCGAGCGACCTGCTGGGCCTGACGCTCGTCCGCTACGGCGACGGGGCCAACGCCACCGAGGTCCGGACGATCAACCGGAAGCTGCGCAAGGCGATCGAGGACGAACGGCGGATCC
>DASSHB010000143.1:0-20392 GCA_035693125.1 Candidatus Limnocylindrales bacterium | reverse complement strand
GCCGGTGACCGGGACGTTGCGACGGAGGAGCTGGCTGAGCCGCTCGCCCACCGGACGGAGGCGGAGCCCGTCCTGGACCTTGCCGTCGGGCCGGCCGAGGTGGCTCGCCAAGATGACCTTGGCGCCCTCGCTCAGGAGGGTCGTGATCGTGGGCAGCGCCGCCCGGATCCGGGAGTCGTCGGTGACCTTCCCGTCAGCGAGCGGAACGTTGAAATCGACCCGGACGAAGACGCGCTTGCCGGCGACGTCGACGTCCCGAATGGTGAGCTTATCCATCGAGAAGGCGGCCCCTGAGCGAGAAGGTGGGCGGGTGGGGGTCAGAGCGCGGTCGGCGCTTGACGGTGAAATCGGTCAGGCCGCCGCCACCGGCAGCCGCGCGGCCACGAACCCGATCAGGTCGGCGACGCGGCAGCTGTAGCCCCACTCGTTGTCGTACCAGCTGATCACCTTGACCATCGTCCCGTCGAGGACCATCGTCGAGGCCGAGTCGATGATCGAGGAGCGCGCGTCGCCGCGGAAGTCGGACGAGACCAGGGGGTCGTCGCTGACGCCGAGGATGCCCTTCAACGGACCCTCGGCCGCGGCCCGGAAGGCGTCGTTGAGCTCCTCGACGCTCGTCGGGCGGGAGACGTCCGCCGTGAAGTCGACGACGCTGACCGTCGGGGTCGGGACCCGCAGGCTGAATCCGTCGAACTTGCCCTTCAGGTCCGGGATGACGAGGGCGAGCGCCTTGGCGGCCCCGGTCGTCGTCGGGATGATGTTCTGGCCGGCGGCACGGGCACGGCGCGGGTCCTTGTGGGCGACATCGAGGATCCGCTGGTCGTTCGTGTAGCTGTGGATCGTGTTCATCAGCCCACGCTGGATGCCCAGGAGGTCATGGACGACCTTCGCGGCCGGTGCCAGGCAATTCGTCGTGCAGCTCGCGTTGCTGACGATGTGGTGCGCGGCCGGGTCGTACTTCGACTCGTTCACGCCCAGCACGATCGTGATGTCCTCGCCCTTCGCCGGAGCGCTGATGATCACCTTCTTCGCACCGGCGGTGATGTGGGCGCCGGCCTTCGCCGCGTCGGTGAAGATCCCGGTCGACTCCAGGACGATGTCCACGCCAAGATCGCCCCACGGCAGCGCAGCGGGGTCCTTCTCCTTGAGAACCTTGATCTCGCGGCCGTCGATGATCAGCGCGTCGTCGGTGTGATCGACGGTGCCCGGATACGCCCCGTAGGTGGAGTCGTGCTTGAAGAGGAGCGCATTGAGCGACGTGTCCACGAGGTCGTTGACCGCGACCACCTCGACGTCCGGGGTCCGCTCGATCAGCGCCTTGAGCGACTGGCGGCCGATCCGCCCGAAACCGTTGATCCCGACGCGCACTGCCATCGTTCCGTTTCCTCCGCGAGATCCGGGCGCCACGCGCCCGCAGGTTCGTTCGTGTCCGGGCCGAGCGAGCCGGCTCCTGATCGGAGCGCGCCACGAGCCCTCGAAGCTGATGGTGTCATCGTACGCTGTCGACCGGCCTGAGCCGTTCGGCCCGCGGGATCCGGGCCGGTTGCCCATTCGTTGCGAGTCGAGTCCGGCGCGCGTCAGCCGCAGCGCGGAATCGAACGGCCCCTGCCGTCGCCGGCAGGGGCCGTCAGGTGGTTCGAACGGTGGGCGTCAGCCGCCGATCTTGAACACCTTGCCGCCGCACTTGGGGCAGGTGCCCTGGAGCGCCGGCTTGCCGTTCTTCATCGTGATCTTCTGCGGGTTCTGGACTTCGACCTTCATCTTGTCCTTGACGCAATAGGCTTCGGCCATGGAGCGGGCTCCTCCTCGGTTCAGCGTGGCGTCACGGGAACGCTCGTCCCGTGTCCGCATCTCACGTTCATTGCCAGAGGGACGGTCGCCAGCGATCCGTCCCCGCTGCTCGCTTCTGACGATCCATCTCGGCCAGGATCAGGAGCGCTTCGAGCCCCGTCTCCACGCAGGCCGCTTCTGCACGGTCCTTCGCTTCGCCTTCGACGAACGCACCGGTGGTCCGCTGAGCATAGACGGCGCACACGACGCCGGCTCGGCAGCGAGCGAGACCAGCCAGCACGAGAAGCGCCGAGGCCTCCATCTCGAAGTTCATGACGCGCTGGCGCGCCATCTCCTCCGCCAGGTCAGGGTAGCGGATGGGCAACTGCGGGATCGGGCGCCCTTGCGCCCCGAAGAACCCCGGTGCCGTCGCCGTCAACCCGACATGGATCCGGTGTCCGAGCCGCTCGCCCGCCTCGATGAGCGCCAGGACCGCCTCGTAATCGGCGACCGCTGGATACCCGTCGTGGACGAAGAAGCTCGTGGTCGACTCGAGCCGGACCGCGCCGGTCGAGACGATCAGGTCCCCGAGGGCCGGCTCCGGTTGGAGCGACCCGCAGGAACCGACCCGGATGAAGGTCGGCCGTTCCGTGATCGCCAGGATCTCCGCCACCGTGATCTCGACGTTGTCCGTGCCGATCCCGGTCGACACGACCGACACCCGGAGGCCGCGATACGTTCCGGTGACCGAGGCGAACTCCCGGTGTCGCTGCTCGCGTTCGACGTTCTCGAGGCGCGCGGCGATCCGTGACGTTCGATCAGGGTCCCCGGGGAGGAGGATGTACTCGGCCAGTTCACCCGGTCCGAGTCCGATGTGGTATTGCCGTTCTCCGGTTGGGAGGGCGACGCGGGGATCCGCGTTCGGCAAGACCTCGTCCCTCACTCTGGCGTGCTTCGCTGGCGCGAAACTCGGGCGAGGATAGACGCGCGTTCGAACGAGCGTCAAGCGTGGCCACGCACGAATCGAGCGTGGCGGCGGGACGCGCCGGGGGTCCCCGGCCAGCGTCGCCCAGGCGGCGCGCCCAGGTCACCGGCCTCGCTCCCTGCCCACGTCGGAGGAAATGCCGACCGGAACGGGCTTGGCGGACGGGCCGATCGACGCCAGTCGCGATGCGATCCGAGCCGCGAGGCGCTGCCGCGTTCGGCGACGCCGGAGGAGCGTCACGGCGAGTGACGCCACGCCGATGAGGACCATCCCCAGGGCGCTGATCTCCGGCCCACCCGGCGCGACGAAGCCCGCGCCCAGGGCGACCGGACCGTCGCTCGGGTCGGGCGGGCCGGACGCCGGGCCTGTCGTTCCCAGCGTGGTGGCGCTCGCCTCGTCGCCGCCGAGGTCGCCCGCCAGGACGATGGCGGCGGGGTCCTCGACGACGATCTGGAAGCTCCCGCCGTCGGTGGCCGCCACGCGACCGGTCACGGCGACCGCGTCGCCGGGCATGATCGATCCCGCCAGGTCGGCCGCCGCGCCCGTGAGAACCACGCGGACGATCGCGGTTCCGTCGTCGAGCCCGAAACCACTCCCGTCGGTCGCCGTCACGAGGCCGCCAACCCGCACCTGCTGGCCGACACGGCCGGCGAGGTCGATGAGGTCGACCTCCTGGATCCCCGCGACGCCGGGCGCCTCGCTGCCTCGCGCGGCGGATGATCCGGGAACCCTGCCGCCTCCCGCCCCGGAGGTCGCGTCGCCGGCGGGACCCCCGATGGTCAGGTCGGCTGCGCTGCGTGGCAGGATCGCGAACCGACGGTCCGTCGCGCTGGGGTATGGCCGGCGAACGATCCCCGTGACGACGGCGGTGCGGCCCTCCGCGACGGCGGTTGAGGCGATCTCGGCGCCGGCCATGCCGACGATCAGGACGTGGACGCCACCGACCACGAGCTCCGCGGTCCACCGCTCGCCCGACCGATGGACCTCGGCGATATCGCCGCGGACCTTGACGAGCCGCCACTCCTGGGCGACGCCGGGGGCCGTGCGAATCTCGATCGGTGCGACCCCTCCGCGACCGATCGTCGCAACGCTGGTCGCCTTGAGCCGCGGCGCGCCGTAGGCCAGGCCGAGCTCGCCCGAGATCCGCACCCGGCGGCCCACGGCAGGCGCGCTCGTGCCGGTCGGGAGGAGGACCTCGATCGCGCCCGACGCGTCCTGGACGACGATCCGCCGGCCGGTCGAATCGAGCAGCGTTCCCGGTGCCGTGACCGTTCCCTCGATCGTGACATCGCCCGAGCCGGCCACCAACGCCGCCGCGATCGTCCTCATCGGGGCCGTGGCGGATGGGTGGGGCGGGCTGCTCGCGGACGGACTGCTCGAGGCGCCCGGCCCGGTGGCCAGCCGTACGACGTCGTTCGACCCGCGCAGCCAGATCCGGTAGCCATCGAGCGCGCCCTTCCGGCTCGCGTGCTGCCCGGCGACGCCGCTGATCCGGACGCGATCGCCCGTCGCGACGAACGAGGACCCGACGCCAGCGCTCGTGTCGGCGAGGACCCGGATCGATCCGGCCGAGGTCGTGATGACGATGGCGAGATCGCCGCTTGTCGACTTCACGGGCCGGCCGTCGACCGTGCCGGTCAGGCTGACGAGCCGCGCTTCCGTCGCCTCGCCGACGCCGTCTGCGGCGACGACGAGCGGCGTCGGCAGCGTCTCGCTGCCCGTCACGGAGAAGGCGGTCAATGTCCGGACCTCGAGCTGGCCGTACGGGTCGGCGAGCGTTCCGGCTGCCTCGATCGTCGCTCCGACGCCCGGCCGCGGGGCGTCGTCGCCGAGACGAATCACGATCCCGGCCGTCGCGTCCTGGATCGCGATCAGGGCGGGAGTTCCGAGTCGACCCGCGGGTGCCGTGACGACACCACGAACCACGACGTGTGTCCCGACGGGATGCGCCCGAGTCTCCGCGAGCGAGGGGATCGCCGCCGGGGTCGGGGTCGACGTCGGGGTTGGGATCGCGGTCGGTGTCGGACTCGGCGATTCCGTTGGCGTGGGCGTCGCGGATGGCGTCGGACTCTGGGTCGGAGACGGGGTGGGGTTCTGAGTCGGAGTCGGCGTCGGCGTCGGCGTAAGGACACTGGCCTCGCCCTCCGCCGTCGCGTGGAGCCGGTACCCGGCGAGGCCGGTGCCCGAGCTGTCGCGCTGCCCGAGCGGTCCGATCGCCGTCACGGTGTCGCCCGTGTCGATCGTGGCGCCACCGAGCGCGGCGTCCGCGATCACGAGACGGAGCGGACCCGTGCCGTCATCGATCGTCACGCCGAGGCCATCGGCGAGCGCTGCGGGCGCCTCGGTCACGGCGCCGGTCACCGTCAGCCGCAAACCCTCGAGCGATTCGTCCGCGGCGCCGGTCGTCGCACCGATCGGCTCGGGGATCGGGCCCGCGCCGGTGACCGTGATGGAGGAGGCCGACACGGAGATCGTGCGCAGGCTGAAATACGAGCCGAGGGCGCCAGTTGCGACGATCACGGAGCCGCGCGGGAGCGGCACGTCGAGCGACGCGTCGAGCCGCAGGGCGATCCCCCCGGTCACGTCCTGGACGAAACCGGTCCGCGCCGAGTCGATTTCGCCGAGATCCGTCGTGAGGGTCCCGCTGATCCGAACGGCTGAACCGTCGGGCAAGAGGCGGGCATCGGCGATCGCCACGATCGGGGTCGGGCTCGGGCTCGGCGTCGCGGTCGGGGTCGGCGGCGGCGTCGGGCTCGGGCTCGGCGTGGCGGTCGGGGTTGAGCTTGGGCTCGGGGTGGCGGCCGGCGTCGGCGTCGGGCTCGGCGTCGGCGTCGCCGTCGGGGTTGGGCTCGGGCTGGGCGTCGGCGTGGGACTCGGCACCGGTGTAGGGCTCGGCGTTGGCGGAGCAGTCGGGCTCGGGGTCGGCGTCGGGGCGTCGCTCGGGCCGGGCGAGCCACCCGGATCCGGAGTCGGGGCGGCGGCCAGGTTCTGGGGCGACGGTGCGGCATTGGCCAGGAGGTCCGCCGCGTTGTCGTTCGTGTCCGTCCCGTTGCCCGCCAGGCCACCGGGTCGCCGTTCCAGGCTCGAGCCTGCGGCCGGAGCCGGTGCCGCCGTGCCCTCGACGAATGCGTTCGTCGCGTCGCCCCACGCAATCGCATCGATCGGCGTGCCTCCGATCGGCCGGAGGACGATCGCCCCGCCAGTCGCCGCGAACCCGCCGGAGTAGGTGACGTCCGCGGACGGGGCGAACACGCCGGCGGCGTTCGCGATCAGGACGTGGCGCCCCGGATCGATGATCGTGCTGGCCGCCCACGAGGCTTTCCGCGTGACGGTCGAGCCGGTGGACGTCACGTAGACCAGCTCGAGCCCGGCGAGGTCGACCGGCGACGCCCCGGCGTTGTGGAGCTCGGCGAACTCATCCGACGCAGACGCGCCGCCGGTCTGGATCTCGGAGACGACCAGGCTGGACGTGGGCCAGCTGACGGCCGCGAGCGCGCCGTCAGCCCGGGGTGCGGTCGGCTCGGGCCGCCGTGCGGCCGATGCGACGGCCGTCAGGGCGACCAGCAGGATGAGGGCGGACGGCACGGCGCGACCGCCTGCCCGTCGTGCACGCGACATCGACGACCTCCCGGCGGGGTTCGGGTGGTGGACCGACGAGGCGGGCGCGGTCCGCAGATCAGGCGGAGTCGACGTTGTAGCAGGCACGGCTGCACGGCCGCTCATCTGTGGCTGCACGCTCGATCATCGGCGTCGCGTCGGGGATGGACCGCGTACGATGCCAAGACCCGACATCCGATCCCGCCGACCTACGCCCGCATCCGCGGGCCAAGCTCCTGGAGGCACCGTGGCCCGAGCCAAACGCACCGCACGAGCCGACGCGCGCAGGCGCTACCGCGCGGCGATCGTCGATTCGGACCTCGAGGGAGCCGACGACGGCCTCGATGCCGACGGGACCCCGCCTCGCTCGGGCGAGGCGAGGAGTGAAGCGAGGAGCGAGGCGAGGACGAGGTCGGCGACGACGACCCCGCAGCGGCCGAGCATCACGGGCGCCTTCCGCAACTCGTTCCGCCCAGTCGATCTGCGGGGTGACCTGCAGGCCCTGCCACGCCTCTTGCTGACCCGGAGCTTCCTGATCCCTCTCGATCTGTCGGGCCTGGCGTTCATCGTGTGGGTCTTCAGCCCCTCCGCCGTGACCACCAGCCTCCTCCAGTGGGTCTCGTATCCGTTTCCGCTCGCACCGGTCTTCGCCGTCGGCTACTTCGCGGCGCGTGCGAGCTATCTGCTCGCAGCCATCGTGTCGGGCATGGGGTTGGCGTTCGCCCTTCCCTTGCTGACGGAGCTGTATCCGGATCCGGGCGTCCTGATCGCGGTGATCTTCCAGGCCGTGGTCTTCGGCGCCCTCTTCGGTGCCGCGGCGGCCTGGTATCGGCGGTTCCTGAACCGCGCGAACCCGAACCGTTCAACCCCCACCACGACGAGTCGCCGGACCGACGGCAAGATCGCGAAGCGTCCGCAGCCGCGCCCGATCCTCGCCCGCCGACGCTGACGTCGCGGCTCAGGCGAGCCGGCGCATCCCGGCCATCCCGAGGGCCTTGACGCCCTGTGGCTGATGGGGCGCGCCGGCGGAGGCCGCGACCTCGACGAGCGGCCGGACCTCGTGGGCGACCAGGTTCACCACCGACGATTCGCGCTGGAGCTCGCCGTCGACGAGGAGCAGGGCGTGGCGCCGGACGACGCCTCGCAGCCGCGCCCAGGTGTCCGGCCAGAGGGTCACGTTGACCATCCCGGTCTCGTCCTCGAGGGCGAGGAAGACGGTGCCCTTCGCAGTCATCGGGTGCTGGCGGGTCACGACCAGGCCGCCGACCCGGACCCGGCCCGGCCGGTGGTCGTTGAGCGCCGCATTCGTCAGGGCCCCGAGCCGCTCCAGCGCCGGGCGGTACAGCTCCACGACCTGGCGCCGGGCGTCCAGGCCCACGACGGCATAGGCATCTCCGATCCGCTCGGACTCGGTCAGGCCGGGGAGGTGGGGCGCATCCGTCGCGGGCAGGCGCATCGCGACCGGACGTGACGCGGCGCGGGTGAAGGCGCCGCCGCGCGTGGACCGTCCGTCCATCCGCCCGCGCGTCGCACCGGCGACCTCGCGGAGCTGCCAGAGGAGCTCACGCCGTGGCCGGCCCAGCGAGTCGAGCGCACCCACCCGGATCAACCGCTCGAGCGTCTCCTCGGGCAATCCCGTCCGCTCGACCACGTCGGCGAGGCTCCGATACGGTCCGCGGGTCAGCTCCGCGTCGAACAGCTCCTCGCCCTCCTCGCCGATCCCCTTCACGAGCTTCAGCCCGAGCCGGACGCCCCAGCCGGTCGCCGAATCCGCCGCCCACTTCTCCCGGGACTCGAGCGAGGGGATCGTGCAGCCCGACGATCGGACCGGATCGGGTCGGCGCCGGATGCCCGCATCGTCGGGGAGTGGCTCGCCGGCGCCGCCGACGGCCCAGCCCGGTCGCCCCACCCACTCGGTCGTGGTCTTGTAGCTGCTCTTGTTGAGGTCGACCGGCAGGACCGCCACGCCGTGCCGCTTCGCGTCGTTCACGAGCACTTCCACCGGGTAGAAGCCCATCGGCTGGGCGTTGATCAGCCCCACGAGGAACTGGGCCGGGTAGAACAGCTTCAGGAACGATGACTCGTAGGCGGTCCGCGCGAACGCCGCGGCATGGCTCTTCGCGAACCCGAAGCTCGCGAACGCGGCGACCTGCCGGAACAGCTCCTCGGCGACCTCCTCGGTCATCCCGGGCTGGCGCAGGCAGCCGTCGTGGAAGCGCTGGTGGAGCTTCTCCATCTCGCGGCTCGAGCGCCACGTCCCCATCGCCCGCCGGAACCCGTCCGACTCGGCCGGCGAGAACCCGGCGACCTCGATCGCGATCCGCATGACCTGCTCCTGGTAGAGGATCACGCCCATCGAGTCCCTGAGGACCGGCTCCAGGCTCGGGTGGAGGTACTCGACAGGTTCCAGGCCCTGCTTCCGGCGCAGGTAGGGGTGGACCGCATTGCCCTGGATCGGGCCCGGCCGGATGATCGCGACCTCCACGACGAGGTCGTCGAGCTTCGACGGCCTCGACTTCGGCAGCGTCTGCATCTGGGCCCGGCTCTCCACCTGGAATACGCCCACGGTGTCGGCGGCCCCGAGCATCTCGAAGACCTCGGGGATGTCCTCGGGCAGCCGGTCGAAGTCGAGGCAGACCGCGCAGTCGTGCTCGATCAGCTGGACCGTCTCGTCGATCGCGGCGAGCATCCCCAGGCCGAGCAGGTCGAGCTTGATGAGCTTCAGCGTCTCGACGTCGCGCTTGTCGAACTGGACGACGACCCGATCCGGCATCGTTGCCCGCTCGATCGGGGCGATGTCGATCAGCGGCGCGGCGGTCACGAGCATGCCGCCCGAGTGGATCGACAGGTGGCGCGGGAAGCCGTCGATCCGGGCGCAGAACTCGAGCCAGCGCTCCCAGTCGGAGAGGTCCTTCGTCGAGCCGCCGCGGGGCTGGGGCGGAGGCTCGGGCTCCACCCTCGCGACCGATGAGTGGTCCCCACCCCGCCCCATGGCCGCCGTTCGCGGCGCCGGCGGGTCCCAGTGATTGGGCCGTCCGAGCCGATCCGCCTTCCTGGGAGCCGGCTCGACCTGACCACTCTCCGGATCGACGATCCGTCCGTCCACGAGCCCCGGCGCGATCAGCCGCTCGCGGTCGGAGGCGTATCCGGTGCCGCGACCCTCTCGGAGCCAGGCGACGCTCGCCGGCGTGTCGCCGGGGCCGCCCTCGTCGTCGCCGTGGCGCGACGGGCGGATCGCGGTCCGCGGCGCGAGCGCATCGGGCAGCGCCGCGCCCGAGCCGAGCACCCGCACCTTCTGCCGATCGATATCACCGGGGCTGCTGGATCCAGGGGTATCGGGGCCCGAAGCCTCTCGGGCGTCACTCGCCCGAGCGTGGCCGAGCGTGGAATCGACCGCCGACCCACCGGTTTGACCGGCTTGCGAGCCTCCAAGCCCGGGTTCTAGCACTCCGGGTGATCTCGGCGACCCGAAGCCGGCTGCGTCCGGGCTCGGCAGCTCGTGGAGCCAGCCGAACGGCCGCGGCGCGTCCGGATCGACCGGCGCCTTCGGCTGCTTCCACGGCGGCACCTTCCCGATGAGCGGCAGGCGCGTGTTCAGCTGCCCGATCCCGTCGACGAGTTGCTCCCCGACGCGGACCGCGTCCTCGACCCGCGGCAACCGCCCATTCCCTGCCGCTCCTGCCCCGCCGGTCCGCACGCGCCCGCCGCGCTCGTGGTTCAGCTGGCCCATTCCGTCGACGAGCCCGCGCGCCTCCGCCGCGCCGGCCGCGGCGGCCTCCACGACCTCTCCCTCGCCCGGTCGCCGGAAGAACTCGGCGAACCCGCCGTCTGCCTCGAGGTCGCGCCGGACCATCACCGAGTCGTACGTCTCGAGGGCCTTCGCCACCCGGTCCACGAGCGGCCGCGGGAAGCCGAGCGCCACGCCCACCTCGCGGACCGCCGAGCGCGCCCGGTACGTGACGAGGTTGCAGACCATCCCGGTGTGCTCGGGGCCGTAGCGCCCGTAGACGTACTGGATGACCTCCTCCCGCCGCTCGGACGAGAAGTCGATGTCGACGTCCGGATAGGTCGTCCGGCCCTCGTTGATGAACCGCTCGAAGAGCAGGTTGTGCTGGATCGGCTCGACCCGGCTGATCCCGAGCGTGTAGGCGACGATCGAGCTCGCGGCGCTGCCGCGGCCCTGGGCCGGGATCCCCTGCGCCTTGGCGAACCGCATCAGGTCCCAGCAGATCAGGAAGAACTCGGCGAGGCCGGCTCGCTCGATCACCGACAGCTCGTGGGCGAGCCGGTTCACGACGGCCGAGGTCATCGGGTGGTAGCGCTTCCGGGCGCCCTCCCAGCACAGGGTCGAGAGGTACGAGAACGGCGTCTCGCCGGCCGGCACCGGGAAGCCCGGGAAGCGGTATTGGTCGAAGTCGAGATCCACCCGGCACATCCGGGCGAGCTCGACCGAGCGCTCCATCCCGGCCGCCCAGGCCCGAGCCACCTCCGGGCCGAGCGAGCCGTCGCCCGGTGGCAGCGCGGCCATCTGGGCGGCCGACTTCAGGTACGACTCGCCATCGGGCCGGCGCAGGTCGGCGAGGGTGTCGAGCGTCCGGCCGTGGTGGATCGCGCCGAGGACGTCCTGGAACTCGCGCCCCTCGGCAGTCGCGTAGTGGACATCGTTCGTCACGACGACCGGTAGCCGCAGCTCGGCGGCGAGGGCCACCGTCTCCGTCACGAGCCAGTCGTCGTCGGGCAGGGCGTGGTGCATCAGCTCGAGGTGGAAGCCGTCCGCGCCGTAGCGCTCGGCCAGCGCCGCGGCTGCCGCCCGCGCTCCGGCCCGGTCGCCGACCCGCAGCCGCCGCGCGATCTCGCCGTCGCGACAGCCGGACAGCGCGACGAGGCCCTCGGTGTTCGCTGCGAGCAGCGCGTGCTCGAGCCGCGGCATCGCCTTCGTCCCGGCGAGGTTCGCCCGGGACAGGATCCGGCACAGGCTCCGGTAGCCCGTCGCGTCGCGGGCCAGGAGGAGCAGGTGCGGACCGCGCTGCGCGTCCCCGACCCCGCGCCGGTCCTCCTTGACCGCCTCGCGATGACCCGGCAGGCGGGTCCGCTCCGGCCGTGGCCGATCCGGCTCACCGTCGCGGGCACCGCTGTCCGGAGCCGCATCTCCGGCCGGCCGGCGCCGGCCGCCGCGACGGGCCGGGCGGTGGCGCGGGACGGCGACCTGGTCCGGATCTGCGACGAGCGGGTCGCGGATCTCCAGCTCCGCGCCGAGAACCGGGGAGAGCCCGGCTTCCTCGATCGCGGCCTGCCCGCGGACGACCCCGTACAGCCCTTGATGATCGGTCACGGCGAGGCCCTCGAGACCCAGCGCGGCCGCCCGCTCGGCCAGCTCGTCGGGCGCCGAGGCGCCGTCGAGGAACGAGAAGTTCGTGTGGCAGTGGAGCTCGGCATAGGCAGCCATCAGGATCGCCGATGATCGAACATCTGTTCTGTTTGGTCAAGCCTTCGGGGCCGGAAGTCCCACCGCTCGATGGTCCGAAATTCATCCCGCCGAGGACGAAACAGAACCGCCCGATCCGGCGTCTACCAGCCGTGAAGCGCAACCGCTCCAGCCTCCTCGTCGCCACGCTCCGGACCGGGTTCATGGTGGGCCTCGCCGTCCTCCTCATCCTGGTCCTCCTCCCGGCGGCGATCGCGGCCCAGGGAGCCAATCCGCGCTGAACGTCAGCCGCTCTGGCCTGGGGGCTCGGGGCGACTAGGGCGGCAACGGTCGCGACGACCGAAGTCGACCCGCTGGGGGATCTGGTGAGCGGATCCACCGGCCATCGGACCGCCGTCGCGCTGGGGCGCGACGGCGGTCCCTTCGTGTCCGGCGGCGAGACTCGACCGCTACGATGGCCGGCGTGCAAGCGACCGTCCGGCGCGCCGGCCCCGTGCTCCTCGGCCTGCTCGTCGTCGCGTGCACGGCGGTGGTGCCGCGGACACCCAGCGCGTCAACAATCCGGACCGCCGTCGCTCCCCGCCTCACCCCCGTCCCGGGCGCTCCGAGCCCCATCTCCGCCGCCGGCCTCCCGTCCCAGACGACGACCGCCTTCGGGCCGGTTTGGGACGCGCTGCCATCAAGCTGGCCAGGTCTTCCCGGCCAGTCGGCGAGCGAGATCGGGAGTGACGCAAGCGCGACGCTCGTCGTGAAGGGCAAGCCGCTGGCGCTGGCCGGCGAGCTCCGAACAGCGCTCCGGGCGCGCGGCTGGATGGTCGACGTCGGGTCGCCGCTCGAGGACGGCTCGGTCGTGCTGGACGCAACGCGCGATCCGGCCGGCTGCCTGGCCGAGGCGCGCTTCCAGCCGAACCAACCCGGATCGAACGACGGAACGCTGCTCGTCTACTATGGGGCGAGTTGCCCCTTCCAGTGACCGCACGGGAGACGAGATCGGTGCATGTCAGAGCTCGCGATATCGCGGGCGCCCTCGTCCTGACGGCCGTTCTCGTTGGTGGCGTCGCGTTCTTCGTCCTCGGCTCCCTGCCGACGCACTGAGGGCACCCCACCGCTCGGCGCGATCCGTCGCCATCCCGGCGCCGATCGCTTCGAGGTTCGATGGAACTGTCACGAATTCCGTGATCTCCCGTAACGACGCGTGAATGGCCGCCGTCTACGCTCACGTCGACCGGCAGGGAACCGGTCGGTTCAGGGGTGATGGCGTGCAACTCCGATCCACGCGCTCCGCAGACCTCCAGGCCCTGGCCTTCGTCGTGGCCCTCTTTGCCCTCCTCTTCGTCCTCAGCCTGACGATCGGCTCGCCGATCGCCTGACGGCGGGCTAGTCGTACAGCCGCTCGAGGTGCCACGTGCCGTCGACGCGGTCGAGATAGACGAGGGCCAGCCAGCGTCGCCCGACGACCTTGCAGTAGTCGCGCTCGATCGGCTCACGCCACCACGATTCGGCGACCCGCCAGGCGTTGCAGACCTCCACCGGCTCGCGCTGGCCGTTCCAGCGGATCGCGACGAGCCGGCCGCCGTCATCGAGCTCGACGTCGATCGACGGATGCTCGCGCAGGAGCCGGGTCATCGGATGGGGCGGGACGGGCGATTGGCGGGACCGGCGCTCATCGCCACTCCCAGCGTCGCTCGGCGAGCGGCGCATCCGGGTCGGTGACGGCCGCCGTCCGGACCCGGTCCTCCCCGAACGTCAGGGCGAGCCGGGCCAGCTGCCAGCCGAGCTTGGCGGTGCGGGCCGCCTGCGGCACGAACAGCGGGAGCTGCTGACCGACCGCCGGCTCGACCCCGGCCAGCTCCAGCTCGAGCCGCTCGATCGCCGCCGGCGGCGGGGTCCGCTCGAGCCGGGCCAGGAGGAGCCGCTCGATCGCATCCGCATCGGCGGTGGGCTCGGGAAAGCGCTGCTCGACGACGATCGTCTCCGGCGTTCCGGCTCGGGCGAACGCCAGCTCGAGGCCCAGCCGGAGCGTGGCCCGGGCAGCGGCCATCCCCCGCGCGTCGACCTGGGCGGCGAGCGCGCCCGAGAGCCGGTGGAGGACGAACCGGAGCGACTCGGTCTCGGCGACGGGTGGATCGATGGGCAGGGCCAGGACCAGCCGCTCCGGTGCGCGCCGCGGCCGGAACCGCTCGATCTCCTCGCCGTTCGCCCGGGCGTGGATCCGCTCCCCCTCCCCACCGAACCGGGCGACGAGCGCCGATCGCGGCAGCTCCGCGACCGCCCCGATCCGGCGCAGCCCGAACCGGATCAGCCGGGCCCGGACGTCCGCGTCCGGGGTGAGCAGTGACGACGGCAACGGGGCGAGGAACCGGGCATCCCCGCCGGGCTCGACGATCCGGGCGAGCCCGGGTTCGGTGTGCCCGGCGGCCACCGTCGCGGCGAACCGGGTCCCCGCGATCCCGGGCCGGGGCGTGCCGGGCAGGATCGGCGCGACCGCGTCGACGAGCCGCCCGACGAGCGTCTCGTCCGGGCCCCACAGCCGGTCGAGCCCGTCGACCTGGAGCTCGATCAGCCCGAAGCCGGGATCGGCGGGATCGGTCGTGCCGGCCAGCCCGGGCGAGAACCGGGCGAGCGCCTCGAACGCGTCCTCGACCGCACGTGCGTCGGCCTCGGGCTCCGGGTCGAGGAAGGCCGCCTCAGGCGCGAGCCGGTGCGCGCTCCCGAGCGGGATCCCGCGCCGGACGCCGAGCGCCCGGGCCGCCGGATCCGCGTCGATCACCGTCCCGTCCGTCCACGGCTGGCCGCCGAGGATGACCGGCCGGTCGGTCGGGAACGAGTCGGAGCGGCGGTGGCGTGCCAACCGGATCGGGAGGTGGGGCCAGTAGAGGTGGAGGAGTCGCATCGGTCGATGGGTGGGTCCGTGGAGGGAGAGGGACGATGTCGCCGCGGAGGGCCGGTCGGGCCGGGTCGTCGCGGAGGAGATCCGGGTGGCGGAGACAGCGGTCCCGATCGCCACCCTCGGCGTAGAGGATCCGCAGCTCGGCCCGTCTCCCCGGCGGCCCGTAGCGGCTCCGCGCGACGACCGCCTCGGTCCGCTGGCCCACGACGTCGCGGCCGAGCCGGATCCAGGCCTGGCGCTGGAGCTGGAGGCGGAGGCCGGTCGATTCGGCGACCGCGGTCGCGAGCCCGGCGGTCAGGCCGGGGGGCTCGAGGGCGACGAGGAGGGTCTCGGCCCGGCGGGCGAGGGCGGCGAGCCGGCGCAACCGGTCGGCGACCTTCGCCGGGGTCGTGCCGGGCGCGGGCCGCGGCGGCAGGTCGACGACGAGGACGTCGACCGAGCGGGCGGCGAGGAGCATCCCCGCGATCGACAACCCTTCGTCCAGCGTCTCGGGGGTGAGGACGACGAGCCAGTCCAGGCGGACGCCACGGGCTGCGGCCTCGACCGGGTCGAGCGCCCGGGCAAGGTCGAGCCAGGCGACGATCGCGCCGTCCGCCTGGGCCTCGGCGACGAGCCGGAGGGCGAGGGTCGTGGCCCCCGAGCTCGGCGCACCGGCCAGCGCGACGCTCGCGCCTCGGGGAAGTCCCTGCCCGGCCGGTCCGACGATCGCGTCGAGGGCCGGGAAGCCGGTCCGGACGACCCGCTCGACGCCCGTTCGCGGCTCGCCCGTGGGAGGGGGAGCGAGCTCGGATGGGTCGTCGGGCGGCTCGGCCGGGAGCGGCGCCGTGGCCAGCGCCCCGATCACCCGCGGAGCTGCGGCACCCCACCGCGTCTGGAGGGACGCCAGAGCCGCCGAGACGTCCGGGGAGAGGCTGGCCATCGGACGGCCAGTATCGAACAGGCGTTCGATATCGTCAATGGGATTCCGTTCGCTCCCCGGCGGCTCCCCGAGTGACTGAGTCTGGTGGACTCCATTCCGGGACGCAGCGAGCGTGGACCAATCCGCCGAGCGTCGGCTGCGAGCAGGTCTCCCGTTTGCTGACCCGCCCGATTGAGTCTCCGAGACTCACAAGTCTCCATGGACTGAGATCCGGTCCGTTCCCGCACGGTGCGGCACCGGAACCCCCGGTTCACGCTCCACGTCCCGCACACTCCCGCGGAATCCGAGTCAGGACGGAATGGGCGCTACGGCTTCTCCCAGACCGACACGTGACTCCGACTCTCCGCGGTCAGCGGCTCGCCCGCCCAACCGGCCCAGCGGTCGCGGAGGCGGAGTCCCGCCAGCTCGGCCATCAGGTCCAGCTCGGCCGGCCAGACATAGCGGAACGGCCCGGACGACGCCTCCCAGTCGTCATCGCGGCGCGTCCAGTGGTGCGACACCAGCCGCTGCGAGACGAGGTCGTACTCGTCGAACCCGAGGTGGTCCGGGCTCACGTCGAACGGAACGAACCGCCCACCAAGGGGCAGACGCTGGAGGTCCGGGATCAGCGTCTCGATCAGGAACGCGCCGCCGGGCCGGAGATGACGCGCCGCGTTGCGGAAGACGGCGGTCTGCCCGGCCTGGCTCGTCACGTTCATGATCGTGTTGTAGACGAGATAGACGAGCGCGAACGAGCCCGGAGATGCGCTCTCGACCGCGGCCGTCGAGAAGTCGCCGACCGTCACCGGGATCGCTTCACCGCCCGCCTTCATCCGAAGCTGGTCCACCATCGGCTGCGACAGGTCGAGCCCGTGGACCTCGACGCCGCGCGCCGCCAGGGGCAGGGCGATCCGGCCCGTGCCGATGCCGAACTCGAGCGCCGGGCCGTCACCGGCCAGTGCGGCCAGCCGCTCGACGGCCGGCCGGACGACCTCAGCCGAGAACATCGGATCGGACGGCTCGTCGGATTGCGCAGCAACCCCCTCATTCCAGGCCGCCTCGTCGTGCTCGGTCACAATCCCGGGCTCGTCGCGGGCGAACCCACGTCCGATTGATCACGCCGACAGATGCCGGTCCGCTCGGCGACGAGGCGTCCGTCCGGCGCGCGGGCCACGAGCCAGCGCGCGACCCGCTGCTGGGGGCTGCGGCGCGCGCGCGTCGCGCGCCGGGATCGTTCCGTCATGGGCCGAGCCTAACCCAGGCCCCCGCAACCCTCAGCGCCGCGTCGCCGACGCGGCGTGGCGCCCGCGCGCCGCGCGGCGACCGGCCGTCACGTTCGCGTCATCGGCAGGCCCTATCGTCGGCGATCATGCTCGCGATGCAGCCCACAGCGATCCCCGACCGGCCGATCCTCGTCGTCGACGACGACGCGAAGATCGTCCGCCTCGTTCGCACGTACCTCGAGCGCGAGGGGTACCGGGTCGTGACCGCCGGGGACGGGCCGGCCGCGCTCGATGCGATCGAGACCCACGAGCCCGCCCTCGTCGTCCTGGACCTGATGCTTCCCGAGCTCGATGGGCGGGCCGTGATCCGCGCCGTGCGCCGGGACGAGGAGGCCGGGGCGACGCCGATCATCGTCCTGTCGGCCCGAGGCACGACCGTCGACCGGATCGCCGGCCTCGAGGATGGCGCGGACGACTATCTCCCGAAGCCGTTCTCCCCGGCCGAGCTCGTGGTCCGGGTCAAGACGATCCTGCGCCGGGCGCCGCGCCGGGCGGGAGGAGCCGCGACCAGCGCCGATTCGCCAGCGGGCGGGCCGTCAGCCGGCACCTCGGCCCCCGCCGGGCCGATCCAGCACAACGGCCTCGTCCTCGATCCCGACCGCCACGAGGTCACCGTCGACGGGTCGGCCGTGACCCTGACCCACGTCGAGTTCCGGATCCTGCAGACCCTCCTCGAGGCCGACGGCCGGGTCCTCAGCCGGGACCAGCTCCTCGACGCGGTCTGGGGCGAGGAGCAGGCCGAGGTCCTGGACCGCACGGTGGACGTCCACATCCGGCGCCTGCGCGACAAGCTCGGCGACGACCCCGACGCTCCGCGCTGGGTCGCCACGGTCCGCGGCTCGGGCTACCGCTCCGCCCCGGTCGCGACCTGAGGCCGGCCGTGGGCTCGCGCGGGATCGCGATCCGGATCGCCCTCGCTTCGCTGGCCTCCGCCGCGATCGGGCTGGTCATCGTCGTGGGCGGGGTCCTGATCGTGGGCGGTCAGGTGTTCACCGATCTGATGATGGCCGCCGGCGATTCGGCCGATCACGCCCAGGAGATGTGGGACCACTCCGTCCCGGGCGTCGTCCTGGCCGCCGTCATCGTCGCCGCGCTGGCGAGCGTCGGGCTCGCGTTCGTCATGGCCCGGATGCTCGCCCGCCCGCTCCACCAGGTGGGCGCCGCGGCCCGCCGGATCGCCGACGGCGACTACGGCGCACGAGTCCCGCGCGAGGGCCCCGAGGAGATCGCCTCGCTGGCCGACTCGTTCAACCAGATGGCGGCCAGCCTCGAGGAACAGGAGCGGATGCGGCGCGATTTCATCGCCAACGCCGCCCACGAGCTGCGCACGCCGCTGACGAACCTGCAGGGCTACCTCGAGGCGCTCCGCGACGGCGTCATCACCGCCGATCGAGCGACCTACGAGAGCCTCCACGAGGAGGCGGACCGGCTCGTCCGGCTGTCGCGTTCGCTCGACGCGCTCGCCGAGGGCGATGCGGCCACGACCGCGCCGGTCCTCGCGCCGCTGGACCTCGCCGGCGCGATCCGTTCCGCGGTGGAGCTCGCGGGTCCCTCCCTGGAGCGGGCGGGCCTCCGCGTCACGGTCGAGGCGCCGGCCAGCCTGCCCGCCCGCGGCAATGCCGACCACCTGGCCCAGGTCCTCGCGAACCTGCTCTCGAACGCCGTGCGCTACACACCCCGCGGCGGGATGGTGACGGTCATCGCCGAGCAGCGCCCCGGCGATCTCCTCGTCACGGTGACGAACACGAGTGACACGATCCCGGCCGAGGACCTCGATCGCGTCTTCGAACGCTTCTACCGGGTCGAGAAGTCGCGCGACCGGGCCCGCGGCGGGGCCGGGATCGGCCTGGCGATCGTCAAGCAGCTCGTGGAGGCGGGCGGCGGTCGGGTCGGCGCGGACTCCGGCGACGGTCGGACGAGCTTCTGGTTCAGCATCCCCGCCTGAGGCTCGAACCGGTCAGGGCAGGGCCACCGCGACCAGGCCCGCAGCGAGCCCGGCAAGACCGAGCCACTGGTTCGGGCGAAGCCGCTCGCGCCACAGGCCCACGGCGACGACCACGCTGACGACCGGCCCGAACGAGCTCGCGAGGCCGACGATCCAGGTCGGCGCCTGTTCCAGCGCGATGGCGAACGCGACGAAGCCGCCGATGTCGAGCAGGCCGCCCAGGACCGCCACGCCCACCGCGGCCGTGCGACCCCCGGGCAGGTTTGGGCAACCGTCGAGGAGCGGGCGGACGCGCGCCGAGCGGGATCGCAGGACGACGGCGAGGACGAGCCAGACGGTCGCCGCGTTCGCGATCCGCGAGGCGAACAGGACGGGCAGCCAGCCGGCGCTCCGGATCGGCCCCGCGAGGACGATCGTGAGGGCGGCGAAGCAGAGCATCGCGACGGATGCGAACAGGACGCCGGGGCCTACCAGGCGCGTCGAGCGCCAGCCGCCGTCGGCGACGAGGCCGGTGAGGACCACCCCGGTCGTGACCAGCGCAGCGCCGAATGCCTGGAGCGGCGTCAGGGTCTCGTTCCGGAGCACGACGGCCAGGATGACAGTGACCCCACCGTAGGCCGAGACGACTGGTGACACCACCGACACGGGTCCGATCCGGAGCGCCGTGAAGAACGTGACGTAGGCCAGCGCGGCGATCGCGCCGGCGATCATCGCAATCGCCAGGTCGGCGGGGTCGGCCGGCAGCCCGGACGCTCGGACGATCACGAGGACCACGATCGCCACGAGGCTCGCGAGCTGGACCAGCGCCGCGACCCGGACGCTCCCCAAACGCCGCCCGGCGAAGGCCGCCGACACGTCGGTGGAGCCCCAGCACAGCGCGGCGACGAGGCCCAGGACGAGGCCGATCGACATCGCGGCGAGGGTATCGGCCCGGCCGGGGGCCGGAATCGCCCGTGCTACACTTCGGGACCCGTCGGCCGCCGCCGTTCGCCGGTGCGCATCGCCCCTCGGCCGTGGGGATGTAGCTCAGCTGGGAGAGCACCGCGTTCGCATCGCGGGGGTCAGGGGTTCGAGTCCCCTCATCTCCACCACTTTCCTGATCGATCCGTCCGCGGTTCGCGTTGCCGGGAATCCCATCTGCAACGGCCTTGCAACGCAGGCGGGATCAGGATGGCGCCGATGGACACGACCGATCTCGGCCTGCTCGTCCTCCGGCTCGCCGTCGGGCTGACATTCGCCGCCCACGGCGCCCAGAAGGCGTTCGGCTGGTGGGGCGGCTCGGGCTGGATGGGCTGGCATGCGGTGATGGCTCGCCTCGGCTTCCGGCCACCGGCCGTCTTCGGCGCAATCTCGATCGCCGCGGAGCTCGTCGGCGGCGGGCTGCTCGCCGTGGGCTTCCTGACGCCACTCGCCGCGCTGATCCTGATCGGCCAGGGGGTCGTGATCATCGCGAAGTCCCACTGGGCGCGCGGCTTCTGGAACCGCGACAACGGCTTCGAGTTCCCGCTCGCGCTCCTGGCGGGCACGATCGCGATCGCCCTGATCGGGCCGGGCGGCGCCAGCTTGGACGCGAGACTTCGGGTGGTCGTACCGGACAAC
>DASSHB010000142.1:0-7121 GCA_035693125.1 Candidatus Limnocylindrales bacterium | reverse complement strand
TCCCGTCGTACCGCGATCGGCCGCTGCCCGACTCCGCCGATGTCGTGATCGTCGGCGGGGGCTATCTCGGGATCAACGCCGCCCGCGAGCTCGCCCGTTCCGGCGCCACCGTCGTGCTCCTCGAGGCCGAGCATCTCGGGTTCGGCGGCTCGACCCGGAACGGCGGGATCGTCCATCCGGGCTACAAGTGGGGTCGCTCGAGCCTGATCCGCAAGTACGGCGACGACACGGGCCGCGCGCTCTGGGACGAGACGATGGCCGGCTATGACGCGATCAAAGGGGTGATCGCCGACGAGGCGATCGATTGCGAGTTCCGCGAGCGGGGCTACCTGGACCTCGCCTGGGCGCCCTCCCACGCGCGCGAGCTGCGCGAGTCGATCGCCGGCTACCGCGAGCTCGGGATCCAGGCCGACTACGTCGACAAGGCCGACCTGGCCGGGGAGATCGGCTCGACCTTCTACCACGGCGGTCTTGTCTTCCCGCCGAGCGGGCTGCTCCATCCCGGCAAGTACTTCGCGGGGCTGGCCGCGGCCGCAGCGGCCGCCGGCGCGGATCTCCACGAGGGGACGAGGGTGACGGCGATCCGCCGCCAGGCCGACGGCCGGCTGGTCGTCGAGACCGCTCGCGGTTCCGTGCTCGCCCAGGACGTCGTGGTCGGCACGAACGGATATACCGACGGCGCCGTCCCTTCGCTCAGACGACGGATCATTCCGATCGGGAGCTACATCATCGCGACCGAGCCACTCCCCGAGGAACTGACACGGATCCTCTCGCCACGAGGCCGGGCCTTCTTCGACACGAAGAACTTCCTCTACTACTGGCACGTCTCGGAGGACCGCCGGATGATCTTCGGCGGCCGGGCGAGCTTCCTGCCGATGGGCATGGACCGGATCCACGCGATCCTCCACAAGGGGATGCTCCAGGTCCACCCGCAGCTCGCCGGCTTCCGGATCGACTACGGCTGGGGCGGCAACGTCGGCTTCACCTTCGATCGGATGCCGCACGTGGGACGTATGGACGGCATCACGTACGGGCTTGGCTGCTGCGGCACGGGTGTCGCCCTGATGACCTCGCTCGGGATCCAGATCGCGCGGTGGCTCGGCGGCGGGCCCGAGCCGGCCCTCGCGAGGCTCCGCTTCCCGCTCGTGCCGGCGCCGTATGAGGGCCGACCGTGGTTCCTGCCGGTCGTGGGGGAGTGGTTCCGGTTCCAGGACGCCATCGCGCGGCGGGGCATTCCGGGCTGACCGTTGGCAGTCCAGCCGCGTGGCGCGTGGCGCTGCGGCGGTGGCACCCGCCATTCAGCTTCGTGCATGTTTGCTGGTGGCCGGCCCGGACGGACGTTGGTGGCCGCGCACCGGGTGGGGACGAGCCCGCCTCAGGCACGACCGCGCGCTAGGCCGAGCCAGCGCCAGGCACCGAGCCAGCGCCAGGCACCGAGCCGGGTTCATGCACGAAGCTGCATAGCCCGCCGACCTGCATGGCCAGCCGCGCTTCAGCCGGCGGGCGGGCGCCCCGCCCCCGGGGCCGGTACTCTTCCGGCTCGTGGCCACCAACCTCCCCCCCGTCCAGTACAAGGGCTCCGACCTGGACGCCGAGCGTGGACCGGGCCTCGGCTGCTTCCGGTTCCAGCTCGTCGTACTCGCGATCCTGCTCGTCCTGACACCGCTGAGCGTCGCCTGGACCTGGCCGACGTGGCTGAGCACGGCCTTCCTGATCGCGGTCCTCGTCCTGCTCCTCGTCGCCGGTCAGACGATCATCTTCCTGCTCCGGCTCGTCGCCGCGGATCGGCGCAGCCGGCGGCGGCCGCTCGGCAGCGCGACGAAGACGGTGGGCGAGCTCGAGGACGAGGGCCGGGACGACGGCGCTGCCGGCGCGCCCCCACCGCCGGACTCCGCCGACCCCATGCGACAATAGGCGCCCCCACCGGAGGTCCCGCAAGGCTCGTGCCCGTCCTGGCGACGTACTTCTCGGTCCGCCGCGGCCGCGACGCGTTCTTCAAGTTCTACATGCGGACGCTGTTCGCCCGACAGCTCCGCGAGTACGAGGCGAAGTACGGGATCCGCTTCCTCGGTTGGTACAACGTCGCCCACGGCTGGGACTTCGACAACGTGATCCTGCTCGACCTCCCCGACTACGCCACACTGGACCGCCTCGAAGCGGACGAAGGCCTTCGAGCCCTCGGCCATCGGGCGGGGGAGTGGATCTTCCAGCGCCATCATTCGATGTTCCTCCGGGAGCGGATGGGACCCGATCTCGAGTACCACAGCTGACCCGACGGAGCCCGACCAACGATGACGATCCGACGAACCGCGACCCCGCAGCCCAACGATGGAAGGAGGCGATCGGCGATGGACACGAGCCGCAACGACCTGCTCGGTGAGATCGCGGCCGACGCCGCCCTCGAACGCTCGGACTTCCTCGTCCAGGCGACCTCCCAGCTCCGCAAGTTCCTCGACGCGAACCGCGAGCGGATCAACGAGCTCGGAGGGCTGGTCCTGATCGACGACGATCCCGACTACCTCTCGATCGCTCCCGACCTCACGTTCCGCAGCCGCACCCGGTTCCAGGACGACGTCACCGGGGAGTGGACCTCCGAGACCGAGGTGATCGAATCGGCCGCGGAGCTCGTCGAGCTCTACAACCCGGCCGACCTGTACCAGGCCTTCGCCGAGGCGGCTCGTGAAGGTGCCGGCCTGGCGCCCGAGCCGACCGCCGAGGGCGACGTCCTCGATGCTGCCGGGATCGGCGTCGACGAGGGCCTCACGATCGGCGCACCTGATCCGTACGCCGCCGCCGCCGATGAATGGGCCGCGACCCAGCCCGAGGCGGTCCAGCTCGACGACGACGAGGCCGCAGCCCAGCGGCTGTACGACCTGGCGCTCGAGTTCCAGGAGCGCAGCCAGCGGAGCGAGGCCCGCCTGCTCGAGCAGTTCGAGGAGGCGTCCTCGGCCCTGATCTCGAAGATCGGCGACCTGATCGTCAACGACGACGAGGACGAGCGGCTGACCCTGACCCGTTCGGGCGAGTTCCGGGCCGAGGTCCTGACCGAGGAGGAGAACGAGTGGCGGCCACTCGCGACCGCCGAGGAGCTCGTCGAGTACTACGACCCGACCGACGTGTTCGGCGACCTGGCCGACGCACTCGCCGAGGCGTTCCCCGCGATCGCGCCGGAGGTCCAGGCGTTCGCCGGTGAGCCCGGCGAGGAGACCGAGGACGAGGCCGAAGACGGCGACGCGGAAGACGAGGACGACCTCGCGGAAGACGAGGACGAGCTCGACGACGACGATGACGAGGAGACCGACGACAAGGCCGGCCCGGAGGGTCCCGCCCGCCGGTGACGATGCGCCTGGTCCGGACCGAGCTGGTCGACAGCCGGGAGATCCTCCCGGGCCAGTGGCTCCAGTCGTTCCTCGCACCCGAGCTGGCGGTCGGCTCGCGAGCTGGCCAGTTCGTCCATGTCCGGACCGGTGACCTGTCCGGGCTCGTCCTGCGCCGCCCGTTCTCGATCAACACGGCCGACCCGGTCAGTGGCGTGATCACGATCCACTTCCGGACGATCGGACGCGGGACCGAGTGGTTCACCCGACTTCGGCCCGGCGACCCGGTCGACATGCTGGGCCCGCTGGGGCGGCCCTTCGAGGTCGATCCGCGGTCGCGCCATCTCCTGTTGATCGCCGGCGGGCTGGGAATGGCGGGCATCCGCTCGCTCGCCGACGAGGCGCTTCGCGACGGGCGCCAGGTCACGCTGCTGTTCGGGGCGGCGTCGGCGCGCGACGTCTACCCGTCGTCGCTCCTGCCCGACGAGGTCGAGTACGTGATCGCGACGGACGACGGGTCCGTGGGCCACCGCGGCTTCGTGACCGAGCTCGTCCCCGACTTCGAGGCGTGGGCCGACCAGGCCTTCGCGTGCGGGCCGGCCCCGATGCTCGCGGCGCTCGCCCGGCTGGCCGATGGTCGCCGGGAGCGGCTCGGTGTCGCGAAGCTCGGTCGCAAGCGCGGTGGTGGGCGGGTCGACCCGCCCGGCTCGACGGCGGCGCGCCGGAAGGCGTTCCTTCAAGTCTCGATGGAGCAGAACATGGGCTGCGCCGTGGGCGCCTGCCTGGGCTGTGTGATCCTGGGCACGAACGGCGCTCCGCAGCGTGTGTGCCGGGAGGGTCCGGTGTTCGCCGCCGACGAAGTGGCCTGGGATTCGGGTTGGTGAAGGGGCGGTGAAGGCGAAGCGGAAGGTCACGACGTCGCGCGACGTGCGGGTGTCGAACCTCAAGCAGCTCCCGACGGTCCGCAAGACGACCGTGCCGGCGCGGCTCGACCCGCTGGCGCGCCTGGCGCGCGTTGGGCCGCAGCCCGCGACCCCAACCGGGCTCGCCGCCCGGGAGAAGCCGCTCGCCACGACGCCAGTGGACCTCGCCGTGGACCTGGGCCGCGGGCTGATCCTCGCGAATCCGATCCTCGTCGCATCCGGCACGTTCGGCTACGGGATCGAGTATGGCGACGTCGTGGAGGTCGATCGGCTCGGCGCGATCTGCTGCAAGGGCACGACGCTCAAGCCCCGGATCGGCAACGTCACGCCGCGCGTCACGGAGACCCCGGGCGGGATGCTCAACTCGATCGGGCTCCAGAACCCGGGCGTCGACGCGGTCGTCGAGAAGTACGCCGCGCAGTGGGCGACCTGGAAGACGCCGGTGATCGTCAACGTGGCGGGCGAATCGGTCGCCGACTACGTCGAGGTGACGCGCCGGCTCGAGGGCGTGCCGGGGGTCGCCGGGATCGAGCTGAACATCTCGTGCCCGAACGTGGGCCGCGGCGGGCTCCAGTTCGCGATCGACGCCGGCGCGGCGGGCGAGGTCACCGCGGCGGTCCGCCGCGCGACCGACCTGCCGCTCCTCGTGAAGCTGTCACCGAACGTCGCGGACGTCCGGCCGATCGCGCGCGCGATCGCCGATGCCGGCGCGGATGCCCTGACCGCGATCAACACGCTGTCGGGGATTGCCGTGTCCCCGTCCCGTGCCAGACCGCTGCTCGGGAACGTCTACGGCGGGCTGAGCGGGCCTGCGCTGAAGCCGGTCGCGCTCCGGATCGTCTATGAGGTGAGCCAGATCGTCGACATCCCGGTCGTCGCGATCGGCGGCGTCACGGAGCTCGCGGACGTCCTGGACTTCCTGGCCGTTGGCGCGGCGGCGGTCCAGGTGGGCACGGCGATCTTCGCCGACCCGACGCTCCCCGTCCGGCTCGTCGACGAGCTCGGCGGGGAGTGCCGCCGTCGCGGGCTGAGCTCGTACCGTGACCTGATCGGCACGGCCCTGCCGCGGAAGCCCGGCGCGCCGTCCGCCAAGGGGGTCGAGTACCGCCCGTAGCGCGGCGTGACCTCGGTCGAAACTCGATCGAACCGCGAGCCGTCCGACGGACTCTGGAACGCTGACAGGTCGCTCCAGAGGCCCAGAGCCACGGGTCCTCGAGCCCGGATCGACCACGGACGGGGCCCCGAAACGGGTCATGCCCACCGGGCCGCCACTGCTACCGACCTCGCCGCGTCGGTAGACTTCGACGCGATGACGACGATCAGGCCCGGCGTCGAGCTCGGCGCCCGCACCGCGGTTGCCCGCCGGACCGAGGAGCTCTTTCGCGCATCTGGCGCGCTCCGCGACGGCCACTTCCAGCTGAAGAGCGGCCGCCACGGGGACGCCTACGTCGAGAAGTTCGCGGTCCTGTCGGATCCGGCCGCGACGAGCGAGCTGTGCGGGTTCTTCGCAGCGCAGGTGCGCGCCGACGACGGCACGCCACGGGTGGACCTCGTGGCCGGTCCGACGACCGGCGGCGTGATCCTCGGCTTCGAGACCGGCCGCCAGCTCGGGACGCGGGCGATCTTCGCCGAGGAGGTGAAGACCGACGGCGCGGCCCGCCGCGAGTTCCGGCGCGGCTTCCGGATCGAGCCCGGCGAGCGGGTGCTCCTGGTCGACGACATCCTCACCACCGGCGGCTCGCTCCTCGCGATGATCCCGGCCGTCGAGACGGCCGGTGGCGAGATCGTCGAGTGCACGGTCCTCGTCGATCGGAGCGGCGGGATGAACACCCTGACGTCGCCGGTCACGGGTCGCTCGTATCCGCTCCGGGCCCTGTGGCGCCTGGAGCTGCCGACTTACGAGCCGGGCGCGGAGACCTGCCCGCAGTGCGCCGCGGCCGCTCCCCTCAAGACGCCGGGGAGCAGCGGGACGGGAGCGTGACGGCTCGGCCGGCCGGCGGGCAGCGGCTCGCCATCCTGCTCGGCGCAGTCGTCGTCGCGATCGCCCTCGCGGCCGGCGCCGCGGCGCTGCTCGGCGGCTCCGGCCGCCAGACGGAGACGGGAATCGTCGTCGCGGTCCAGGCGACGAGCCTCTCCAATGTCGAAGGCTTCTCGATCCGGACGACCGACGGCCGGACCGTGGACTTCCGGATCGGCCATCTCGAGAACGCGGCGACGTTCCCGCCGGGACACCTTGCCGAGCACAAGGTCAGCCTCGTCCCCGTGCGCGTGACCTATGTCCGGGACGGCGACGCGAACGTCGCGGTCCTGATCGACGACGCTCGCTAGGGGCGCTACTCGACGGCCTTGATCGCCGATTCGATCTCGTCGGGCGAGAAGACGAGCTCGAAGGAGGCCTTGACGATCCCGTCGGAGCCGACGACGAAGACGTAGGGCTCGGTCTGGAGCTTGAACGCATTCGTCGCGTCGTTGGGAACGAGGTTTCCCTGGGCGTCGAGGACGGGCTGGAGCGAGCCCTCGGCGAACGTGAGCTGGTACGGCTCGACGTTGATGAAGGTCATCTCGGGATGGGCGGCCGCGACCGGCTTGAGCTTGTCGAGCGTCGGGCCGCAGGTGGCCGAGCGGCAGAACTTCGGCGTCGCGAAGACGAGCACGAACGGCTTCTTCGCCGCCAGGGCGTCCGCCTCGGAGGTCTTGTAGAAGTCGGGATCGGGCTTGGGGTCGGACGAGATCTTCGCGACGTCACCGCCGACGTCGGCGAGGGTCGGCGTCTTGGTCGACGGGGCCGGATCGCCCGGCCCGACGATGTCGAGCTGGTCGCGGACGTCGAAGCTGAACGTGAGTCGCTCCTGCGGCCCGCCGGCGGCCGCGCTCACGAAGT
>DASSHB010000141.1:0-6936 GCA_035693125.1 Candidatus Limnocylindrales bacterium | reverse complement strand
CGACGTGGCACGGAATGTCGGCGATGCGGATCTCCGTCTCGAACTGGTCGACGACCGAGTCGGATGCCGACGTGTCCGTCGAGGCGATCCGGCGCTGCGCGGCCGCGGTCGCCGCTGCGCACGCGACGCGCGCGACGGCCGCCGCCGGAGGCTGACCGCTCGGCTATCCTCCGCCGCGATGAGTGTCGGCACCGCCTTCCATCCCGTCACCGCGCCGCTCAACCGCAAGCAGCAGTGGCGCGAGTGGTCCGGCTACTTCGCCTCGTCGGCCTACGCGGACGCTCATGACATCGAGTACAACGCCGTCCGCGAGGCGGCCGGCCTGATCGACGTCAGCCCGCTCTTCAAGTACGTCGTGGGCGGTCCGGATGCCCGTCGGCTCGTGGACCGGGTGATCACCCGCGACGCGTCCCGGCTGGATCCGGGCAAGGTCATCTACACGCCCTGGTGCGACGAGCACGGCAAGGTCATCGACGACGGAACGGTCCACGCCCTCGACGACGGGTCCTTCCGCTGGACGGCGGCCGATCCGCAGCTGCGCTGGCTGCGGATGAACAGCGCCGGGCTCGACGTGACGATCGCCGACGAGACGGAGTCGACGGCGGCGCTCGCCCTGCAGGGTCCCCAGGCCCGCGACGTCCTCGAGGCCGCGCTGGGCGAGTCCCTCGCCGGTCTGCGCTACTTCCGCCGCCGCCAGGCCACGTTGAAGGTCGGCCGGCGCAAGGTCGCTCTCGACGTGAGCCGGACCGGCTACACCGGCGACCTGGGCTACGAGCTGTGGGTCGGCGCGGACCATGCCACGGAGTTGTGGGACGCCCTCTGGCGAGCCGGCGGGGCGCACGCGATCCGACCGGTCGGGATGCTCGCCCTCGACGTGGTCCGGCTCGAGGCGGGCCTGATCCTGCTCGAGGTCGACTACACCTCGGCCCGGCACGCGATGAACCCGGAGCAGAACTACAGCCCGGGCGAGATCGGGCTGGGCCGGCTGGTCAACCTCGACAAGCCGGCGGACTTCGTCGGCCGGCTGGCGCTGGAGCGCGAGTCGCGGGCGGGCGGTCCGAGCCGGCGCCTGGTGGGCCTCGAGCTCGAGTGGGCCGGCATCGAGGGCCTGTTCAGCGACCAGGGGCTGCCGCCGGCGATCTCGCCCGTGGTCGATCGGTCCGCCCGGCCCGTGTTCCTCGGCGGCCGCCAGGTCGGCAGGGCGACGTCGGTGGGCTGGAGCCCGATCCTCAAGCAGGCGATCGCCCTCGCCTCGGTGCCGCCGTCGCAGGAGCGCGTCGGATCCAAGGTCGACATCGAGTGGAGCGTCGAGGGCCGGCGCGGCCGGGTCGGCGCCTCGGTGGTCCCGCTGCCGTTCCTCGACCTGGAGCGCAAGCGCGCCTGACGCGATGGCGGACCTCTACGACGCGGACTTCCAGCGTCGCGTGTTCGACGACATGGCTGCCTCGTACGACCGGGTCAATCGGATCACCTCGTTCGGCTTCTCGACGCGCTGGCGGATCGCCGCCGTTCGCCGGCTGGAGCTGCGGCCGGGGATGACGGTCCACGACTGGATGACCGGCATGGGCGAAGGCTGGTCGCTCCTCCGGGGCCGCCTCGGGCCGGCCGATCCGATCATCGGGATCGACTTCTCGGCCGGGATGTTGAATGTGGCTCGGCGCCGGCTCGGGCGGTCGCCGGACGAGGCGATCGAGTTGCGAGGCGGGGATCTCCTGGCGATGGACCCACCCCTCGACGACGGCTCGGCCGACGCGATCCTGTGCCTGTTCGGCGTGAAGACGATTCGCCCGGACGATCGGCCTCGGTTCGCCGCGGAGCTGGCACGCGTCCTGCGGCCGGGCGGCACCTACTCGCTGATCGAGGTCTCGACGCCGCGCTTCGCGCCGCTCCGATGGCCATACCTCTTCTATCTGAAGCGTGTCATCCCGATCCTGGGCCGGCTGCTCCTCGGCAATCCGGAGAGCTACCGGCTTCTGGGCATCTACACCGAGCGGTTCGGGGACTGTCGTGCGCTCGTGCCGGTCCTCCGGGCGGCCGGCCTCGAGGCGACCTATGGCGACTCGTTCTTCGGCTGCGCCTCGGGCGTGTGGGGCCGCCGGCCGGCTTGACCGGCCCTGCGCTAGTAGCTCTTGTCGAGCGCCGCCCGGGCCACCTTCACGGCGATGCTGCCGCCGGGCACGAGGAGCCCGATCGTGTCGGCGCCGATGTCGAAGAGCGCATCCCGGGTGATCACCCGGCCGAGCTGGGGCAGGAGCGCTCCGCCCGTCCGCACGGCGCCCGTCACGCCGTCCAGCTCGACGACGCCACGCTTGTCCTTCGAGCGCCAGTGGAACTCGAACGCCCAGATCGGTCGGTAGATCAGGTCCGTCGTCTCGAGGACGAGCGATTCCTCGACGATCGTGTCGGCCTGGACGGGCTTGAGCATCTCGGCGAGGAGCTTGCGGACGACGAACGAGGCCTTCTGCTCCGGTGGGACGACGACGGTGTCGCCCTCCCCGAGGGACGCCGGATCGGCCACTTCGCGGTGCGACGCCGTGAGGACCGCGGCGGCGTCGGCCACCACCGCGCCGCTCCGGGCGTCCGCCGTCAGGTCGTGGTCGATCTCCTCGCGGCAGTGCTCGACGACGTTCAGCGTGAAGGTCCGTGCTCCGCGCCCGGCGTCAGCGACGGGGTACATCGTGTCGTGGACGGTGACCTCGTGGACCTCCGGAGCGCTCGCTACGACGGCGTAGTCGCGACGCCGGTCGTAAACGTAGCGGGCCCGACCGACGACATGCCAGAACGCTTCGAGCCGGCGCTGAACGGTGGCGAGCTCGACGTCCTCGGATTTGGGCCGCTGGAGGAGCGCCCCGATCCCGCTCCCGAACGCCGAGGTCCGCTTGTCCATCGCCCGCTGACGCAGGATGTCGGCCCCTTCCCGCTCGTCGAGGACGAGGATCCGCTGGCCGCCGAGCTGGATGTCCATGACCTCCCCGGTGGCGGTCGCCCGGGACCGCCGCTGCCACGCCGCACCGGCGCCGATTGCCGACCGGTCGTGGGCCGCCATCATCGACGATCGATCGGGCCCCGACAACGGGATTCGGCATCCTCGGGCACTGGCGTCGCAGCGAGCCGGTGCCAGTCGTCCACGACCGCGATGAGGCGCCGCGTGCCGCGAGTCTCCGCCGCCGCGACCGCGCTCGTTGCCGCGGTCGTTGTCGCTTGCAGCGGGTTGCCGCCCTCCCCGCCCACGAGCCCCGGCCCGTCGGGACCCGTGGAAGCAAGCCCGTCCGCGACGGACCAGCCGCCTTCCGGCTGGATGCCCGTGCCGCCGGGAGCGCTCGGGGACCTCGAGCTCGGCCCGGTCGTCGACGTCCCGGACGGGACCGTCATCGCCTTCGGCCAGTCCCATGTCGTCGGTCCCGACGATCGGCTCCCGCCCGCGTCCCTCTGGACGTCACCCGATGGCGTGACCTGGACCCGCGGCGCCGACAGCGACGCCTTCGTCTCCGTCCGGGAGGGCTGGAACCGCGTCCCGCTCGACCTTCTCCGGACCGACGCCGGGTACGTCGCCGTGGGGATGAGCCAGTTCGACGACGCGAGCCAGGCTGATGCCGCCGCATGGTCCTCCCCCGACGGCGCCACCTGGGGTCCGGCGCTCGTCGACGAGGGGTCCGGCCGAACGATGGACGAGGTCGTCGCCACGGATCACGGACTCGTCGCGTTCGGCGACCGTCGCTACGACTTCCATGGTGGCTTCGGCGACGGGAGCGCGATCTGGACGTCGCCGGACGGCCGGTCCTGGACGCGCATCGCGGACGACGACGCGCCGCCACTCGGTGTCCGTCTCCGCGACGTCACCCCGTTCGGGTCCGGCTGGATCGCAACTGCGACAGCCGAGTTCGGATCGGGCGAGGACCGTCTCCTCCGGAAGCCCGTGAGCGACGGCGTCTGGCGCTCGGACGACGCGATCCACTGGACGCCGATCCGCAACACCCCGCTGAAGCTGGGTCCGCTCGTCGCCGGGCCGGATGGACTCGTCGCCCTCGGGCGACAGGAGGGCCCGGGAGGCGGCGACGACGTCCCCGTGGCCTGGCGGTCCACCGACGGCGCCGTCTGGACGAAGACGGTCCTGCCGCGGCCGGCCGGACTGCCCGTCGGCACGACCTTCGATGCACGGTTCCTCGTCCGCGCGCCGGGTGGCTGGCTCGCCGCCGGCGACCGCGACGGCGGCGATGCCGGTAGCGTCGTCTGGAGCTCCCGCGACGGCGTGTCGTGGACCGGTCTCGACCATGGCCCCTGGGGCGAAGCGCGGATCGTGCGGATGATGCCGGCCGCCGGCGGGATCATCGTCGTCGGCGAAAGGCTCGGCGAGGACGGGCTCGGCGTCCCCTCGACGTGGCTCGTCAGGGGCTGACGCGGGCCGCCCTCAGTCGCGGCCGCGCAGCAGTGACACCCGGAACGGCCGGAGCTCGAGGGTCGCGAAGCCCGATGCGAAGATCGGATCCGCCTCCATGAACGCTCGGGCGCTCTCCTCGTCGGGCGCCTCGAACACGCAGACCCCCGTGTTCGTCGGCCCGAGTGTCGGTCCCACGAGGATGATCCGGCCGGCAGCGAACTCGCGCTGGATCCGCTCCCAGTGGACGCCCCAGACCGCCCTCTCCTCCTCGGTCATCGTCGCCGCGAAGTCGTCGCGCGGCGGGTGGATGAGGTAGATCCACTCGGCCATCAGCCCGCGTCCAGGAAGCGCTCGAGGCCGGCCACGGCCGCGGACAGGTCCTCGCGACCGAACCCGATCCGGAACTGGTTGCCTGTGGCGCCGAACCGCGAGCCGGGCAGCAGAAGCACGCCTTCCGCCTCGACGAGGCGCTCGGCGAACGTGTCGATCGGCTCGTCGCCGAGGAGCCGCGGAAAGCCGATCGAGCCGCCGCGCGGCCGGACCCAGGCGAGGCGGTCCGCTCGCTCGACGAACAGCCGGTCGAGGCGCTGGAGGTTCGACTCCACGATCCGCCGCGAGCGGCCCAGGACCGTGTCGCGGGCGCGCAGGCCGATCAGCGCGAGGACCTCCGACGGCGCCGACGCGCAGATCGTCGTGTAGTCCTTGAATGCCGCGCAGCGGGCGAGGAGGTCGCGGTCGCGGGTCGCCAGCCAGCCGATCCGCAGCCCGGCCATCGCGAACGATTTCGACATCACGCCCAGCGAGATGCCGCGCGCGAACGCGTCGGCGCCGGCGGTCAGGCGGTCCGCGGGGTCGAGCTCGAGGAAGCGGTACACCTCGTCGGCCAGGAGATGGGTCCCGCGCCGCTCCAGCTCGGCGGTCAGCCGCTGCCATTCGGCGTGGGTGGGGAGCATCCCCGTGGGGTTGTGCGGGGCGTTGACGACGACCAGTCTCGTCGTGGACCGGAGCGAGGCGACGAGCCGCTCCGGATCGAGGGTCCAGCCGTCGGCCTCGTGGAGCTCGTGGAGGGTCACGTCGGCACCGGCCGCGCGGCCCACCTCGTACAGGCTCTGGTAGCCGGGCCACGTCACGACCGCATGGTCGCCGGGCCCCAGGAGCACGTTCGACAGGCAGAAGATCGCCTCCTCGGCGCCGGCGAACACGAGGACGTCGTCGGCGTCGACGCGTTCGTACAGGCTCGCGATCTCGGCTCGCAGGAGCGGATGGCCCGGCGCCTCGCTGTACCCCAGCCGGAGGTCGCGCCACAGGGCGGCCGTCTCGTTGTCGGCCAGGGCGAGGAGGTCCGCCATCGGCCAACCCTCGACGTCGCTCGCGCACAGGAGATGGCGGACGGCGAACTCCCAGCGGGCGAAGAACCGTTCGAGCTCGAACTCGGCGATGCGCATGGGGCGATGATCGCCCACGCGGGCGAGGGGCGGCGGCCGTCAGTCGCGATTCGAAACGGCGGCCTCGTCGAACGTCGCCATCTCGCCGAGGATCCGCGCTGCGGCGCGAACCAGCGGGATCGCGAGCGCGGCACCGCTGCCCTCCCCGAGACGCAGGTCCAGATCCAGGACCGGGTCGAGCCCGAGCGTGTCGAGGGCGATCCGATGACCGGGCTCGGTCGAGCGGTGGGCGGCGATCAGGTGGGGTGGCAGCGACGGGTCCAGACGGGCCGCGACGAGCGCCGCCGCGCCGGTGATGAAGCCATCGAGGAGGATCGGAACGCGGCGCGAGGCCGTCTCCTGGATCGCCCCGACGAGGGCGGCGATCTCGAGACCGCCGACCCTCGCGAGCGTGCCCATTGGGTCGCTCGACGCGGGCCGATGGCGGCGGAGCGCCTCGTCGATCAAGGCAGCCTTGCGCTGCACGCCGGCCGCGTCCAGGCCGGTCCCGCGACCCGTGACGTCGGCGGCGGGGCGGCCGGTCAGCGCGGCGACGAGCGCGCTCGCGGCGGTGGTGTTCCCGATCCCCATCTCGCCGAGGGCGACGAGATCCGCACCACGATCGACGAGGTCCCCGGCGACGCGCCGCCCGGCGGCGATCGCGGCACCGGCCTGGAGGACCGTCATCGCGGGCTCGGCCGAGAGGTCGCGGGTGCCGTCGGCAATCCGGGCTGCCTCGAACCGCACCGACGGCGCATCCTCGTTCGAGGCGGGAGCCATGATCGGCTCGCCGGCGATCCCGACGTCGACGACGACGAGGTCGGCCCCGGCGGCGCGGGCCAGGACGCTGACCGCGGCTCCGCCGGCCAGGAAGTTCGCGACCATCTGGCGCGTGACGGCCGAGGGATACGGCGAGACGCCCTGAGCCGTGACCCCGTGATCGGCGGCGAAGACGGCGATCGCCGGCCGGCGGATGTCCGTGACGAGCGCGCCGCGGATCCCGGCGAGCTGGATCGCCAGGGCCTCGAGCCGGCCGAGGCTGCCCGGCGGCTTCGTCAGCCGATCCAGCCGTTCAGCCGCCGCTCGGGCGGCGTCCTCGTCGAGCGGCCCGACCGGCCGGGCGTCGCCGCTCAA
>DASSHB010000140.1:0-23840 GCA_035693125.1 Candidatus Limnocylindrales bacterium | reverse complement strand
CGCCTGCGCGAGCGAATCCTGGACGACGTCCTCGGCCTCGGCCGAGTCCGACAGGATCAGGCCGGCCAGCCGGTAGAGTCGGTCGAGCTCCGGACGGGCCGCGGTGAGGAACCGCTCACGACGGAGCGAGACCGGCGGATCATCGGCGGGGAGGGCCATCGCGGACAACGTTCCCATGTCGCCCGTCCTGACGAACGACGTTCCGGAAAGGTTCTCGGGGCGCCGCCTGATGGCGCCCCCCGGATCAGCCGGCGGCGGGCGGCGCCTCGGCGAGCAGGTAGCGGAGCGGCTCGAGCCCTCGGAACCGGAACGCGATCGGGCCACGCTCGACGATCGTCAGCCCGAGATGCTCGACGAGCAGACCGACCCGATCGAGGTCGAATCGCTGGCCCCCGCCGCCGCCATGGCTCGCGGCATGCGAATGGACCGTGTTCCCGGTCGGGTTCGACAGGTCGAGATCGACGAGGAGGAGCCGGCCGCCCGGAGCGAGGACGCGCCGGACGCCGGCCATCGTCGCGTGGAGGGCATCGACCGGCAGCTGGTGCAGGACCAGCGACAGGGTCACGACGTCGAACGAGCCGGCGGGAAAGGGGAGGGCCTCGCCAGCGGTCGCGACGAACCCGACCGAAACGCCCGCCCGACGCGCCTTCGCCGACGCCCGCTCGATCATCTCCGGGCTCGGGTCGACGCCCGCCAGGCGGCCGCTCGGCCCGACGACGCGCGCCGCGGCGATGGCGAGCGAGCCGGTCCCGCAGCCGACGTCGAGGACGCGATCCCCGGCGCCGATCCGGGCCAGGCGAACCTCCTCGTCCCTGAACCGGCCCTCTCGGCCGCGCGCGTGCAGCCACATCCGCCAGTCGTAGCGGCGCGGGGTCCGGATGACGAGCCCGCTGGTCGCGGTCGACGGGTCAGGCGTGACGGTGTGGTGCATCGAGGCCTCCTGGGTGGGAGAGCAATGCGGGAACGAGCGCGTCAGCGATTGCCGCGAGCTGGCGGTCGCGTTCAGCCGGAGCCCGGTGACCCAGGAGGTCGATCAGTCCCTGGAGCAGCGCAGCGCCGACGATCAGGTGGACGAGTCCGTCGAGGTCGCCCGCGCGGACCCGGCCGGCTGCCTGCTCGGTGGCCAGCCAGGCACGGACCGGCTGCGCGAAGACGTCACCGCCGAGCGGTGGACGATGAATCTCGACGAGGAACCGATGGAGGAGGGCCGGCTCGCCCGCGAGGTTCGCAAGCATCGGCAGGACGGCGACGTGGATCGCATGGCCTCGCCGGACGACCTCCGCGACACCTTCGGCGATCGTTCCCGTGCCCGTGGCGACCGGGTCGGCCGCGTAGGCGGCGGTCAGCCGCTCGAACCGGCGCACGAGGGCGGCTAGCAGAAGATCGCCCTTGTCCGCGAAGTGGTTGTAGAGGACGCCGTCGGACAGCCTGGCGGCTCGCGCGATGTCCCGACTCGTGATCGTCGCCGGCCGGCGGTCGGCCAGGAGGGCTTCCGCCGCGTCGAGCAGCCGGGCCCGGACGTCTTCCGTCGTGGGGCGTGAACGCGTGCTCATGATCACGTGTTCATCATGGGCCGCGATCGGCCGGACGTCAAGACGACGGCGTGTGGTTCCGAGAGAAGCTCAGGAGCCCCGCTGCTCGAGGACCGCGCCCAGCTGCGGAGCGTGCTCGCGCTTGTGCCCGTACTGCTGGTAGACGAGCAGGTCGTCCAGCGCGTACTCGGGGCCGTACCACGGGATCGTCCCGACCTCCCGCCAGACCTCGGCCGGGATCGCGTCGACCCGGTCCATGATCGCTCGATGGGCGTCGCGCAGCTCAGCGACGACCCGCTCTACCGGCCAGTCGGCGCGGACCGCGGCCTGCGTGTCGTTGAACGTGGCGGGCGATTCCCCCCGGAGGGTCGTGGCCGGCTCCTCGCCCACGAACAGCTGGACGACCTCGAGGAATCGCACCTCGAATGCGGAGAGATGGCCGACGAGGTCCTTGGCGGTCCAGACGCCGAGCGCGGTCCGCGCCCAGTCCTGGGCCCGGAACCGGTCGATCAGCGGGTCGATCTCGCGTTGGCCGTAGCGGAGGACGTCGCGGGGGTTCACGGCCCCAGCGTAGACGGTGCGAGGGGGCCGTCGTCTACTCTCCCCGCATGGCGGTTCCGTTCCCGAAGGCGATCGCCCGGTTCAATCACGCGGTCACGAACCGGATCCTCGACCCGATCGTGTGGTTCCTGCCGGGGTTCGGCCGGATCGAGCACGTCGGCCGACGGACCGGCCAACTCCATGTCGCGCCGATGATGGGCTTTCCGAGCCGGGATGGCCGGACCATCACGTTCGCCCTGACCTACGGACCCGAGGCGAACTGGGTCCGCAACGCTCTCGCCGCGGGACGGCTGGCGTACCGGACCCGGAAGGGCGGGCGCGTCGAGCTCGTCGAGCCACGGGTCTATCGCGATCCGACGCGAACGGCCATGCCGGCCGGCGTCGAGGCGATGCTCGGGATGCTCGGCGTCGACGAGTTCCTCGAGGCGCGGGTCGTCGGGGCCGATGACCCGGTCGCGGATCAGACGGCGACCGGCGCGCGCTGACCCTCCGTCCAGTCCCGGACCACCCGGTCCAGGACGGGCAGCGGCATCAGGCCGTTGCCGAGGACCGCGTCGTGGAAGCCCTGGATCGAGAAGCGATCGCCGAGCGCCTCCTCGGCCTCGCGCCGCATCCGCTGGATCTCCAACCGGCCGATCATGTACGCGAGCGCCTGCCCGGGCGTGACCGCATACCGGTCGATCTCCGCCGTCACGTGACCGACCGCCATCGGCGAGTTCGCAACCATGTAGTCGATCGCCTGCTGGCGGCTCCATCCGAGCGCATGCATCCCGGTGTCGACGACGAGCCGGCAGGCGCGCATCGAGTCGGCCTCGAGCATCCCCATCCGGTCGAGCGGCGTGGAGTACAGGCCCATCTCGTCCGCGAGCCGCTCGGAGTAGAGTCCCCAGCCCTCGCCGTAGGCGGCGATGAACAGGCGCTTGCGGAACTCGGGGATCGAGGTGAGCTCGGTCGAGATCGCGAGCTGGAGGTGGTGGCCCGGGATCCCCTCGTGGTAGGAGGTCGCCTCGATCTGGTAGCGCCCCCAGCCCTCGGGATCCGAGGTGTTCATGAAGAAGACGCCACCCCGGGAGCCGTCCTTGGCGGGCGGGAAGTAGAAGGCGATCGCGCCGGACTGGGTCTCCTCGACGTCGCAGCCGGCCTTCGGCAGGATCCCGAACCAGTCGCGCGTCGCCGCGGTCGCCTTGGCGAGGGCCGTCTTCGAGGCCGCCACGATGTCCGCGCCGTTCGTGTGGTGGAGCGCCGGGTCCTCGCGCAGGCGGCGGAAGATCTCGGGGACGTCGCTGGTTCCGAGGACCTCCGGGCCGAGCTCGCGGTACTCCGCCGCGAGCTTGTCGATCTGCTGGAGCCCGATCTGGTGGATCTCCCCGGCCGACTTCGCCAAGGTCGTGTGGTAGCGGACCATCGTGTCGTAAGCCGCGTCGCCGTCGGCCAGCCACGTCAGGCCCACGTGGGCGTCGTCGCGCGCGTGCGGCCGGACGTCGTCGCGAATCGTGTCGCGGTAGGCCGCCATCGCGGGACGGACGTCGCGCTCGATGATGGCGCGCAGCTCGCCGCGCCAGCGGTCGACATCAGCCACGCCGTGCGGCTCCGACGTGTGGAGGATCGGGTCGGTCTCGAGCGGGCTCGCGAGCCAGGCGTCGATCTGGCGGACCGTGTCATCGCAGGCGAACGCGGCCGGCGTCCGGTTGCGGGCGACGCCTTCGCGCAGGCGGTCGGCCATGTCCCGGAAGTTCGTCGCCACGCCGCGCGTCTTCGCGAGCATCGCTTCGGCGACGTCCGCGTTCGGGATCGGCAGCTTCGGGTAGCGGACCGGCAGCCCGGCCTGCTGGCCGAAGATCGGGTCGACCCCGAACTCCGCGAAGCGGGCCTCCAGGACGTCGGCGTTGCGCCGGCCGTCGAAGACGATCATCTCGCGCGTGATCAGGTCCTGCGCGGAGAGCCCGTCCGCGGGGATGGCCTCGGCGCGATCCGCGAAGGAGCGGCGGACCCGCATCTCCTCGTCCTCACCCGCCCGGGACGCGTCGTCGTAACGGTCCGCGTACTGGTAGTTGCCCATGATGTGGCCCCACGTCGGCCACGCCTGGAGCAGGTAGTCGAAATACTCGGCGGCGAGCGCGTTGACCTCGTCGGTCATGTCGAGCCTCCACGGCTGGTGGGCGCATCCCCGATGGTCGTTGGAGGGATCGTACGCGGCTCGCTCGCCTTGCGGCGAACGCCCCGGGCCCGGACACTGGCGCCATGTCCGAACCCGCCGCGCACCCGCTCGTCGAGCAGCTGCGCTTCACCCGCTCGGAGTTCCGGCGCGGTCTGCGCGGGACGCCGGAGGAAGACGCCGTGCGCCGTCTCGAGCCGATGAACTCGATCGGCTGGATCGTGGCCCACATGGCCTGGCACGAGCAGCGCTACTGGCTCACCCGGGCTCAGGGGCTGACGCCGCGGCCGGATCTCAACGAGATCGCCGCGAATGGCGGCCCGCCGACGACCCCATCGTTGGAGGCGATGCTCGCGGCGTGGGCCGAGGTGACCGCCGCGGCCGATCCGTGGCTCGCGGTGCTGGCGGCGAGCGACCTCGACGGAGCCCTGCCCGGGGCCGGACCGCGTCGTTCATTCGGATCGGCGATCCAGCGGGTGACCTATCACTACTGGTTCCACACCGGCGAGATCCTCGCGATCCGGCAGGTCCTGCAGCACCGCGGCCTGCCCGAGTTCGTGGGCAACATCGACGACGAGGCGCCGTACCGGACGGTCTGAGCGGGCGCGTGCGATCCTTCGCCGATGCCCCGCCAGCGGATCCCCGACGAGGTCCTGTCGCTCGCGCATGCCCGCTCAGCGGCACGCGCGGCTCGGGATTGGCCGGAAGCGGACCGGCTCCGTGCCGAGATCGAAGCGGCCGGCTGGAACGTCGTCGATCGCGGGACCGACTTCGCCCTCGCACCCGCGACGCCGCCCACGGTCGAGACGGACGGCATCGTGCGATACGGGTCGTCCGCGGCCGTCCCCTCGCGGCTCGACGAGCCGGCGATCGGCGTCGCCACGGTGCTGATCGTGGCAACCGACTGGCCGGCGGACGTGGCGCGCGCCGCCGCCGGCGTCCGAGCGCATGCCCCGAACGGGGTGTCGGTCGTGGTCGTGGCCGACGGACCCTCACCGGATCAGGACGCGGCGCTGTCGGATCTGGACGGGAGCGTCGAGCTTGTCCGGACGAGCGAGCGGCTGGGGACGGGCGCCGCCTGGGCGATCGGCCTCCGGCGTTCGGTGGCGCCGATCGTCATCGTCCTCGACGGATCGATCGAGCCGACGGGTGACATCGTCACGCCGCTGGTCGGCGTGCTCGGCGATCCCGCCGTCGGCGTCGCGGGCGGCTTCGGCCTCGTCAGTGACGATCTGCGTCGCTTCGAGGAGGTCACCACCGGCGACGCCACGGCCATCGAGGGCTACGTCCTGGCGTTCCGGCGCGCGGACGGGGCCGTTCGCGGCCCGATCGACGAGCGGTTCCGCTTCTATCGGAACCTCGACATCTGGTGGAGCCTCGTCCTCCGCGACGAGGGCGAGGACACGCCGCCCCGGCGCGCGGTGACCGTTGGCCTGCCCGCCATCCGCCACGAGCACCGAGGCTGGACCGCGCTCCCCGAGGGGGAGCGCGACCGCCTCAGCAAGCGGAACTTCTACCGGATCATCGATCGGTTCGGGGCGCGGCGAGACCTCGCCCGCGGGTGACTCAGCGGCGCCGGACCGTCTGCCCATCGGGCCGGTCGACGACGTCGTAGCCGGCCGAGGCGATCCGCACCCGCAGCTCGTCGGCCGTCGCGTAGTCACGGGCGGCGCGAGCCCGGGCGCGCTCGTCGACCAGCCCCTGGACCTCGTCCGGAACCGCGTCGCCGGTGGCGGCCGGCGCCACCGAAGTCCGATCGAGGTCGAGCCCGAGGACGAAGTCGGCGTCGAAGGCCAGCCAGCGCCGCTCGTCGGCGGCCAGGTCGGACCGGAGGACCTCGCGGATGACGGCGAGCGCGGTTGGCAGGTCGAGATCGTCGTCCAGCGCGGCCGCGAACCGGTCGTGGAACGCACGGCCGGCGGGGGACAGGGGGGCGGAGGGGTCGTGGGCCCGATCGCGCAGATCGGGCCCCGTGCCCGAGCCGTTGCCCGCGATGCCGGCGGCGGTGCCGATCGGGCGGGCCGTGGCCGCGCCCGCCCGCAGGGCCTCGCTCGCCCACGGACCGTCCAGCGGCCCCGGGCCGAGCGCCGCGACGGCGCCACGCAGCGAGGCGAGCCCGGCGGCCGCCGCGGCCAGCGACTCGTCGGTGTACTCGAGCTTGTGGCGGTAGCGCGAGGTCAGGCACAGCAGCCGGAAGGCCAGGGGATCGATTCCGCGCTCGGCCACGTCCGCGATCCGCTCGATGTTCCCGGCGGACTTGGCCATCTTCCGGCCGCCCACGTTGAGGAACTCGCCGTGGGTCCAGATCCGGGCCGGCGGGCCACCGACGAGCGGCGCGGACTGGGCGATCTCGTCCTCGTGGTGCGGGAAGACGTTGTCGATCCCGCCGGTGTGCAGATCGAACCGAGGGCCGAGATGGCGGAGCGCCATCGCCGAGCATTCCAGGTGCCAGCCGGGGAACCCCTCGCCCCAGCGCCGCGTGGGCCACTTGAGCTGGCGACCCTCGCCGGCGGCCTTCCAGAGCGCGAAGTCCGCGGGATCGCGCTTGTCGGGCTCGACCTCGCCGCGATGGCCTGCTCGGAGGGCGTCGAGGGTGTTCCCCGACAGCTCGCCGTAGGCCGGCCAGGACGCGACCGAGAAGTACACGTTGCCGGCCGGGCTCAGGTAGGCGTGACCCGCATCGACCAGCCGCTCGGCGAGCTCGACCATCTCGGGGATGTGCTCGGTCGCCCGCGGATAGACGTGGGCGGGGAGCAGGTTGATGAGCGCCGCGTCGGCGTGGAACGCGGCCTCGTAGGCGTCGGCGATCTCCTGGGTCGTCTTGTGCTCCAGCCCCGCCGCGACGAGCATCCGATCCTCGCCGCGATCGAACCGCTCGTCGCGCAGATGCCCGACGTCGGTGATGTTCTGGACCTGGACGACCGGGACCCCGTGGTACAGCACGACGCGCCGGATCAGGTCGGCGAGGAGGAAGGTTCGGAGATTGCCGACGTGGGCGTAGCGGTAGACGGTCGGCCCGCACGAGTACATCCGGATCGCGGCGCCGTCCTCCGGCTCGAGCGGCTCGAGCGAGCGGCTCAGCGTGCTTCGGAGGCGCAGCGTCATCCGGGAATCGCCGTGGACACCAAGGTTCTCCGCATGCGGTGGTGGGTCCGCCGATTCTCGCAGTGAAATCGCCCTAACGTTTCCGGCGGCGCCTCGTTATCGGAACAGAGGCCTCGCGGCAATGCATCGTTCCCCCGGCGGTGTGACTTGCGAGGCCTCTTTTGCTGCTCGCAGCGTCCGTGCCCGTCGGACAGGTTCGTCATCGGACCGGTTCCGCGCCCGACCGCTATCCTCCGCCCATGCGTCGCTGGGTCTGCGTCGTCGCGCTCCTGGCCGGGTTCGCGCGTGACGCGGACGTCCGCGGCGTCCGGCTGCGCGAGCCCGTCGCGATCCAGCGCCTGATCGCGACGACGGTGCGCCCGGGACGAGGTCTGCAGCCGACGGGGGCCTGGTGGGCACGCTTCAGCGGCTGATCTCGCGGCCGAGACGCAGCGGGAACGGGGTCGCGCTCCGGGTCCTTTCGGTGCTGGCGATCGCGGCCTTGATCGCCGGCCGCGGACCGACGCTCACGCCGCTCGGCGCCGCGGCCGCCAGCTCGGACACCGTCCGGATCCTGATCGGCGCGGCGAGCGATCTCGACCCGGCCGTCCAGGGCGACATCGGGAGCGCGGCGATCTCGGCGCAGCTGTTCGAAGGCCTGACCGCGATCGATGCGCAGCTCCAGGCTCGTCCGGCGCTCGCCGAATCGTGGGAGTTCCGCGATGGCGGCGCGACGGTCGTCTTCCACCTGCGCTCGGGCATCCAGTTCAGCGACGGCTCGCCGATCCGCGCCCAGGACGTCGTGCGGAGCTGGCTCCGGATCGTGGATCCGGCCCACCCGTCGCCACTCGTCAGCCTGATCGGCGACGTGCAGGGCGCGCTCGACTACTCGCGCGGGAACGGCCAGCGTCAGGCGGTGGGCATCGCCGCGGAGGGGAACGACGTCGTCGTCCATCTGACCCGTCCCGCGACGGACTTCCCGACGATCGTTGCCGGGCCGACGTTCGCCGTCGTGCCCCCGAGCCTGGACCCGAACGGAACGGGCGCCGCGATCATCGCCCCGGGCGCGGGCTTCGTGGGCAGCGGTGGCTATGTCCTGAGCGACCTCACGCCGCAGAAGACGACGCTGACCGCGAACGACCACTACTGGGCGGGCGTCCCGGCGATCCGGACCGTCGAGCTGGTCCACGACATCGGCGGCCGCAGCTCCGTGGCGGCGTTCGAGGATGGCGACATCGATCTCGCGACGGTGTCCCCGTTCGACGCCACCTGGCTGGCCTACGACGACACCCTCGGGCCGGAGCTCCGCCGGACCGACGGCCTGTCGCTCCAGTACTACGGCTTCGACACGTCCAAGCCCCCCTTCGATGACGTCCGCGTCCGCCAGGCCTTCGCTCGGGCCGTGGACTGGCGCCACCTCGTGGGGCTGGCCTCGTCGGGAACGGACCTGCCGGCGACCGGGATGGTCCCTCGTGGGATCCCGGGCCGCAGCGAGACCGACTTCCTGCCGGCGCACGATCCGGCCGGGGCCCGCCAGCTCCTCGCCGATTCCGGCTATCCCGGCGGCGCCGGCTTCCCGGAGACGACCCTGCTGGGCGGCGGCCCCACCGATCGCGCGTTCGCCGCCGAGATCCAGCGCGAGCTCGGGATCACGATCCACATCGAGGTCCAGGGCCCGGGCTTCTTCGACCGGCTCGCCACCGACCCGCCCCAGATCTTCGCGATGGGCTGGGTCGCCGACTATCCCGGCGCGAACGACTTCCTCGGGATCCTCCTGGGCAGCGGGGCCTCGAACAACTACGGCCACTGGTCGTCGGCGGCGTTCGACGGAGCCGTCGCTGCGGCCCTGTCCGCGCCCGACGCGACGGCGGCCCGGACCGCCTTCGACACGGCCGAGCGGATCGTCAGCGACGAGGCGCCGACGATCCCGCTGACCTACGACGTCAGCTGGACGCTGGCTCGGACGGGACTCCTGGGGGCGTATGACAACGGGATGGGGATCATCCGGATGGCGGGCCTCGCATGGGCCAGGTGAGCGGCCGGCGGCTCTTCGGAGCCCTTGCCGTCGTCGCGCTGGCGCTGTTCGGCGTCGCGCCGGTTCGGGCAGCCGATCCGGTGAGCTTCGGCGACGGCACTGGCAGCTCCAAGTTCGGTCAGTTCATCGAGATCGAGCAGCCGGTCACGGTGAGTGGCTCGGTCGCGCGCGTGGAGGTCCTCGTCGAGACCCCGGGGGCCATCGGCCCGACGGTCGTCCCGCTGCCGGAGGGGACGCCGTCCGGCTCGTCGACCCTCGACTACCGCCTGGACCTCAGCGACGGTCACGTCGTCCCGAACACCCAGTTCCACGTCCGCTTCCGGGTCACGACCGGGTCGGGCGCGACCGTCGTGGGGCCGCCCATCGTCTACACCTATGCCGACGATCGGTTCCGCTGGAAGACCCTCGAGGGCAAGGTTGTCCACGTCCATTGGGTCGAGGGCGACCAGGCGTTCGGTGAGCGGGCGCTGAAGATCGGCGACGACGCGGTCGCCGAGACCTCGAAGCTCCTCGGCGTCACCGAGAGCGATCCGATCGACTTCTTCATCTACGCCGACCAGTCCGCGTTCTACGACGCGCTGGGCCCGGCCACCAGGGAGAACGTCGGCGGCCAGGCCCATCCGGACATCCGGACGCTGTTCGCCCTGATCACGCCCGACGAAATCGACGCGAGCTGGGTCGAGAGCGTCGTCCCGCACGAGCTGACCCATGTCGTCTTCCAGACGGCCGTCGACAACCCGTACCACGAGCCGCCGCACTGGCTGAACGAAGGGCTGGCGGTCTACCTCTCCGACGGCTACCAGGATTCCGATCGCCAGCAGGTCGAAGGCGCCGCGAAGGACGGCTCGATCATCCCGCTCGACGGGCTGGCCGGCGCCTTCCCGACGACCCGCGAGCGCTTCTTCCTGGCCTACGCGGAGAGCGTCTCGGCGGTGGATCGGATCGTCCAGGTCTCGGACCGCGACGCGCTCGTCAAGCTGATTCGCTCGTACGCCGACGGCGTGTCCGACGACGACGCGTTCCGGGCCGCGCTGGGCAAGGACGTCGCCGGGTTCGAGGCCGATTGGCTGGCGACGCTCGGGGCGAAGGCACCGGTGAAACGCGGTCCGCAGCCCGCGCCGGCGGGCCCGCTTCCCGCCGGGTGGGGCGCGCCGCAGCCGGATCCGTCGTTCGAGGTGGTGGGGTCGCTGCCGCCGGTCCCGCCCAGCTCCCCGACGCCGGGCCGCACGGAGCCGGGTCTGGCCCAGTGGCTCGGGTCGATCTCGCTCATCGGGCTCGCCCTGATCGCCGTGATCGCGGTGATGGTCGTTCGCAGGACACGGAGCCGCGAGCTCCCGGCCGGCCCCGACGCTCCGGGCGACAACCGGCTGTTCGGGCGTCCCGTCTCGGACGAGATCGCGCCGGCCGACGGCGTCCGGGAGTCCGAGCTGTGGAGCGCGACCGGGTGGGCATTGCCGGCCGATCCCGCCGAGCCGCAAACCGGCGACCCGGCGGCCCCGAGCCCCACGAGCGACGTCACAGAGCCCGAGCCGCCGCCGCACCAGCCGGCCGGATGACGACCGTCGCCGCTCGGATCCGGGCGATCCCGTCCTGGCAGATCACCCTGGGCGTCGCCCTCCTCGCGCTGGGGTTCCTGATGGCCGCCCAGTTCCTGGCCGAGGGACCGCGGGTCCGCTACACGACCCAGGAGCGCTCGGTCCTGGTGGAGACGGCGCTCGGGCTGCAGGCCCAGCAGGACCAGCTCAAGGCCAGGATCGTGAGCCTTCGCCAGGACATCGGCGACCTCGAGCAGCAGGGCGCCGGGGCCACGACGACCATCCACGACCTGAACGACCGGCTCCGGGAGGCGCGCGACGCGGCCGGGCTGAGCCGGATGCGCGGGACGGGGATCGTCATCCGGATCGAGGACTCGACGACGCCGGTCCCGCCGGGCGGCAACGAGGCGGACTACCTCGCGAACGCCGCCGATCTCCGGACCGTCGTCGGGCTCCTGTGGCAGTCGGGAGCGGAGGCGCTCGCGGTCAACGGCGAGCGGATCACGACGACGAGCTCGATCATCGACATCGGCGGGTCGGTCCTGGTCAACCAGGCCTACCTCACCGGCCCGTACGACGTCACCGCGGTCGGGGCGAAGGACCTCTTCGCGAAGCTGTCCGCGACGACCGGCTGGGGCGAGTTCGTCCAGACGCGCCGAGGGTCGTTCGGGATCGGGATCTCGTGGGCCGAGCCGGACGAGGTGGAGGTCCCCGCCTTCGCGGGCTCGGTCACCCTGCGCGAATCGCGAGCCGTCGCCAGCCCCACACCCGTCCCGGGCTCGGCGGCGCCGGCCTCGCCGGCCGGTTCGGCCCCGGCCGGAAGCGCGCCATGAGCGGGCGAGTGCGGCCGGCCCGTCGCTCGCTCCGCGGTGGCTCCGCGATGCGCGACCGGCGCAGCCAGCTGACCCTGGCGATCGTCGCGGGCATCCTGGGGCTCCTGGTCGTCGTCCAGCTCCGTGGTCAGGCCGGCGGCTCGGCCCTCCAGTCGAAGTCCGCTCAGGACCTGACGACGCTCGTCGCCAACCTCAACACCGAGAACGATGAGCTTCGCGCGGAGATCACGTCGCTCCAGCAGCAGCGCGACGAGCTGCGGGCAGACCGGGCGAGCGGTGCCACGTCGCTCAGCCAGATCGAGTCCGACCTGGGCCGGATCCGGGCGTGGTCCGGGCTCGATCCGATCGCCGGCAAGGGCGTGGAGATCACGATCAACGGCGCGGTCGATGGCGGCTCGGTCGAGGATCTTCTGAACGAGCTGCGAAACGCCGGCGCGGAGGCGATCGCCATCGAGGACATCCGCGTGGTTGCCCGGACCGCGGTGAGCGGCGTCCCGGGCTCGCTCGACGTCGACGGCTTCCTCCTGCGCGATCCGTTCACGATCCGCGCGATCGGGCGGCCCGAGGTCCTCGTCGGGTCGTTGACCCGGGTCGGCGGGATCATCGCCCAGATCGGCGCGACGAATCCGGACGCGATCGTCGACGTGAAGCCGATCGACCAGCTGATGACGCTGCCCGCCACGAAGCGCGACCTCGTCCCCGCCCACGCCCGACCCATCGCCTGAGCGTGCCGCGGGTCCCTCGAGGCGGCGGTTTGGTACCCTCGGGCCGATGACCGACCGCCCAGCGCTCGAGCTCTACCTCGGCGACGTCCTCCGGCTCCGACGCGCGCATCCGTGCGGTGGCGATGCCTGGCTCGTCGACCGTCTCGGGGCGGACATCGGGCTCCGCTGCGAGACCTGCGGTCGGCACATCCTCCTCGACCGACGCACGATCGAGCGCCGCCTCGCCGGCTTCGTCCGGCGCGGCGATCCCGTCCTCAGCGCCGCTGCGGCGCCGCGTCCCACCGCCCCGTGACGGCCGGCGGGGGAGCACCCGCGGCCGCGCCGGCCTCCGCGGGGAGCGCCCTCGACGTCTTCCGGAACCGCCCCTTCCTCCTGCTCTGGATCGCCCAGGCGGCGACCCAGATCGGCGGGAACATGGTCATCTTCGGGCTGACCGTCATCATCTCGGAGTCGACCGGCTCCACGACCGCGGTCAGCGCCCTGATCCTGACGTTCCTCCTGCCGGCGGTCTTGTTCTCGGCGCTGGCAGGCGTGTTCGTCGACCGGATGGACCGGCGATTGGTCCTCGTCGGGACGAACATCCTGCGCGGCATCGCCTTCGTGGCGATGTTCCTCGTCGGCAACCACCTGGGCCTGATCTACCTGCTGAACATCACGGTCTCCACGATCACCGTCTTCTTCGGCCCGGCCGAGGCCGCGATGATCCCGATCCTCGTCCCGAAGAAGCAGCTCCTGTCCGCGAACGGGATCTTCACCCTCACGTTGAATGCGGCGTTCGCCCTCGGCTTCACGCTCGTCGGCCCGCTGATCGTGAAGATCGCCGGCGCGCCGGCCCTGATCGCCGTCGTCGCCGCGCTGTACTTCGTCGCGGCGGCCTTCTGCTGGACGCTCCCGCCGGCGCCGTCGGCGGTGCGGGCATCGGGCCCAACCGGAGCGCGTGGCCGGTTCCGCGAGGCCGAGGACGCGGTCGGGACGGTGGTCGTCCAGCTGCGCGAGGGGCTCGATTACATCCGCCACCACCGCGAGATCCGCTGGTCGCTGAGCTATCTCGGGATCGCCGCCTCCCTCGTCGGCGTGCTGGGTGTCCTGGGCCCGAACTTCGCGAAGAAGACGCTCCACCTGAGCACCGAGGACTTCGTCGTCGTGGTCCTGCCGCTCGGCGTCGGGATCGTCATGGGGATCCTCCTCCTGAACGCCTACGGTCGGCTGATCCCGCGCCGGCGGGTGATCGAAGGCGGGCTGCTCGCGCTCGGGGTGTTCCTGATCGCGATGGCCTTGTCCGGCCAGATCTCCGCGTTCCTGGGAACGGCCACGGCGTCCGTGTCCGGAACGATCTCGGTCATCACGTCGCTGCTGTCGGTCGTCGTCGGCGTCGCGTTCTTCGCGGGGATCGCCTACGCGTCGGTAGCGATCCCGGCCCAGACGCAGCTCCAGGAGGACCTCTCGGAGGACGTCCGGGGTCGGGTCTTCGGCGTGCTGAACATGCTCGTCTCGGTCGCGAGCTTCCTGCCGATCCTCGTCGTCGGACCGCTCACCGACCTCCTCGAGGCGATCTTCCCGAACAACGGCGTGACGGTCGTGATGATCCTCGTCGCCGGGCTGATCGTCGCGTCGGGGATCGCCTCGATCTACCTGCGCGGCCCCCTCCGGGCGGTCGAGCGCGATTCGCGGGCGACGGTCGGCGGCAACCGCGACCCATTCGTCACGGCCCTCGGGGTGGAGGCTCGGCCCGGCGCCCTCGACGTCGACGGCGAGCCGATCGCCGACCCGGATGCCGAGTCTCTCGAGGCGCCCGGGGCAGGCTCGCCGCGACCCGCCACCGCGCTCCCCGCCGTCGACCCCGTGACCGCCGCCGAGACGAGCCCCAGGCTGGCCGAGATCGTCGAGGGCCCGGCGGAGGCCGAGATCGTCGAGGGCCCGGCGGAGGCCGCGAGCGCCGTCGGGCCGGCCGACGAGCCCGATCGGGACTGACCCGATGGCCCGCGTCGCGATCGTCTTCACCGGCGGCACGATCAGCATGCGCCACGATCCGGTTGCCGGCGGGAACGTGCCGGTCCTGGGCGGCGATGCCCTCCTGGAGACCGTCCCTGGCCTCGATCGCGTCGCCGACCTCGTGGCGATCGATCGAGGGCTGACGCCGGCCAGCCACTTCACCTTCGAGGCGCTGTTCGGCGTCTTCGGCGCGGTTCGGGATGCGCTCGCCGACCCCGCGGTCGACGGCGCGGTGGTCGTCCAGGGCACGGATGCGATCGAGGAGACCGCGTTCTTCCTGGACCTCCTCCATCGGGGCCAGAAGCCGATCGTCGTGACCGGGGCGATGCGGGCGGCCGGCGACCCGGACTATGACGGGCCGGCCAACCTCACCGCGGCCGTTCGGCTCGCGGCGTCGCCGGAGGCGGCGATCGCCGATCTCGGCGCGGTCGTCGTCCTCGACGGCTCGATCGAGCTGGCAGACGACGTCACGAAGACCCATGCCTCGGCGTTCGACACGTTCCGGGCCCTGAACCGCGGATCGCTGGGTCGGGTGGACGGCGAGCACGTGGCGCTGGCCCGGCCGCGCGGTCCGCGCCGCCACGTCGCGACCGAGCGGGCCGCTGAGCGCGTCTACCTGGTCGTCGCGACCGTGGCGACCAGCGGCGCGCCGATCGCCGCCCTCCACGCCCACGGCGCGGACGGGTTCGTGGTTGCGGCCACCGGGGCCGGGAACACGGACGCGCGACTCCTCGCCGCGGCCCAGGCCGCGATCGCCGACGGAATCCCGGTCGCGATCACGACCCGCTGCCCGATCGGCGCCGCGAGCGACGCCTACGCGTTCCCGGGCGGTGGCGCGACCTGGCGCCGGGCCGGGGCGATCCCGACCGGCCATCTCGGCGGCCCGAAGGCCCGGATCGCGCTGGCGCTCGGGATCGGTGCCGGGCTCGACCATGCCGGGCTGAGCGCGCTCCTCGCGGACCCGGCGCCCATCCACGATCCCGATCGCTGGTGGCCGGACGAACGGGAGTCGCGCTGATGCCCCTCGACACGCTCGTCACCGGCGGACGGATCGCGACCCTGGCGGGACCGGCCGGGTTCGGCTGGGTCGAGGCGATCGGGATCACCGACGGGCGGGTGGCCTTCGCGGGATCGGCGATCGAGCTCGAGACGCGGGCCGACCCGCACACCCGCCGGATCGAGCTCGATGCCGACGAGGTGGCGATCCCGGGTCTGAGCGACGCCCACCTCCACCTCGCCGAGGGCGGCCTGTCGCTGGACCGGATCGACCTGTCAGGCACGACGACGCTCGAGGACGGCCTGGCGGCCGTCCGGGCCGCCCACGAAGCCCTGCCGCCCGACGCCTGGCTCGAAGGGCACGGCTGGCACAACGATCGCTGGGGTGTGTGGCCCACCGCCGACGACCTCGAGCGGGTCGCGCCCGGCCGCAAGGTCGCGCTCTGGGCCCACGACCATCACGCCCTGTTGGCGAGCCACGGCGCCCTGGGGGTCGCCGCCATCGACGCCGATCGCGGCGATCCCGCCGGCGGGATCATCCGTCGCGACGACCGCGGCGCCCCGACCGGCGTGCTCCACGAGTCCGCAGCGCGCCTCGTCATGGATTGCGTGCCGCCGGCTTCGGCGGAGGCCTTCGAGTCGTCGATCGTCCGGCTCGCTCGCGACCTCGTCCGCCTGGGCGTCGTCGCCGTCCACGACCCCGGCGCGCTCTCGCTCCAGGAGGGACTCGGCGCAGGGATCGCCGCCTACCGCGTGCTGGACGAGCGGGGCGACCTGGCGATTCGCGTCCATGCCGCGATCCGCTCGGAGCAGCTGGCTGCGGCCAGGGAGGCCGGGCTGCGCAGCGGCGACCCGCTGGGACCTCCCGGCGGGCGGGCGCGGTTCGGATGGTTGAAGCTCTTCGCCGACGGAACGCTGGCTTCGCGGACGGCTGCGCTCCTCGAGCCGATCGAGCCCGAGGCAGGTCGGCCGCTCCCGGCCGGCACCGAGCGCGGGATCTGGTTGACGGATCCGGACGAGGTCGCGGACTTCGCCCGCCGGGCGGCGGACGCCGGGATCGCGACGATGGTCCACGCGATCGGCGACCGGAGCTGCCGGGTGACGCTCGACGCCCTCGAGCCGATCGCGGGCCGGACCGCCTTGATGCCGCGCCTGGAGCACGTCCAGCTCCTCGACCCGGACGACCGGCCGCGCTTCGCCCGATCCGGGATCGCCGCTTCGATCCAGCCGATCCACGTCCGGGCCGACGCGCCGATCGCGCTCCGCCTGTGGGGAGACCGGGCCGAGACCCGCGGCTACCCGATGCGCTCGCTCGTCGACAGCGGCGCGGTGGTGGCGTTCGGGACGGACGCGCCGGTCGAGCCGATCGATCCATGGCCGGGCCTGTCGATGGCCGTGACCCGGATCGACGGGACGTGGCCGGAGGGGATTCCGCCCTTCGGCCGCTCCGAGCGGCTCACGCTGGAACAGGCGCTCCGGGCACAGTGCCTCGGTCCGGCCACCGCCGCCGCCGAGGACGACGACCGCGGCCGGCTCGTCCCGGGACAGCGGGCGGACCTGGTCGTGATCCCGGCCGAGGCCGTCACGAACCCGATCGAGCCGGGCGGGGCGCTGGCCACGGCGCGCCCCCGGCTCGTGATCATCGACGGCGACGTCGCATTCGAGCGCTAGTCGCGCGTCGAACCGGCCATGACCACCGTGATCAGCGGCGTCGTGCCGCTCCTCCTCTTCGGCGCGCTCACCCCCGGCATCATCTGGCGAGCGCGCCGCGAGGGCCTCGATGGCGCGAACCTCGTCGCGCAGCTCCTGCTGGGAGCGTGGATCGCGGCGGTCGTCGCCTTGACCTGGTTCCCCCTGCCGATCCCGCACGGAGCGGCCAGGCCGATCGTCCAGTCCCATGACTGGCCGGCGCCCTGGGCGGCGATCACGCCCTTCGCAACCATCGGGATGTCGCTCGAGCGTGGGTTCGGCACCGCGGAGGGTCGCGTCCTGATCGGGAACGTTCTCGCCTTCGTCCCCCTCGGCGTTCTCGCCCCGTTCCTCAGCACCCGGTGGCGCTCCGCGGGCCGGATCCTCGCCCTGGGGGTCGTCGCCTCGACCGCCATCGAGCTCGGCCAGCTGGCGTGGGACCTGATCATCCGGATGCCCTGGCGCTCGGCTGACATCGACGACGTGATCGTCAATACGTTTGGGACCGTCGTCGGATACGCGGCCTGGCGTGCGGCTCGGGCGATTCGGCGCCGAGCGGTCAGCCTGGCTTGAGCTCCTTCGCCGCGTCGGCGAACAGCCCGTTGAGGATCCGCGAGGTCGACGGGAAGGCATGGATCGTCTCGGCGAGGATCTCGACCGGGACGCGAGCGCGGATCGCCAGGACGCACTCGTGGATGGCGGCCGAGGCGTCCGGGGCCGCGATCGCCGCGCCGACGAGCTGGCGCGTCGCCCGATCGAAGGTCACCGTGACATGGCCGATCGTCTCCTCGAGCGCGTACCCCCGTGACGACGTCTTGAAGTCGGCCACGAACTCGACCGCATCGATCCCGGACGATCTCGCCTGGTCCAGGCTCAGCCCCACCGACGCCGCCTCCGGGTCGGTGTAGGTGGCTCGGGGCAGTGCCCGGTAGTCGGGGGTGACCTCGTCGCCGAGGGCCATCCGGACCGCGCGCTCGCCCTGGTAGTGCGCCTGGTGGGTGTGGAGCTCGGGGCCGGCCGGGTCGCCGATCACCCACAGGCCGTCCGCAACGCGGAGGCGGCCGTCACGGGGGAGGGCGGTCCGCTCGCTCGTGTCCAGGCCGTAGTGCTCGAGCCCCAGCTCGTCGAGCGGGAACGACCGCCCGACCGCCAGGAGGATTGCGTGGCCTTCGACGGTCGACCCGTCATCGAGGTCGATCACGTCCGCGCCGTCGCGCCCCGCACCGGCGCGGGCGGCGGTGGCCCGCACGCCGAGACGCACCTGCACACCGTCGCGCTCCAGGAGCTGCCGGACGGCCTCCGAGTTGCGCGGATGCTCCGTCGGCATCAGGCGGTCGCCGGACTGGACGATGGTCACCGGGACCCCGAACCGGGCGTACACCTGCGAGAGTTCACAGCCGGTCGGTCCGCCGCCCAGGACAACGAGGCTCTTCGGAAGCTCGCGGGTCAGCGTGGCTTCGCGGTTCGTCCAGACGCGGACCGAGTCGAGGCCGGGGAGGGGAGGGACCTTGGAGGTCGAGCCGGCGGCGATGAAGACCTCGCGGCCGGCGATCTCATGAGCCCGGTCGTCGTGGCGGACCTCGACGCGGCCGCGCCCCACGATCCGGCCGTCCCCGCGGTAGCAGACGGCCCCGGCGCCCTCGAGCGCGTTGACGTGCGAGGAATCGTCAGGCTCGGCGGCGTCCGCCGCGCGGTTGACCATGAAGTCGCGGGCCTTCGAGGCGCGCTCCCACGAGTACGTGGCGGGGTTTGCGTGGTGCTCCGCGGCGCCGTGCAGGAGCGACTTCGACGGCAGGCAGCCGATGTGCGGGCAGCTCCCGCCGAACCACTGTCGGTCGATCACCGCGACACTGGCGCCACGTGAGCGGGCCTCGTAGGCGGCTGCCTCGCCGGCGGGCCCGGCGCCGATGATCACGAAATCGAACGTCTCCATGACGGTCAAGTGTCGCGGATGTCGGCGATCGTCACGTGACGGCTCGTTGACGAACGGCCTCGAACAGGACGACGGCCGCCGCGACGGACACGTTCAGGCTGTCGGCGATCCCGGCCATCGGGATCGAGATGGCGACCACATCGGGGACCCGCCACGCCTCCGACAGGCCCCCCGCCTCGCTGCCCAGCACGATCGCCAGCGGACCGCGCAGGTCGGCGGCGACGTACGGAACGCTCGCCTCGACGATCGCGGCGACGGGTCGGATCCCGCGATCGCGCAGCCAGGTGAGCGCGTCGGCCGAGCTCGCGCTCACGACCGGCAGCGCGAAGATCGTCCCGAGCGACGCGCGGATCGCGCTCGGGTTGAACACGTCGGTGCGGGGGTCGGCGACGACGACCGCGTCGACGCCAGCACCATCCGCGGAACGCAGGATCGCTCCGAGGTTGCCGGGCTTCTCGACCCCCTCGACGACGACGACGAGCGGATCCTCCGGGAGCGCCACGTCGTCGAGGCGCGGCCGCGGGACCGTCACCACGGCGACCACGCCATCGGACCGATCGCCGAACGCGACCTTGGCCAGGACGTCCGGGCTCACCTCGATCGTGGATTCGCGCCGGCTGAGCCGGTCGGCGACCGCGATCGCATCGGGCGACCGGACGAGATCGGGGGCCAGGAACGTCGTGTCGAGGGCGACGCCGGCGTCGAGCGCCCGGAGGATCTCCCGGGCCCCGTCGACGAGGGTCAGCCCGGTCGCCTCGCGCTCGCGGCGATCGCGGAGGCGGACGGCCGCCTTGACCCGCGGGTTCGTCAGGCTGGTGATCGCGGGCCGGATCATCGGAGGATCATGCGGGCTGCGACGCCGGCCGGCAGGATCGCGCCGCTCCTGGCTTCGAGCTCGAGCGGGGCCGCCGCCACCCGGCCACGGCCATGGAACGCATCCTCGAGGGCCTCGCCAAGGTCATCCGCCGTGATGCCGGTCGTGTGCGCGGTCAGGAGGAGGAAGGCGTCGTCCGTCGCGACGGCCGCGACCGCGTCGAGCAGGTCGGGCAGCGCCTCCGCCAGCTCCCAGCGGCGGCCACCGGTCCCGTGGCCATAGCTCGGTGGATCGAGGGCGAAGCCGTCATAGCGCCTTCCCCGGCGCGCTTCCCGCCGCGTGAAGGTCAGGACGTCGTCGACGATCCAGCGGACGGGCGCACCCTCCAATCCGGACAGCGCGGCGTTCCGGCGGGCCCAGGCGACGCTCGGCCGGGCGGCGTCGACGTGGGTCACCGATGCTCCCGCGCGCGCCAGCGCCAGGGTCGTGGCACCCGTCGAGGCGAACGCGTTGAGGACCGCGGGCGCCTCGAGACCGGCCGACGCCTCGACGAGGAAGGGCCAGAGCGTGGCGTGCTCGGGGAACAGGCCGACCTGTCCGGCATCGGTGGGCCGCAGCTCGAAGGTCAGGCCGTCCAGCTCGGCCGTCCAGGGGTCGGCCGATCCGGTCCAGCCACCATCCCGCTCGAAGCGGAGGTCCGCGCCGTCCCATGCCGACCGGTCGAGACGCATCCCGATTGCCGCCGGAGCCGGCCGATCGACGAGCCGTTCGCCGAACCGCTCCAGGCGGCGCCCGTCGCCGGCATCGATCAGCTCGTACACCCGGCCATGATGCCCGGCCAGAACCGACGACCGCGGGCATGCCGTACCACCGGCATGAACCGACACGTCCGGCGAATCGCCTTCGCCATCATCCTGCTTCTCTCGACCATCGCCGCCTGCACACCCGGCGGCGGCTCCACGCCACCTCCCGCCGGGTCGGGAGCCCCGGCCGTCAGCCCGGCCGCGCCCTCGGCAGCGGGCGGCTACAGCTACTGATCTGCCACGGGCCGTCGTTGTCGTGCGCGAGGGGCCTCGGCTACAATGCCCCGAGCCATCGGGCCCGGATCGGGCTGTGGCGCCATCGCCGGTGAGGACTGGAACACCTCGCATTCAACGGCGGCGGCGGCACGGGTCGACTCGGACGCGACGGTCAGGCCCCGTCGGATCGGCCCCCAGCCAGGGTCCGCGACGCCGGGACCGCTCGGGCGGCTAGCTCAGCTGGTTAGAGCACTTGCTTGACATGCAAGAGGTCACTGGTTCGAGTCCAGTGTCGCCCACCACAATCTGAACGCGACGATCGGGACACGTCCCGGCGGCGCCGCCCACAGAGAGCCGGGCCACGGCTGGGAGCCCGGCGGCGCGCGACGACGACGACACCACCCGTGAGCGACCGGCGAACCGGTCCGGGGTCCGCCCGTTAGCGCGGTCTGAGAGCGCGGGAGCTGACCGGCGGCGGACGCCGGAACGGTGTCGCGAACGCGGGTGGAACCGCGGGAGGTCCAGACCTCTCGTCCTGCATGGGCGAGAGGTTTCGTGATTCTCCGGGAGGTCGAACATGGCGGACGAGGCGAAGAACGTCGCGGAGGTCGAGCCCGAGATCGAGCTCGACGAGCAGATGCCGGAAGCGCCGGAGCGCGGCAGCGCCACCGAGCTGATGGACCACGGGGCGGCCGGCGACGAGCTCGGCCCGATGCGCCACAGCGCCGCCCACGTCCTGGCCGAGGCCGTGCTCGACCTGTTTCCCGGCACGAAGCTTGGGATCGGTCCGGTCATCGCCGACGGCTTCTACTACGACTTCCTCCTGCCGCGGCCCCTCACCCCCGACGACCTGCCGAAGATCGAGGAGCGGATGCGCGAGTCGATCGCGGCCGACCATCCGTTCGAGCTGAGCGAGGAGACCCCTGAGGCCGCCCGCCAGCAGCTCGTCGAGCGCGACCAGCCGTTCAAGGTCGAGATCGTCGACGACCTGACGGCCGCGAGCGAGCGTGACGGCACGGAGATGCCGCCGACGACCTTCTACCGCCAGGGCCCGTTCATCGACCTGTGCCGCGGCCCGCACGTCGCGAGCACCGGTCAGATCGGCCCGTTCAAGCTCCTCGGCACGGCCGGCGCGTACTGGCGCGGCGACGAGAAGCGGCCGATGCTCCAGCGCGTCTACGGCACCGCCTGGAAGACGCAGGAGGACCTCGACGCCTACCTGTGGCGGCGGGCGGAGGCGAAGAAGCGCGATCACCGCCGGCTGGGTGTCCAGCTCGACCTGTTCTCGTTCCACGACGTCTCGCCGGGCTCGGCCTTCTGGCATCCCAAGGGCCAGCGGATCTGGCGGACCCTCGAGGGCGCGATGCGCGAGCTCCAGCTCCGGCGCGGCTACGAGGAGGTGTCCACGCCGATCCTCGTCTCCGAGCGGGTCTGGCGCCAGTCCGGCCACTGGGACTTCTACAAAGACAACATGTTCATCGTCGAGTCCGAGAAGCAGCTCTTCAGCCTGAAGCCGATGAACTGCCCGGAGTCGACGTTCATCTATCGCGCCCGCAAGCGCTCCTATCGCGACCTGCCGCTCCGCTACAACGAGTACGGCCGGCTCCATCGCAACGAGCGTTCCGGCGCGCTCGCCGGCCTGACCCGCGTCCGCCAGTTCATCCAGGATGACGCCCACCTGTACGTCCGGCCGGACCAGCTGAGCGATGAGCTCGAGGCGCTCTTCGGCGAGATCCGCGAGGCGTACTCATGGGTGGGGCTGTCGCCGCGTTACGCCTTCGCCACGAAGCCGGACAAGGCGGTCGGCGACCCCGAGCTGTGGGCCCGGGCCGAGGCGATCATCCAGGACACGCTTGACCGGATGGGCCTGCCGTACGTCGTCAAGCCGAAGGACGGCACGTTCTACGCGCCGAAGATCGACATCTACATCGACGACGCTCTCGGGCGCGAGTGGCAGATGGCCACGATCCAGGTCGACCTGACGATGCTGCCCGAGCGGTTCGACCTGACCTACACGGCCGAGGACGGGAGCGAGCAGCGCCCGATCGCGATCCACCGCGCGATCTACGGCTCGCTCGAGCGCTTCATCGGGATCCTCGTCGAGCACTTCGCGGGGGCGTTCCCGTTCTGGCTGGCGCCGGTCCAGGCCGTGATCATCCCGATCGCGGATCGGCACATCGATGCGGCCCGCGAGCTCCAGGGTCTCCTCCGCGGGCGGGGCCTTAGGGTCGACGTGGACGAGTCGTCGAACCGGATGCAGTACAAGATCCGGACGGCCCAGGAGCAGAAGGTGCCGTACATGGTCGTGCTCGGCGACCGCGAGATCGAGGCGAGGACGGCGTCGCCGCGGACGCGGAGCGGTGAGCAGCAGCCGGCCGAGGCCTGGGATGCGTTCGCCGATCGGCTCGTCGAGGAGGATCGGAGCCGCCGGGTGAGCTAGCGCCAATCGCGCGATGTCTCGCGGCGAATGGACCGCGGCCACGATGTGGCCGTGGATTCGCTCCGATTCGGCCGCCAGTTCCGGGCGCTCAGGATTCGGCTGCGGCTTCGCCAGCGTGATGTTGCGGTCGGTGCAGGCGTTTCGCGTTCGCTGATCGCCTCGATCGACCGAGGCCAACTCGATGGCGTGACCGTCGGCGCATTGCGCAAGGCGACGGCCGCGCTGGAAGCGGACCTCGACGTCCACCTCCGGTGGCGGGGCGAGCGACTCGACCGCCTGCTCGATGAGGATCACTCCGCCATCGTCGAAGCCCTTGTTCGCCTCCTCCGCACGAACGGCTGGGACATGGCGGTCGAGGCGTCGTTCTCGATCTGGGGTGAGCGAGGCTCGATCGATGTCCTGGGGTTCCATCCCGTGGAGCGCGCGCTCCTCGTCGTCGAAGTCAAGTCTGTCGTGCCCGATTCCCAGGCAACCGTATTCGGCGTCGATCGGAAGAC
>DASSHB010000139.1:0-2449 GCA_035693125.1 Candidatus Limnocylindrales bacterium | reverse complement strand
GAATGGGTTCGTCTGGATCTCCGAGACGCAGCCGCGGACGGCTCGGAACAACGAGATCTCGCCGCCCGATCAGCCGGCGTTCAACCTCTTCGTGACCGGCGAGACGGCCGCCCAGGTGTCGATCACGGGGCCGGATGCGGTCCGGGTGATCGCGCTCGGCCACTTCGACGATCCACGGGCCGCGTTCTGCGTGACGTCGCCGGCGGAGGCGTGTCGGAAGAGCTTCGTCGTGGATGCGCTACTCGACCCGTCCGATCCGGATCCCGGACCGACCGTCAACATGGCGCCGGCCGGAGATCCGGTGGCGCCCGTCGCTCGTCCGGAAGAGGTCGTTGCGATCGCCACGCTCGGAAGTCACGGCTGGCCGACCGTCCTGTCGATCGTCGCCGTGCGCGGCGACGGCATCTCGCGAGTGATCGGGCCAAACGCTGAGGCGCCGGAGGTGGCGAGCGCGCGCCTCATATGGGTCGTCCGCTATCTCGACGGGATGGAAGCGTGGCCGACCCTTCAGACCCGCCTTCTCATCGACGGTCCCGCCGCAGACCTACCGAACTGGGTCTATGTCGTGACGCGGGACGGGCTTCGCCGCCAGGTCACCGTCGTCAACTAGCCTCGTAGGCGAGGCGCCCGGCCGCGATCGTCAGCAGCACCTGTCCGGGCAACGGCCGGCCAGTGAGAGGCGTGTTCTTGCCGCGCGAGGCGAGCGCGGCCGGTTCCACGGTCCACGCGGCCGAGCGGTCGACGACGACGAGGTCGGCCGGAGCGCCTTCGATGAACCCCGGGCTCGGCCGGGCACCCCAGGCCGCTCCCAGCACGCGCGCGGGACCGGACGTCAGCGCCTCGACGGCACGTGCCAAGGGAACGAGGCCCGCGTCGACCATCGCCAACACGACGCTCAACGCCGTCTCGAGGCCACTGATCCCGTTGGCCGCAAGCCCGAACTCGACGTCCTTGTCGACGCTCGTGTGCGGGGCGTGGTCCGTGGCGATCGCATCGGCGGTCCCGTCGAGCAGCGCCTCCCGGCACGCGGCCGCGTCCGCCACGGTCCGGAGCGGCGGGTTGACCCGGAGCGACGACGCGTACGGCGGGGCCACGATCGCCTCGCGCTCGTTCGCCCACGGATCGCCGGTTGCCTCCCATGCCCAGCGCCGCGCCCCGGCCAGCCACTCGTCGGTGAGCGCGAGATGGTGCGGCGTCACGTCGCAGGTCACCGGCAGTCCCGCGGCCTTCGCCCGGCGCACGAGCTCGAGCGATCCCGCGGTCGACAGATGGGTCAGGTGGAGCCGCGCCGCGGGCACGTCGCGGACGACCTCCGCGAGCAGCGCCAGGTCGCGCCCGACCGCCGCCTCCTCGGCCGCGGCCGGCCAGCCACGCAGCCCCAGCACGGTCGCGACATACCCGTCGTTCGCCTCCGCGCCGGCGGTCTGCGACGCGTCCTCGGCGTGCTCGACGATCGGGAGGCCCAGCGCACCGGCGTAGGCGAGCGCGTTGCGCACGAGATCGGCAGAGGCGACGCCCGCACCGTCGTCCGAGAACCCGGCGATCCCGGCATCGGCCAGCTCGCCCAGCGCCGCCAGCGTCTCGCCGGATCGACCGGCCGTGATCGCTCCCCAGGCGAGCAGCCGGACCGGCGAGCCTGACGCCACCGCGGCGTCGCGGATCCGGGCCAGGACCGCGGGATCGTCGAGCGCGGGCGTCGTGTTCGGCATTGCCACGACCGTCGTGAAGCCGCCGTGCGCCGCCGCCGCCAGCCCGGTGGCCACCGTCTCGGCATCCTCGTTGCCCGGCTCGCGGAGATGGACGTGGAGATCGACGAGCCCGGGCAGGACGACCACGCCGCGATCGTCGATGCCGCCGGCCTCGTCCACGTCGAGCCAGGTGACCGCCTCGAGGATCCCATCGGCCACGACGATCTCGCCCGGACCCTCGCGTCCCGCCGCCGGGTCGACGAGCCAGGCCCGCGAGATCTCCAGGTCGCCGACGACCGAGGCGGAGCCCGACACCAGGCCCTCGGCGAGGGTCACGCGCGGACCCCGGCCAGGAGGTACAGCAGCGCCATCCGGACCGCAACCCCGTTCCGGACCTGCTCCTCGATTCGCGACTGGACGCCGATGGCGACGTCCGGGGCGATCTCGACGCCCTCGTTCATCGGGCCCGGGTGCATGACGAACGCGCCCGGCCGAGCCCGGGCGAGTCGCTCACGGGTGAGGCCGTAGCGGGCCGAGTATTCGCGCAGCGAGGGCAGCAGCCCCGATGCCATCCGCTCTTTCTGGATCCGGAGGGCCATGACGACGTCCGCGTCGCGGAGGGCCTCGTCGACCGACGACGTGACGTGGAACCGACGCCCGGCCGCGCCGCGCATCGCCCACGCCTCGAACCCCCGCAGGAGCGTGGCCGGGCCGCACAGCCAGAGGTCGGCACCCGCGGCGGTCAGGGTCCAGATGTTCGA
>DASSHB010000138.1:0-3076 GCA_035693125.1 Candidatus Limnocylindrales bacterium | reverse complement strand
GCCTGAGCGAGACCGAGACGCTCGGCTCGATCGCGTTCGATCAGCGCACGCCGGCGGTCAGCCCGCTGCCGATCGCGGCCGCGACCGCGCCGGGTGCCAGCAACTCGATCGCGTTCCGGATGCTCGCCTCGAAGGTGGCGTTCGGTGACAGCGGAGACCCCAGCCGCTCCGTCGTGATCACCGCCGTGAACGAAGGCGACAGCGCGGTCGCCGCCACTGGTCTCGCCGCCGCGATCGCGGCCAGCGGCTATCGCGTCGTCGTCGTGGACGGCTCGGCCGACGCGGACGTGACCACGAGCCTGCGGCTCGAGCGCCGGCCGGGGCTGGCCGAGGCGATTGCCAGCGGCTCCGTGGACCCCGACTCCCTCGCCTCCGGTCCGGCCGGCATCCGCGTCCTGCCGCGTGGCCTCGTCGGCCCGGTCGACCTGATCCCGGTCGACAAGGCGCGCGCAACGCTGGCCGCGCTCCTCGAGACGCACGACATCGTCATCGTCGACGGCGGCCCGGCCCAGCGCTCCGCCGGCGCGCTGACCTGGGCCCGCATCGCGGACCGGACGATTCTCCTGGCGCGCAAGGGCGTGGCTCGGCGACGCGACCTTCGTGACGCCGTCGACAGCCTGCGCTATGTCAACGCCGAGCTGAGCGGCACGATCATCGTCCGGCGCGTCGCCGACCGGCGACTGGCGCGCGGCGGAAGTCGGACCGCGTCGGATCGCGTGGCCGCTCCCGTGCCCGGCGCCGACCTGTCGTTCCACGAGCCCAGCCCGGAGATGGCGGCCTCGCTCGAGCGCCGCCTCGCGCCGCAGCCGCCCCTCGTCCTAGAGCCGCAGCTCGTCGCGGCGCCGGTACCGGAACCCCGTTCGACCGAGCGCGGCGATGTCGCGCCGCCGCCGCAGCCCAAGCGGGTCGAGCGACCGCCCTCCCTGGACGACCTTCCGATCGGGACCCTCGGCGCCGAGCGCACGGCCGCGTCGACGCCCCGTTCGCGGGCAGCCGGCCCGAGCGCCACGTCCCCGGTGGATGGATCCGGTGCTGCCAGTGGCGCACCGAGCCCGCGACCGGCAGCGGCGCGCGCATCCCGCCGCAGCGCCGGCGAGCCGGCGCCGGGCGACCCGACTCGATCCGGGTCGGACAGCCCAGCCCCAGCCCCGGCCACGGCCCGACGCGGTCGCGCAACGAGCGGGCGGGCGGGCGTCGATCGGACCGATGGCCTCGACGGCCCCGCGGTCGCGCGTGGCGCGGCGACGGGGGCTCGGCGAAGCCGCGACGAGGGGTGATCGGGACGGTCATCCGGCGCCTGGCAGGCCTCGCGTTCTGGCTGGCGACGGCGACGCTCGCCGCGACCTATGCGCTGATCCCCGCGGTCATCCTCGCTCGGGGCCGGATCGCGAAACGGCCGGTTGCCGCAGCCGACGTCACGCCATCCGTGTCGATCGTGATCGCCGCCTACAACGAGGAGGCGAGCATCGGTCGCAAGCTCGACAGCCTCCACGCCCTCGACTATCCGCGCGACTGCGTCGAGATCCTCGTGGCGTCGGACGGTTCCACCGACCGCACGGCGACGATCGTCCGCGGCCATGCGGACCGGGCGGTGCGACTGCTCGACCTGGGCCGCGTCGGCAAGGCGGCTGCGCTGAACGCGGCGATTGCGGCGGCGACTGGCGACATCGTCGTCTTCTCCGACGCGAACAGCCTGTTCGAGCCGGGCACGCTGCGCGCCCTGGTCCGGCCGTTCGCGGATCCGGCCGTCGGCGGGGTGGCCGGCGATCAGCGCTACCACCCCGGCGGCGAAGCGGGCGCGATGGCCGGCGGCGAGCGGGACTACTGGGACCTCGATCGACAGCTGAAGGTCGCCGAGAGCGCGGCGGGCAACGTCGTCTCGGCGACGGGCGCGATCTACGCGCTGCGGCGGGATCTCGTGCCGCTCGTCGTCGAAGGCGTGACCGATGACTTCTGGACCTCGACGGCAGTGATCGAGGCCGGCCGGCGCCTCGTCTTCGCGGGCGATGCCGCGGCCTGGGAGCCGGTCGCTTCGAGCGGCGGCGTCGAGTATGGCCGGAAGGTCCGGATCATGACCCGCGGACTGCGCGGCGTCGTCGCCCGGCGGTCGCTGCTCGACCCGCGCCGGACCGGCTTCTACGCGACGCAGCTCCTGTGGCACAAGCTGCTCCGGCGGCTGATGGTGCTGCCCCTGCTCGTGGTCGCGGTCGCCAGCCCGCTCGCCGGCCCGGGCTGGGTCTACCGCCTGGCGACCCTCGCCCAGGCCGCGTTCTACGGTCTCGCGGCGATCGGGCTGGCCGGCCGTGACCGGCCGGGCCGGCGGAGTCGGCTCGTCACCCTGCCGGCCTACTTCTGCCTGGTCAACGCGGCGGCCCTGCACGCCGTCTGGAACGTCCTCTCCGGCCGGCGGATCGATCGCTGGGAGACGCAGCGCGCGACGCGCCCGCCCGATGCGCCCACGGACCCGGGAGCGGAGACCGACCGATGACCGCCGGCGGGGCCGTCCTCGGAACGCGTTCGGATCCGAAGGAGCGACCGCGGCCACGTGCGCCGCGCGCCCTCGTCGTCCTGCTCGCGGCGCTCGGGGTCGCCGGCGCCTTCGGAGCGCTCGCCGGGTCCAACCCCATCCTCGGCGTCGCATCGGCCGGCGCCCTGCTCCTGGCGATCTCGATCGCCAGCCGCCCGGACGTCGCCGTGTACGTCGTCGTCGGCGTCATCTACAGCAACGCCGCGGTGGTGCTCGTCCAGTTCCACAACGTGCCGGCGTTCGCGGCGATCGCGGTCCCGGGCCTGCTCGTCGTGCCGGTCGCCTACCAGCTGATCGTCCAGAAGAAGCCGGTCGTCATCACGTCCGCCTTTCCCGCGATCGTCGCCTTCTTCCTCGTCCAGATCATCGGCACGATCTTCGCGGACGACGTCGACTCCGCCTTCGACGAGCTCGTGACGTTCGTCGTCGAAGGGATCGGCCTGTACTTCCTGCTCGTCAACACGATCCGCTCGGTCGAGACGATGCGCTGGGTCGTCTGGATCCTGCTTGCGGTCGGGACGTTCCTGGGCGCCCTGTCGTTCTACCAGG
>DASSHB010000137.1:0-4638 GCA_035693125.1 Candidatus Limnocylindrales bacterium | reverse complement strand
CGCCTCCACGCGCTCGGGGCCGCCGAGGAGCGGGACGAGCCGGTCGAGGTAGTCGATCGCGGTCGCATTGGCGTACGCCGTTCGGGCGGCATCGGCGGCCCGGCCCAGGTAGTGCCGTTTGCGCTCGTCGTCGTCGCTCAGCCAGAAGTGATGGGCGAGGAGGTCGAGGCGGCGGTCCACCCCGTCGGGATCGGACCGCTCCAGGTACGAGCCGATCGCACCGTGGAGCCGCAGCCGGAGCGCGAACGGCAGGCTCTCGTACGCCACCTCCTGGGTCGCCACGTGCTTGAACAGGTAGGCATGGTCGAGCTCGCGATCCAGGCTGACGAGGTCTGCCTGGCGGAGCTCGTCGAGGTGGACGAGGACCTGGTCGAGGGTTCCGAGCTCGGGATACGCGCCGGGCAGGACCGGCGCCTCGAAGACGCGGCCCACGACGCTCGCGATCTTGACGGTCCGCCGCGGGCCGTCATGCATGGAATCGATCCGCGACAGGACGAGGCTGTGGAGGCTGCCGGGCAGCTCGAGCCGGTGGAGGGCGGCCGAGTCCGTGGGATCGACGCCCTGGGCGACGATGAAGCTGATCAGCTCCTCGACGTAGAACGGGTTGCCGCCCGAGCGATCCAGCAGGAGCGTGACGAACTCGGTCGGGATCTCGGCCCCGGTCGCCTCGGGCGAGACCTGCTCGAGCTTCAGCCGGATCAGGCCCAGGGCGTCGTCCCCGGCCAGCTCCTCGAGCCGGATCTCGTCGAAGTCGGGGATCGTCTCGACGCCCAGCCCGCCGCCGGGCTCGCGCTCCGGCCGGTAGGCGAGCACGATGAGGACGGGCAGGCTCGCGGTCGAGCGGCCCAGGACCTCCAGCAGGTCGCGCGACAGCGGGTCGATCCAGTGGCAGTCCTCGAGGACCAGGATCACGGGCTCGTCCGCCACCCGCGCCCGGAGGACCGTGGCGAGGAGGTCCTCGAGCGAGGCCTTGCGGAGCCGGGCGTCCATCGCGGTGGTCAGCGCCGTGTCCGGGATGTCCAGGCCGAGCAGACCGCCCAGCAACGGCGCCCGCTCGACCAGGGCCGGGTCGATCGCGCCGATCGTCGTCCGGATCGCCGTGATCTGGCGCGCGGCCGTCGCGTCGTCGTCCAGGTGCATGAGCCGCCGCCAGATCTCGCGCCAGACGAAGTAGCTCGTGTTCGTCCCGTACGACTGGCATTCCCCGAACGCCACGAACAGCCCGCGGCGCCGGGCGATCCGGACGAACTCCGCGATCAGGCGCGACTTGCCCATGCCCGCGTCGGCGGACACGCCCACGATCCGGCCGTCGCCCGCGATCGTGCGGGTCAGGGCGTCGTCGAGGGCAGCCAGCTCGTGGACGCGGCCCACGAGGTCGAGCTGGAAGCGCGTCTTCCGACGCGACGCCCGCTCGAGCGAGCCGGTCAGCGCGTGGGCGACGATCTGGGACGTCTTGCCCTTCACCGTCATCGGCGGCAGCGGCTCCCAGATGAACGCGTCGCCGGCGCTCTGGCGGATCGCGTCCTCGACGTACACGCTTCCGACGGGCGCCGCCGACATCAGCCGCGCCGCGAGGTTCACCGCGTCGCCCAGGCAGACGAACGTCCGCCGCATCGCATGGCCGTACGTGCCGCTCCGGAGGCGGCCCAGGGTGACCCCGATCTGGATGTCGCGGGCGTCGGTCGTCCGCTCGAGATCGCGCAGCTCCAGGGCGGCGGACGCGGCGCGGGCGGCGTCGTCCTCGTGGGCGACCGGTGAGCCGAAGACGCCGTAGAGGTACGCGCCCTTGTCGCCGAGGGTCAGCTGGAGGACGTTGCCGCCGTAGCCGGCCATGATCGCCTGGGCCCGGCGGACGAAGGCGTCGAGCTTCTCGATCGCGGCGGGGTCGTCGTCGAAATCGATCCCGTCGAACCGGAGGAAGACCGGGACCGCGGGCCGGAGCTCGGTCAGGAGCTCACCGCGGCCCGCGCGCATCCGGTCGTAGACCTCGGGCAGGAGCCACGGCGTGACGAGCGACTCGTCCAGGCGTGGCGGCTCCTCGACGGCGGTCGTCGGGACGTCGACGAGGAGCGCGTCGACGACGCCGAACGTGCGCCCACGTTCGTGATCCTCACGCTGCTCGCGGAGCGTCACGCGGGTCCCGAGCGACGCCAGCGCCGACGGGTCGAGGACCACGTCACCCTTCTCGGCGTGGTGCTCGGCGTCGGCCAGGTCGTCGATCAGCGCCCCGGCCAGCACGTCGATCAGCTGGATCTGCGGATCACCCACCACGAAGCGTCGCGCCCGGCCGACCGCGATCGCGACCTTCAGCGCGAGCTGGACCGAGGCTCCGCCCGGCGTCGTGATCCGACCCACCCTTGCCATCGCGTCCTGCATCGCGAGACCCGCCGCGGTCGCGCGCGCGCCGTCGTCGCCATCGATCCAGCACGTGATCGCGTCGCCCGAGAAGTAGATGACGTCGCCGCCGCGCCGGTCCAGCTGCTCGATGACCGCATGGAAGACGCGGCCGAGCGTGATCGTCAACTCCTCCGCGCCGCGCTGCGGCCCGAGCTCGTTGGCGAGGGCTTCGGTCAGCGGCGTGAAGCCCGAGATGTCGGCGAAGATCGCGGAGCCCGTGACGCGGTCGGGCATCGTCCGGTGCTCCGTCAGCGCCCGACGCCGGTCACGGGCGATGTACGCCTCGGGATCGTCGCGGGCAGCCGCGACCGGCGCCTGATCGATCATCGATCCATTGTGACGCGGCGCGGCGGTCGCGTTCCTTCGCAGCCGATCGAGGGCGCTACGATTCGGGCGATGAGTGGCCGCGTGTTCCGTCGCACCCTCGATCCGGATCCGCCGGTCGCGGTCTCCGGCCACGGTTCGACGATCGTCGACCGCGACGGGCGCGAGTACCTCGATGCGGCGGGCGGCGCGGTCGTCGTCAACGTCGGCCACGGCCGGGAGTCGATCGCGCGGGTCCTCGCCGACCAGGCCGGCCGTCTGTCGTACGCGCACGGCTCGATGTTCACGACCGAGCCGATCGAGGCGTATGCCGCCGAGGTCGGGCCGCTCCTCCCCGTCGCCGACCCGGCGATCTACCCGGTCAGCGGTGGCTCCGAGGCGATCGAGACCGCCCTGAAGCTCGCCCGGGCCTACCATCTCGCCCGCGGCGAGCCGGAGCGCTGGATCGTCGTCGCCCGGTGGGGCTCGTACCACGGCAACACGCTCGGCGCGCTCGACCTGTCCGGCCGCCGCCCGCTCCGCCGGCCGTACGAGGGCTGGCTGGGTCGCTTCCGGCACGTGTCCGCGGCGTATCCCTACCGCGGCGAGGACCCCGACAGCAACGCCCTCTCGACCGCAGAGGCCCTCGCGGCGGAGCTGGACCGGACGTTCTCGGCCGCCGAGCCCGGCACGATCGCCGCGTTCGTCGCAGAGCCGATCGTCGGCGCGACGCTGGCGGCCGCCGTCCCGCCCGACGACTACTGGCCGCGGATCGCCGATGTCTGCCGCCGCCACGGCGTCCTGCTGATCGCCGACGAGGTCATGACCGGCTTCGGGCGGACCGGGCGGTGGTTCGGCCTCGATCACTGGAACGTCGGAGCCGATCTGGTCGTCGCCGCCAAGGGCGCGACCTCGGGCTACTGGCCGTTCGGGTTCGTCGCGGCCAGCGGCGAGGTCCACGACACGGTCGTGGGCCACGGCGGCTTCGTCCACGGTTTCACCTACTCGCATGCGCCGGCCGGCGCGGCGGTCGCCCGGGAGGTCCTCCGGATCCTCGTCGAGGAGGATCTCGTGGCCGCCAGCGCGGCGAAGGGCGAGCGCCTCCGTCGGCTGCTCGCGGACCGGCTCGGCGAGCACGCCCATCTCGGCGAGATCCGCGGCCGGGGACTCATGGTCGGGCTGGAGGTCGTCTCGGACCGGGAGACCCGGGCTCCGTTCCTACGCACCGCTCGCGTCAGCGAAGCGATCGTCCGGGGTGCGCGCGACCGTGGCGTCCTCGTCTACTCCGGAACCGGCAACGCCAACGGGATCGACGGCGACACGATCCTGCTGGGCCCGCCGTTCATCGTGACCGATGCCGAGCTCGAGCGAATCGCGGACGTCCTCGGGGACGCCCTGGAGGCGGCCACGGTCGGGATCGCGGAGACGACGCCGGCGACCTGACCCATTCGTCCTACGACGACCGTCGTGCCCGAGGGCCCACGTTCGGGGCATGGTGACGGTTTCGCCACGTCCCTACGGTTCGACTCGTGCGTACCTCTGCGCAGGGAATCGTCGCGCCACGTCGACCCGAAGCCGGCCCGCTGCCCGCGCTGTTCACGCCGACCTGGTTGCTCGCCGCTGCGGCCGTCCTGCCCTTGGCCGCGGCGCGCGACCCGTTCTTCTCGGGCCGGCCCGAGGAGCTCCGCGTGCCCCCGTCACGCCGGCTCGGCCTGTCCACTTCCAGTGGACTGGTGGAGAGCCATGGTGGCACCATCAGCCTTGCGAGCGCGCTCGGGCGCGGCACGGTCGTGGACGTCCGATTGCCGGCCTCGAGCGAGGGCTCGCAGGTCCACAGGGAGCAGAACCGTTGACGCATCGCACATCGGGGCGGCTCGGGGTCGGCGCGACCGCCGTCCGCATCCTGTGCGTCGACGATGAGCCGATCGTCTTGCGCCT
>DASSHB010000136.1:0-2189 GCA_035693125.1 Candidatus Limnocylindrales bacterium | reverse complement strand
AGCTTGGCGAAGCGCGCCAGGGCGTCGATCTCGGGCTGCCGGAAGACCCGGGTCGTCGTCCCCGAGGCGAGGCCCAGGACGCCTACGATCTCGCCGCCGACCGTCAGCGGCACGCCGACCCCGGATCCAACGATCGCGATGTAGTCCGTCGACCGGCCGATGAACGCGTCGTAGTCGTCGACCGCGAAGGGCTTGCCCGTCCGGAAGACCTCGCCGCCGATGCCCTCCTTGACCGCCAGATGGGTCCCGATCCGCTTGGCCATGAAGCCGATCCCGGCTCGCACGACGAGATCGTCGCCGGCGTCGTCGATCAGGTCGACGTAGCCGTGCTGGACGCCGAGCAGGCGGGCCGCTCGGAACAGGATCGCGTCGAGGACCTCCTCGGGCCCGCGTCCCTCGAGCAGTCCCATCGTCGTCTCGTCGAGGGCCGCGACGAACTGGTCGCGCGGGTTGCGGAACGGCGAGCCCTTGGCCAGGAACAAGCCCTGGTCGGCGATCTCGACGAGCTCGTCCTTCGTCGACGCGTCGTCGGGATAGCAGGCCACCCCGACGCTGATCGAGACGTGCGGCCCGCCGGTCTCGTCGGGGATGGACATGACCGCCCCCTGGATCCGGGCCGCGACCTCCTCGGCCGCGCCGCGGGTGCAGTTCGGCAGGATGACCGCGAACTCGTCGCCGCCGTAGCGGTAGGCCCGATCCCCCGTCCGGACGCAGGTCTCGATGGAGCGGCTGACCGCGGCCAGGAGGCCGTCGCCCGAGGGATGGCCGTTTCGGTCGTTGTAGCCCTTGAAGCGGTCGAGATCCATCATCAGGACCGCGATCGACTCGCCATCGGCGGCATCGACGAGGGCGCGCAGCTCGCGCTGGAACGAGCCGTGGTTCCGAAGCCCGGTCAGGGCGTCGCGCTCGGCCTGGACCTTGACCTCGTCGTGGGCCTCGGCATTCCGGAGCGCGATCGCGGCCTGGGCCGCGAACAGCTTCGTGAGCTCGAACTCGTTCTGGCTGTACTGGACGTCGGTGCCCATCCGGCCGATGTTCAGGGTGCCCAGGACCTCGCCGTCGGCCATGAGCGGCACGATGATCATCGACTCGGGCTCGAACGGCGTGCCGGGGATCTGGACCGACCGGGGATCGAGGTGGGCATCGTTCGCCAGGACCGGCTCGCGGTGCTCGACGGCCCAGCCGGTGAGGCCCATCGCGAGCGGCGCCTCGAAGTTGAGGATCACGTCGGCGAAGCGGTCGCGGGCGATGACCGGGCGACGGACCTGCCGGGCCAGGTCGACGCGGTAGATCGTCAGCGAGTCATACGCGACGACCGTCTTCAGCGAGTCGGCGATCAGGTCCAGGACGCCCGACGGATCGAGGGTCGAGAGGAGCCGCTCGTTGACCGCGAGGAGCCGTCGCTGGCTCACGAGCTGGTGCTCCAGCTCCCGCTGCTGGGTCCGGAGCTGCTCCAGCCGCTCGGCGTTGACCAGCGCCTGGCCGGCCGTGCCGGCGAAGATCGAGAGGGTCATCCGATCGTCGTCGGTGAACCCGTCCTGCCCGATCCGGGAGGCGACGATGAGGCCCCGGACGCGGTCCTCGAAGGTCATCGGGACGACGAGCATCGACTCCGGGCCGCTCGCCGGTCCGACGATGACGCTCCGGTTGTCGGTCGCGGCGTCGCCGACGAGGAGCGCCTCGCCGTGGGCGGCGACCCAGCCGGTCAGGCCCTGCCCGATCCTGACGCGGAGCTGCTCCGGGGACGGGTTGGGCGATCCGAGGAACACGCCGCGGAACGCGATCGGCTCGCACCAGCCGGCCTCGTGATCGACCCGGTAGACGCGAATCGTGTCGCACGTGATCAGGGCGTGGGACTCGGCGACGATCGCCTCGCCGATGCCGCGGAGGTCCTGGAGGCTCGACAGCCGGGCCGACAGCTCCTGGACGGCGCGGAGGCGGGCCGCAAGGCTCTGGACCGAGTCGACCAGCCGGGTGTTGCCGATCGCCGTGGCGATGCTGTCGCCGAAGCTCCGGGCGAGCGCGACCTCTTCCACGGTCCACTCGTACGGTTCATGGTGGTAGAGCACGATCAGGGCCAGGGCGTCGCCGCGGAACATCGCCGGCACGAAGCAGACCGAGCGGATCGCCGCGCTCCGGTACTGGCTGCGCATCTCGTCGGTGATGCCCGGGTCGTCGACGTCGCGATA
>DASSHB010000135.1:0-3525 GCA_035693125.1 Candidatus Limnocylindrales bacterium | reverse complement strand
CGCGGAGGCGTTCAAGCGCCTGGATGCGGATGGTGGCGCCGCCCTGAGCGATCGCCGATCGACCCGGCTGACGTCGGAGCATCTCGCGCAGGAACTCGGCGGCGGCCTCTCGGGTGCCGACCTGGTCGCCCGCGCCGGCGTCCTCGCGATCGCGAATGACCTCGTGCCGGCTACCGCGGCGCTGCTGCCCGAGCTGCGCATGCTCCGACGCGGCCTGGCGCGGCTGCTGGCACGGCCCGTCGGCCAGTCGGGCTCCGGCCCGACGCTGTGGGCGCTCTATCCTTCGCCAAGGGCGGCAGAGGAGGCCGCGGCCACGGTCTGGACCGCCGTCGACGACGCGCGGCTCGTGACGCCGGGCAACGCGGGCCTGACGATTCATGCAACGACGATCGCGGGCCCCGGGTCGGCGAGCACGCCAGGGAGGAATCCATGACACGCCATCCCGTATCGACGAGCGGTGCACCGGGCGCGGTCGGGCCATACAGCCAGGGCATCGTCGGGGGCGGGCTCGTGTTCTGCGCCGGACAGATCGGGCTGGATCCCGCGACGGGCTCGGTCGTCGAGGGCGGCGTCGAGGCCCAGGCCGAGCGGGCGCTGCGGAACCTCGCGGCGGTCCTCGACGCCGCAGGCTGCAGCTTCGGTGACGTCGTGAAGACGACGGTGTTCCTCGCCGACATCGAGGACTTCGCGGTCGTGAACGCGGTCTACGGCCGCTTCATGCCCGATCCGCCGCCGGCGCGCTCGACCTTCGCCGTGGCCGCGCTCCCAAAGGACGCGCTCGTGGAGATCGAGGCCATCGCGCTCGCACCGGAGCGCTAGGCACGGCCCGCGCGACGGTCGGCCGATCCCGCGGATTCCGCGTCGGGCGTCTTCGCGCCTTCGTCCGCGGCGCCGGAGGTTTGACACCCCGGAGACGCGGCCGTGAGAATGCCCTACGCCGCTGATGCCCAACCCTTCATCGAGCTCCGGTCCGGCCAGTCACCGGACCGCGGCGGTCGTGCTGGCTGCCGGTCTCGGGACGCGGATGCGCTCGAAGCGGCCCAAGGTCCTCCACCCGCTGTGCGGGCGTCCGATGCTCGACTACGTCCTCGACGCGTGGGCTGCTGCGGCCACGACCGCGGCCACCCCGACGACGGCGGTCGTGGTGTACTCGCCCGCGACCGAAGCCGTCCGGGAGCTCGTCGGGGATCGTGCCGGGCTCGCGCTCCAGCCCGAGCCGCGCGGCACTGGCGATGCGGTCGCGGCGGCGCTGCCGGAGATCGACGATGAGGTCGACGAGATCGTCGTGCTTTCGGGTGACGTGCCGCTCGTGCTGCCGTCGCACCTCGAGGCGGTCCTCGAGCAGCGCCGCCTCGACGACGCGGCGCTGGCGCTCGCATCCGTGTTCGCGGCCGATCCGGGCGAGCTGGGTCGGGTCGTGCGCGGCGAGTTCGGGTCCGTCCAGCGGATCGTGGAGGCCCGCGACGCGGCGCCGGACGATCTCGAGACCAACGAGGTCAACGCCGGGCTGTATGCGTTCGACGCCGCCTGGCTGCGACGCCGGATCGGCGATCTCCGGCCCTCGGCCGGCAACGGCGAGCTGTACCTCACCGACCTTGTGGCAATGGCCCGCGAGGACGGCCGGATCGTGAGCGCCGTGGGCTTCGACGACGATGGCACGTTCGACGGCATCAATGACCGAAGCCAGCTGGCGCAGGCCGAGTGGGCCCTCCGGGTCCGGATCAACGAGGCCCACATGCGCGCCGGGGTCACGATGCGCGATCCGTCGACCGCCTACGTGGACTGGGGCGTCGAGCTTGCCGCCGATGTCATCCTCGAGCCGAACGTGGTCCTGCGGGGCCGAACCTCGGTCGGGGAGGGGAGCGTCATCGGCCCGTCGAGCACCGTCGTCGATTCCTCGATCGGACGGGACAGCCTCGTGTGGGCCAGCGTCGTCGAGAGCTCCGCGGTCGGCGACGACGTCCGGATCGGGCCGTTCAGCCACCTCCGTCCCGGAAGCCAGGTGGACCGCGGCGCCGAAGTCGGCAACTACGCCGAGCTGAAGAACAGCCACCTCGGCGAAGGCGTCAAGAGCCATCACGTGTCCTATCTCGGCGACGCGGACCTCGGGCCGGGCACGAACGTCGGCGCGGGCACGATCACGGCCAACTTCGATGGCCGATCGAAGCACCGGACCACGGTCGGGCGGGGGGCATTCCTGGGGGTCGACACGATGCTCGTCGCGCCGGTGACCGTCGGCGATGGGGCGAAAACCGGCGCCGGCGCGGTCGTGACCCGCGACGTCCCGAGCGGCCAGCTCGCGGTCGGCGTGCCGGCACGGGTTCGCGAGCCGCGTCCGACCCCGGAACCCGAGCCAACCCCCGAGGGATGAGCATCCCCGTCGGCCAGATCGTCCTGCTGGTGATCCTGACCCTCATCGAGGGCTTCTTCGTCGCGGCCGAGATCGCGCTCGTGTCCGTCCGGCGGAGCCGGATCGACCAGCTCGTCGAGGAGGACAACCCGGCCGCCCGGCGAGTCCGGCGGCTGCTCGACGACCCGGGCCGGTTCCTGGCGGTCGTCCAGCTCGCGGTCACGTTCACCGGATTCCTGGCTTCGGCCTACGCGGCGATCAGCCTCAGCGAGGGCCTGCGGGACGTCCTGGTCCAGGCCGGGATCGACGCCGATGCGGCCTACGTCGTGGCCCTGATCGTCGTCACCGTGATCCTGGCGCTGTTCACGATCGTGTTCGCGGAGCTCGTGCCCAAGACCCTGGCCCTGGCCCATCCGGAGCGCTGGGCCCTCGTCCTGTCCCGGCCGATCGACTTCCTGGCCCGCGTCCTGTCGCCGATCCTGGCCGTCCTCACGGGCGTGACCCGGTGGGTCGCCGGGCTGCTCGGCGTGCAGCCCAATGCCGAGGCCTCGATCACCGCCGAGGAGCTCCGCCTGATCGTCGAGCGGGGTGGCGAGCAGGGCGTCCTCGAGGCCGAGGAGGAGCAGATGATCAACGCGGTCATCGAGCTTGGCGAGCGACGGGTCCACGAGGTCATGGTCCCGCGGGTCTCGATCGCCGGGCTGTCCGCCAACGCGACCTTCGAGCAGGCGATCGACGCGGTCGTGACCGACGGCCATTCCCGGATCCCGGTCTACGAGGAGTCGATCGACGAGATCGTCGGCATCCTGTACGCCAAGGACCTGCTGCCGTACCTCAAGTCCGACGCCGAGCAGCGTCCGCCGCTCCGGAAGCTCCTCCGGCCGCCGGTCCTCGTGCCGGAATCGATGACGATCGACGACCTGCTCCACGAGCTCCAGCGCCGGAAGGTCCACCTTGCGATCGTGCTCGACGAGTACGGCGGGACCGCGGGCCTGGTGACGATCGAGGACCTCCTCGAGGAGATCGTCGGCGAGATCCAGGACGAGTACGACGTCGAGGAGCCGCTCGTGGTCCGGCTGTCCGAGGGGCAGGCCCGGATCGACGGCCGGGCCGACGTGGACGCCCTGGCCGAGCTGTATGACATCGATCTCGAGCTCGAGGACGAGGACGAGTAC
>DASSHB010000134.1:0-79733 GCA_035693125.1 Candidatus Limnocylindrales bacterium | reverse complement strand
GGCGCCATCGGGTAGCTGCCCCAGAACCAGCCGTCCGTGCGATGGACGGCCGGATCGGTGGGCGTGCGGAGGATGTCGATTCCGCGGACCCGGATCCGGTGGAGGCGCGCGCCCAAGCCCGGCAGGACCTCGACCGAGACGTCGTCGTCGCCGAGCCGGACGACTTCGAGGCCGGCGTTCACGACGGGTGGAGCGTCATCGCCCGGTCCGGCGCGAGGAGAAACGGCGGCAGGTAGGCGGGCAGGTTCGAGAACGGCAGGACGTCGGGATGGAGCTCGATCCCGAGCGCCTCGGCCATGAACGCCCGGCGCGCCTCGATCCGCGCCCACATCGCCGGGTGGCGGCCCGCCAGCTCCTCGCGGAGGGCCGTGTCGGCGAGCGCGATCCCATCCTCGATGTTCGTCGTGAAGTACGGCCCGCCGGTCGCCGGGATCACGTCGACCTGGAACGCCATCCCGGATCGGAGGACGACTGGCGAGCCGGCCCAGATCGGCGAGTTGACCCACTCGTCGAGATGGATCTGATGGCCCGCGTTCAGGAAGATCCCGAAGAACGGATCACCGAGGCGGCGGGCGACGATCTCGTGGAGGACACCGCCCGTGATCCCGACTCGCAGGGCTCCGTACCACTCGGCGATCGCGGCGACGTACGGCCCGACGAGCCGCTCGACGTAGTCCGAGATCCCGTCGGGCAGCTCCTTGCCGTCCTCGACGACGAAGCCGGCCCGGCAGGTCAGGGCGCCCCAGATGCCGAACGCGACCGTGAACCGGTCGCCGCGCTCGATGGGTCGGTCGCCCGGGCTCAGCAGTCCCAGGCTGGCGCGAGGGCCGGCGGTCAGCATCAGATGGCACGACAGCGGCGTCCCGTCCCATTCGAGCAGCCGGACCGCCTCGCGCTCGGTCATCCCGGGACGGACGCCCTCGAGGACGCGCAGGACGCCGCCGGACGTCTGGGTCGCCGCCCATTCGAACCAGGCGAGCTGGTCGGCGTCGTTGATCACGCGCAGCCCATCGCCCGGGTCGATCAGGATGTCGGCGGCGTTCTCGACCCGCCCGGCCGGCCCCACGAGCCCGCGGAGTGCCTCGACCAGGTAGGCCGGAACCTCGAACGTCGCGCGGTCGCGGAACGTCTTCCAGCCGATCACGGCGACGCGCGCGCCCGTGGCGATGCCCTCGTCGGCGAGGATCTCGGCGAGCGGCCGAGATCGGTCGCGCGGCTGGCTCGGCAGGCTCAGGTCCTGGAGGAGGTGGCGGCGCATCGCGAGGGGCGCCGCGCCGGCCATCCCCCAGCACTCGTTGCCGACCAGGATCGCCGGATCGCCCTCGCCCGCCGCGTCCAAGACGAGGATCGCCTCCTCGAAGCGCGGATCGAAGCCGGTCAGGAACGAGATTCCGGCGCTGTGCTCGCGATCGGCCCAGACCACGGCGCGGTCGTAGCCGCGAGCGCGGAGCCGCCGACGGAGCGCCTCGATCCGCTCGGGGTAACGCTCGGCCGGCAGCTCCGGGCGCGTCGGCGGCGCATCGAAGCGGGGCAGGCCGATCGTCGCCAGACGTGGGCTCGTCATCGTCGTGGATCGTCGCTCATCGGGCGGGCGGCTGCCAGGCGATGGGATCGGGTGCGCCGCGCCGCAGCTCGATGAATCGGTCGCCGCCGGCCGCCATCCAGGGTCCGGTCTCACCGTCCGGCCAGGTCACGCGAACCTGCGCGTCCGTCGCGGCGCCAAAGCCCGCATGGAGCCAGCCCAGCTGGCCGCTCCCGTGGCCGCCGCCGATCGTCAGCTCGCGCCGGATCGTCCGTTCGCCCGCCCGGACCTCCAGCCAGCCGCCGATCGCGTCGCGGTTCGGGCTCGCCGGATCGGTGACCCGGATCCCGAGCCAGCCCCCGAGCGCCGCCGGCGCCGCCGCCGTCCCGGCGCCGACGTTCCGCCAGATCCGGACCGGCGAAGCGAGGTGGACCTCCACGAGGTCCTGGAGACCGTCCAGGTTGAAGTCCGCGAGCGCCGCCCCTCGTCCCAGGTCGAAGTCCAGGATTCCGGCGGCATCGGCCCGTTCCACGAACGTCCCGTCCGCCTGGCCGAGGAGGAGGTTGCTCGGGTCCTTCAGCGCGAAGTCGGGCTGCGCCTTCACGTTGCCTTTCGAGATGAACAGGTCCAGCCAGCCGTCGTTGTTGACGTCGTCGAACTCGGGGTGCCAGGCCGTGGAGGGCAGCGTGTCGCCGCCGGTGAACGGCCGTTCGGCATTGACGTTCCGGCTGAGGCCGATGTCCCGGTAGGCCGGCGTCCCGGAACCGTCGATCAGCGTCTGGAGCCGGTTCGAGCCCTGGCTCGTCAGGAAGACCTCCGGCAGGCCGTCGCCCGTGAGGTCCTGGCTGGCGATCCCCATCCCCTCGACGTTGACCGTCACCCAGCCGTCGGCGGCGGTGTACTGGCGGGGCGGGGCCCCGGGCTCGATCCGCCACAGCTGCTCCTCGCCGTCGAGGTAGTAGTGGCGATCGTTGCTGACCCGCAGGTCGCGCCGGCCCGAGCCGTCCCAGTCGCTGAACAGGAGCGACAGCGTGCACCAGCTCGGATGCAGGGGAAGGGGAGCGGCGTAGCCGGCAGCCGATCCGGCACCGGCGGGCCGGACGAGCACGTCGTCCACGCATTTGTCCGCCGGACCGGTTCCGGCCGGGTTCACGTAGTTGCCGAAGGCGAGGGTCGGGAGCGCGTTCGAGCCCTCCCAGGTCGCCGCGAATGCCATCGTGGGCGCGTCGCCGCCGTCGAGCCGGAGGGCTGCGTTGGCGGGCTCGAAGCCGCAATCGCCGGTCCCACGGAGCAGGACGTTCCCGCCGATCCGCAGGACGGCGAGGTCGGTGACGCCGTCCCCGTCGACGTCGAGCGGGTAGGCGCCGGTCACGTCGGTGAGATCGGTCGTCGAGCTCGCCAGCCGCTCGAACCGGAGCGCGCCGCCGACGCTCGAGTCGTTCGTGTACAGCGCGGCCGGGTTCGTGCCGCCCGCGACGTACAGGTCGGGCCGGCCGTCATCGTTGCAGTCGAGGACCGCGGCGCCGCCGCCGGCGAAGTAGGCGAGGGGTCCGTCGTAGGTCTGGTCGATCCCGGCGGAGGCCGTTTCCTCGACGAAGCGCGGGGTCGTGGGTCCGCTCGGCGCGAACGGGCCCGAGCCGGTTGCCGCGAGCCACGCTCCGGCGGTCGCGCCGACGACGGCGATCGCCGCGATTCCGGCGACGACCGCGCCGGGCCGGCGCCGGGTCATCCGCCGGCGGTCGCCAGGATCGGATCGGCGGCCCGGGCCGCTCGGTCGAGGGCCACGAGGGTCGCGATCCCGCCACGGCTGAACGCCAGGTCGACGCGCGGCCGGGTCCCGTCCAGGATCGCCGCCTGGAGGTCGTCGACTTCGGCCCGGTAGGCATCGATCGAGGCGACCTCGACCGGCTCCTCACGGCCGTCCCGGAGGATCGTCAGCCGCGGCTCGGGCCCGTCGGGTGCGGGGAGGAACGGCGAATGGACGACGAGCGTGGCCTCGCTGCCGACGATCTCCACCCGCTCTCGATCCGGGGCCCCGAACCCGCTCTCGAAGTGGGCCAGGAGCCCGCTCGGGAAGCGCAGCTGGCCCACGAGGGTCCGGTCGACGCCGCGCTCGTCGAAACGGGCGTAGGCGGACACCGCCGTCGGCTCCTCGCCCGCGATCCGCCGGCTGACGCTCACCGGGTAGCAGCCCACGTCCCACAGCGAGCCGCCGCCCAGCTCCGGATCGACCCGCGGGTCGCCGGGGTGGGTCAGGAAGAAGGAGAAGGCGGCATTCACGACCTGGACGTCGCCGAGCGCGCCGGTCCGCACGAGCTCGAGCGCGCGCGCGGTCTGCGGATGATGGAGGTACATGAACGCCTCGACCGCGAGCCGCCGATTCCGCTCCGTGGCCGCGATGACCGCGTCGACCTCTTCGACGGTCATGGCCAGCGGCTTCTCGCAGAGGACGTGCTTGCCGGCGTCGAGCGCGGCGACGGTCCATCGGGCGTGGAGGCTGTTCGGCAGGGCGATGTAGACGACGTCGATCGATGGATCGTCGAGGAGCGCCTCGAAGGTCGGCTGGACCGCGACGCCGCCGTGGCGCTCGGCGAACGCCGTCGCCCGGGCGAGGTCGCGACCCGCGACGGCGACGAGCTCTCCGCGTGGATTGCCGTGCAGCGCCCGGACGATCCGCGGCGCGATCCGCCCCGGTCCCAGGATCCCCCAGCGGAGCCGCCGTCCGGTCGTCGTCGTGGCTGCGTCCAGGGTCCGGCCCTCCTCGTCGCTGGGGCGCACGGGCCGTGACGGCCGGCCGACGCGACAGGACGGCAATCTACAACGCGCTGCGTGGTAGAGTCTGCCGGTTCATTTGAGCAGGAGGAACACAAACCCTCGTGACCTCCGTTCGAACCGAACCCGGACTGCGGAGCGAGACGATCCGCCGCGCCAATCTCGGGGCGATCCTGCGCGAGCTCCACGCGGGCGGTCCCACCTCGCGCTCGGGCCTCGTCGCCAGCACGGGCCTGACACGCAGTGCGATCCGCGGTCTGATCGGCGAGCTCGTCGCCGGTGGCCTCGTGGCCGAGGGCCGGGCGACGCGCCTGGGCACGCCGGGCCGGCCCTCGCCGCTCGTCTACCCGCGCCCGGAGGGCGCCGTCGTGCTGGCCCTCGACGTCGAGGTCGATTCGCTCGGCGCGGCACTGATCGGGCTCGGCGGCCGCGTCCTCGAGCACGTCCGCGTGGATCGCCGCCGCGGCCACTCGACGCTCGTCGCCATCGTCGACGACCTGGCCGAGCTGGCGGCGACGATCCGGGCTCGCCGTGCGGCACCCGACCACCTCATCGGCATCGGTGTCGCCGTGGCCGGCGTCGTCCGCCGCGCGGACGGGCTCGTCTCCAGGGCTCCGAACCTGGGCTGGAGCGACCAACCGCTCGGCGACCAGCTGGTCCGCGTCCTGGGCGACGACCTGCCCGTCACCATCGCCAACGAGGCCGAGCTGGGCGCGTTGGCCGAGGCTCGGCGTGGCGTCGCCGTCGGAGCCGATCACGTCCTGTTCGTGACCGGAGAGGTGGGCGTCGGCGGCGGACTCGTGATCGACGGTGCGCCGTTCACCGGGGTCGCCGGCTACGGCGGCGAGGTCGGCCACATGCCGATCAACCCGGATGGCGACGTCTGCTCGTGTGGCTCGACCGGCTGCTGGGAGACCGAGGTGGGCGGACTCCGCCTGCTGCGCCGCGCCGGCCACGCCGCCACGAACGGCCGGGCCGAGATGGATTCGCTCCTCCGCGACGCGGCCGCCGGTGACGAGCGCACCCTGGCGGCCCTGGCGGAGACCGGCCGCTGGCTCGGGATCGGCCTGGCCGGTCTCGTCAACGTCCTCAACCCGCGGCTCGTCGTGTTCGGTGGGCTGTTCGAGCGGATCCACCCGTATGTCGCCGCGATCGTCGACGCGGAGCTGGATCGGCGGGCCCTTCCCGCGTCGCGCCGCCTCGCCCGGGTCGTGGCCGGGAGCCTCGGTGCGGAGGCCGCCCTGATCGGCGCGGCCGAGCTGGCCTTCGAACCGGTCCTCGCCGATCCTGCGGCGTGGATCCGGCGGGCCGATGACGACGTGTCCCGAACCCCCAAGCAGGCCGTCAGGAGGGTGGTAGCCTAGCGCCGATCGAGCGACCTTGGCGATGAGGGAACTCACGAGGAGGAGTGGAAGCACATGATCACTCGACGGTTGGTGGCACTCGCCGCCGGGGCGATGGTCGTCCTGGGCGCGTGCAGCAGCAGCCCCAGCACCGGGGCTGGTGGATCCGGCGCCACGGCGACCGGCTGCACAGTCGGCGTCTCCTGGAACAACTACTCCCAGGAACGCTGGAAGAAGGCCGATGAGCCGGCCATGCAGAGGGCGATCGCGGCCGGCGGCGGGACGTACATCCGCGCCGACGCGAACGACAAGGCCGAGCAGCAGCTCACGGACATCGACAGCCTGATCAACCAGGGCGCCAAGGTCCTGATCGTCCTCGCGAAGGACGACAAGGGCATCCTGCCCGCCATCGCGAAGGCCAAGACCGCGGGCATCCCGGTCATCGCCTATGACCGCCTGATCGAGGACGACAGCACCTTCTACATCACGTTCGACAACAAGAAGGTCGGAACGCTGATGGCGGAGTCGCTGATGAAGGTCGCTCCGACGGGCAACTACGCCGTGATCCTCGGTGCGGACACCGACCCGAACTCGGCCTTCCTGCGCTCGGGCATGACCGACGCCGGGATCCCGAAGCTCAATGAGACGAACGCGGCCGGGATCAAGGTGGTCTTCGAGAAGAACACCGACAACTGGGACACCACGAACGCCAAGAACAACATGGAAGCCGCGCTCAACGCGAACCAGAACAAGATCGACGCGGTCCTCTCCGAGAACGACAGCATGGCGACCGGTGTCGTCCAGGCCCTCAGCGCAGTCGGCCTGAAGATCCCGGTCAGCGGTCAGGACGGCGACACCGCCGCGCTGAACCGCGTCGCGCTCGGCACGCAGACCGTGTCCGTCTGGAAGAACGCGTTCGCCCTCGGCGAGACCGCCGGGAACGTGGCCGTGCAGCTCTGTGCCAAGACCGCGCTGAACGCGATCAAGGCCCCGAGCGACCTTCCGTCGGCCGCCGCTCCGGCGAGCCTCACCGCGACCCCGTTCCAGACCCCGGGCGGCAAGACGGTCCAGTCGATCATCCTCACCCCGACGCCGATCACGAAGGACAACGTGAAGGACGTCATCGACGCGGGATGGGCGACGAAGGACGCGGTCTGCGCCGGCGTCACTGCCGGATCCGTGTCCGGCTGCTGACCAACCCTCGATCGGTCAACGCTACGACCTGCTCCGCGGACCCCGCGGAGCAGGTCGTTCTCGATTCGGCCCGCATCGGAAGTCGACCCAGTGAGGAGTAGGCGGTCATGACAGATGTGGCTGGGACGGCCCGGAATCCACTCGCGGGCCGCGGTGGGTCGAGCCTCATCGACCTGATCCGGGTCACCGAGATCGACCTTCGCCAGTTCGGCATGGTCGTCGCTCTGATCGCGATCTGGCTCGGCCTCTGGTTCGCCAAGCCCGACATCATCTCTCCGGTCAGCTTCCTGACCTTCTCGGTCCAGACCGCGGGCACCGCGATCCTCGCGACCGGGATGGTCCTCGTGATCGTGTCGCGCAACATCGACCTGTCGGTCGGATCCGTCGTCGGGTTCATCGGGATGGTCTATGCCGAGTTCATGGCCCACTTCCTGCCCGAGACGATCGGGTTCCCCACCAACCACCCCCTCGTCTGGATCATCGCGCTCGCGGTCGGCGTGCTCGTCGGAATCGCGATCGGCGCGCTCCAGGGCTTCCTGATCGCGTACCTGGAGATCCCCTCGTTCGTGGTCACGCTGGGTGGGCTGTTCCTGTTCCGCGGACTCACCTGGCAGCTCAGCGGCGGGACGACGGTCGCGCCCGACGACCCGACCTTCGTGCTCCTGGGCGGTGGACCGGAGGGCTCCCTGGGCGGGCCGCTCAGCTGGGTCTTCGGGATCATCGTGTGCGTCGCCGCGGTGTACCTCCTCGTCAATGCCCGACGCCAGCGCCACCGGTTCGGCTTCCCGGTCCGCCCGATGTGGGCCGAGGTCCTCGTCGGGGCGATCGCGATCGCCGTCGTGCTCGGCGCCGTCTTCACGGCGAACAGCTACCTGTGGCCGGCCGGTCTGGCCACGCAGTACGCGGCGAAGCACGGCATCGTCGAGCCGCCCGGCGGCCTCCAGATCCAGGCCGGGATCCCCTTCCCGCTCCTGATCCTGATCGGGGTCACGATCGTCATGACGTTCATCTCGACCCGTCGCCGCTTCGGACGCGACATCTACGCCTACGGCGGGAACCCGCAGGCCGCGGAGCTGGCGGGCATCAACACGCGCTGGACCGTCATGAAGATCTTCATCGTGATGGGGATCCTGTGCGCGATCAGCGGTGCGATCGCTTCGGCCCGCCTGAACGGCGGAACGCTCGACCTGGGAACGGGCTATGAGCTGTACGTGATCGCCGCCGCGGTGATCGGAGGAACGCTCTTCGCGGGCGGCGTGGGATCGATCCCCGGCGCCATTCTGGGCGCGCTCGTCATGCAGTCGCTCCAGTACGGGCTGAGCTTCCTCCAGTTCAACTCGCCCCAGATCAACATGGTCCTGGCCATCGTCCTCGTTGCCGTCGTGGGCGTCGACCAGTGGGCCCGGCGGCGATCGCGATGACGGCGGAGGCAGCGGCCATGACGACCACGACCACCGCGCCGCTCGTCGAGCTGCGCAACATCAATGTCGCCTTCGGCGGCGTCCACGCCGTCCGCGACGTGTCGATCGACTTGCGTCCGGGCGAGGTGGTCGGGCTAGTCGGTGGCAACGGCGCGGGCAAGTCGACGCTCACCAAGGTGCTCGCGGGCGCTCAGCGAGCCGACACCGGCGAGATCCTGATCAATGGCACGCCGGTGGAGATCTCCAACCCGCGTGACGCCAAGGCGCACGGGATCGAGACGATCTACCAGACGCTGGCGCTGGCCGACAACCTCGATGCGCCGGCCAACCTGTTCCTGGGGCGCGAGCTGACGAGTCGCCTCGGCAACCTCGACGACGATCGCATGGAAGACGCGACCCGGAAGGTCATGGGCCGCCTGAACCCGAACTTCCAGCGGTTCAACATGCCCGTGATGTCGCTGTCCGGCGGCCAGCGCCAGGCCGTGGCGATCGCCCGGGCCGTCTATTTCAACGCGAAGATCCTGATCATGGACGAGCCCACCGCGGCGCTCGGTCCGGCCGAGACCGCGCAGGTCCGGAACCTCGTCCGGCAGCTGAAGAACGAGGGCATCGGGATCTTCCTGATCAGCCACGACATCCACGACGTGTACGACCTGGCCGATCGGGTCAGCGTGATGTACCACGGTCGGATCGTCGACACGGTGAACAAGCACGAGGTCGACACGGACGACATCCTCGGGATGATCATCTTGGGCAAGAAGCCGGGCGACGTCACCGCGCAGGACCGCGAGGAGCTCGAGCTTCGCGGTTGAGGCTCCGCCGGGTCACCAGCTGACCCATTCGCGGACGACCGCGCCCGGGTCGACGACGATCGCTCGCGACCGGTGCATGTTCATGGGGCAGGTGGGTCACGTGATGACCCGTCCGTCGCCGCGGCCGCCCAGCGCCCTGGTCTGACGCGGCTCGCGCGTCAGGGCGGTCACGAGCGCACTCGTCCGGCGTCAGCGCCGGGTTCGGCCCCGTGGGCTCATGCGCAGGATGACGCGCGCGCCGCGTCATCTCGGCGCGCGGAAGGTCCGCCACGCGCGCACCAACTCATCTCGGGGCGCGGAAGGTCCGGGCGAGGCCGGTCGGTCCGTCTCGCGCGCGCCGCGTCATCTCGGCGCGCGCAGCGTCCGACCACGCGCGCGCCGCGTCATCTCGGCGCGGGACGTCCGGGCGAGGCCGGCCGGTCCGTCTCGCGCGCCCGACGCGCGCGCCGCGTCGGGCGCATCACGAACGCGCTGGCCGGACGCCGCCGGTACGCACGGCCTCGCGCGGCGTCCGGGCGATGACGCGCCGGACGCGTCAGCTCAGGGTGGCGTGGAATGTCGGGGCGAGCGCGGGGTAGAGGTCGCGGTACCTGGCGTGCCCGTCGCGATACGCGGCGGCATCCGGGCCGGGCGTGGCCGCGAGCGTCGTGGAGACCCATACCGACGTCGCGTCGGCGACGCGGCCGAACCAGCCGGCGCCCACCGCGCCCAGGACCGCCGCGCCGAACGCCGCGCCCTCGGTCGTGGCGACGGTGACGATCTCCGCCTCGAGGACGTCGGCGAGGATCTGGCGCCAGACCGGGCTGGCGATCCCGCCGCCGGAGGCCCGGATCGTGCTGGGCGCCGGCATCCCGGCCCCGGTCATGAGATCCAGCCCATCGCGCAGGCCGTACGCGACGCCCTCCAGCACCGACCGCGCCAGGTGGCGGCGCTCGTGGCTGACCGTGAGCCCGACGAACGCTCCACGGGCGAGGGGATCCGGATGCGGCGACCGCTCGCCGGTGAGGTAGGGCAGGAACCAGAGGCCGTCGCTTCCGGCCGCGACGCTGCCGGCCGATTCGGCCAGCGCGCCGAAGTCCTCGCCGGGCGCGAGCGTGTCGCGGAACCAGCGGAACGAGCCCGCCGCCGACAGCATCACCGACATCAGGTGCCAGCGATCCGGCACGGCGTGGCAGAAGGCGTGGACGCGACCGCGCGGCTCGACGATCGGTGCGTCGGTCGCCGCGAAGACGACGCCGGATGTTCCCAGGGACAGCGCCACCGTTCCGGGATCCACGACGCCCACCCCCACCGCGTTCGCCGCCTGGTCGCCGCCGCCCGCGACCACGGGCGAGCCGGCTCGAAGTCCGGTAGCCGCGGCGGCGGCCGCCGACACGACACCGGTGACGCTCGGTCCCTCGAACGTCGGCGGGAGCCACGCCCGCGGGATCCCGAGCGCATCGACGACCTCGCTCGACCAGTCCCGCGCCGCGAGATCGAACAGGATCGTCCCCGCGCCATCGGCCTTGTCCATTGCGTGGTCCCCGGTCAGGCGCAGTCGGACGAAGTCCTTCGGCAGGAGGACACGTGCCGCCCGTGCCCAGAGCTCCGGCTCGTGGTCGCGAACCCAGACGAGCTTCGGGGCCGTGAAGCCGGTGAGGGCGTCGTTCCCGGTGAGGGCGATCAGCCGTTCCGGACCAACGGCCGCGCGGATCGCATCGCACTCGGCCGCCGTCCGTTGGTCGTTCCAGAGGATCGCCGGCCGCAGCACCCGATCGGACGCGTCGAGCAGGACGAGCCCGTGCATCTGGCCGGTCAGCCCGATCGCGACGATCTCCTCGCCGCGGGCGTCGCTCAGCGTGAGGACGGACCGGATCGCCTCGACCGTGCCCTGCCACCACAGCTCCGGGTCCTGCTCGCTCCAGAGCGGTCGCGGGACGTCGAAGGAGTACGCCGACGACCCGATTCCCGCGACCGTGCCGTCGTCGCGGACCAGGACGGCCTTCGTCGCGGTCGTCGAGGTGTCGATCCCGAGGACGTACCGCACTGGCCGGGCCGCCGCGGTCAGCGACCTGCGGTCCAGAGCACCCGGTTCACGGCGTTCTCGAGCTCCTCCTGCCGTCCCGACACGGGCCGCGGGTCGATCGCGCCCGACGCGACCTTCGCTTCGAGGCTCGCGAGCGACTCGTCGCCGCCGAGGATCGCCCGACCGAGCGCACCGTCCCAGCCCGCGTAGCGCGCCGCCAGGGGTCCGGAGAGCGTCTCGCGCTCGAGGAGATCGGCGGCCACCAGCAAGGCACGAGCGAGCGTGTCGATCCCGCCGACGTGGGCATGGAACAGGTCCAGGCGGCTCGTGCTCTGGCGACGGAGCTTCGCGTCGAAGTTGAAGCCGCCGGTCGTCAGGCCGCCGCCCTTGAGGATCTCGTAGATCGGCAGCGCCAGGTCCTCGACCGAGTTCGGGAACTGATCGGTGTCCCAGCCGTTCTGCGGGTCGCCGCGGTTCGCGTCGATCGATCCGAGGATGCCGTTGGCCACCGCGTACGCCACCTCGTGGTGGAACGAGTGCCCCGACAACGTCGCGTGGTTCGCCTCGATGTTCAGCTTGTACTGGTCCGCGAGGCCGGCGCGGACGAGGAATCCGTGGATCGTGGCCGAGTCGTAGTCGTACTGGTGCTTCGTGGGCTCCATCGGCTTCGGCTCGATCAGGAGCGTGCCCTCGAAGCCGATCTTGTGCTTGTGCTCGGCGACGAGGTGCAGGAAGCGGGCGAGCTGGTCCGCCTCGCGCCGCAGGTCCGTGTTCAGGAGCGTGTCGTAGCCCTCGCGGCCGCCCCACAGCACGTAGTTCGTGCCGCCCAGCCGCTGGGTGACCTCGAGCATGTGCTTGACCTGGGCCGCCGCGTAGGCGAAGACCTCGGGATCGGGGTTCGTGGCCGCGCCAGCCTGGTAGCGGGGATGCGTGAACAGGTTCGCGGTGCCCCACAGGAGGGTGGCCCCCGTCCGCTCCTGGTAGCCCAAAGCGTCGTCCGTCAGCGCGTCGAGATTGTCGCGGAACTCGGCGAACGACCCGCCTTCGGGCGCGACGTCCCGGTCGTGGAAGCAGTAGTACGGCATCCCGAGCTTCTCGATGAACTCGAACGCCACCGCCATCTTCTGGCGGGCCGCCGGCATCGGGTCGGCCGCCGGATCCAGCCACGGCCGGTCGAGCGTGCCGACGCCGAACATGTCGCGGCCGTCCCAGGCGAACGAGTGCCACAGGCAGACGCCGATCCGGAGGTGATCGGCCATCGTCTTGCCCAGGACCAGCCGCTCGGGCTCGTAGACGCGGAAGGCGAGGGGATCCGTCGCGTCGAGGCCGCCGAAGGGGATGCGCCCCGTCACGTCCGGGAAGAATGCGTCGCCCATCCGTCCTGCCCTCCGCTCTGGCGCTGCGGGTCGCCGGCCTCCCGCTCGCTGCGCCTGGGTGATTTGTCGAACGCTAACACAAACCCCTTCCGCGCGATCCGCGCGAGCCGGCCGAGCGCCGGACTTTCGTATCCTGTCAGACGATGACGACCGAGACCGAGCCGAGCGCCCTCGGGCTGGACGGACTGCCCGTCGATCCGGCCCTGATCGAGGAGGCGGCGGCGCTCGACGAGCCGGCAGCCACGGCGCGCCACGCCGAGCTCGCTGCCGAGATCGAGGCCGCCAACCGGGCCTACTACGAGGCCGACGCGCCGGCTCTGACCGACGCCGAGTACGACCAGCGCTTCCGGCGCCTCGTGGCGCTCGAGGCGGCCTGGCCGGCGCTCGTCACGCCGGACTCGCCGACCCAGCGCGTCGGTGCCCAGCTGGCCGGGACCTTCGACGAGGTCCGCCACCGCCGGCCCATGCTGTCGCTGTCGAACGCGTTCTCGCACGACGAGCTGCGGGCGTTCGACGCCCGCGTCCGCAAGGGGCTGGGCCTGCCGGCGGCTCCGGAGCCCGCTCCGGACCTGACCTACGTCACCGAGCTGAAGATCGACGGCCTGGCGATCACCCTCCGCTACGAGCGCGGCCGGTTCGTCCAGGGCGCGACCCGCGGCGATGGGACCGCCGGCGAGGATGTCACGGCGAACCTGCGCACGATCGCCACCGTCCCCGCCCGGTTGAAGGAGGCGGCCAGCCTCGACGCCCGCGGCGAGGTCTACATGCCCAAGACCGAGTTCGCCCGGATCAACGCGGAGCGCGAGGAGGCCGGACTCGCGCTCTACGCGAACCCCCGCAACAGCGGCGCGGGCTCACTCCGCCAGAAGGATCCGGCTGTGACGGCCAGCCGCCAGCTGAGCACCTGGACCTACCAGCTGCTCGAGGACGATGGCCAGACCCCCTCGAACGGCGCGGCGGAGGGTGGAGCCGTCGGCTCCGCCGGGCCCGGCGTCAGCAGCCAATCGGCCGCTCTCGCCCGCCTCGAGGACCTCGGCTTCGCCGTGAACCCGAATCGCGCGGCCGGCCTCGACATCGACGGCGTCATCGCCTTCACGGAGGCCTGGCGCGACGAGCGCCACGGGCTCCCGTACGAGACCGATGGCGTCGTCGTGAAGGTCGACCGGTTGGACCACCAGGCCCGGCTCGGGATCGTCAGCCGGGCGCCGCGCTGGGCGATCGCCTACAAGTTCCCTCCCGAGCAGGTCGAGACCGTCGTCGAGAACATCGTCGCGTACGTCGGGCGGACCGGCACGCTCACCCCCGTCGCCCATCTGAGGCCGGCCAAGGTCGCGGGCTCGACCGTCGCCCGGGCCACGCTCCACAACCTCGACGAGGTCCGCCGCAAGGACATCCGGATCGGGGACCACGTCGTCCTCCAGAAGGCCGGCGACGTGATCCCCGAGGTCGTCCGGCCGATCGTCGAGCAGCGCACGGGCGACGAGCGCGAGTGGGACATGCCCGGGCGTTGCCCGGTCTGTGACACGGGCATCGTCCGCGACGAGGGCGCCGTCCGCCATTACTGCCCGAACACGGCCTGCCCGGCCCGGGTCAGCCAGGAGTTCGGCAACTTCGTGGGCGGGATGGACATCGAGGGAGCCGGCTGGAAGACCCTCGAGCAGCTCCTCCAGACCGGTCTCGTCAAGCAGCGCGGCGACTTCTTCCGGTTGTCGGTGGAGGACCTCGAAGGGCTCGAGCGTTTCGCCCGGAAGTCCGCCGAGAGCCTCCACGCGAACATCCAGAAGGCGCGCCGGCGTCCATTGGAGCGGGTCATCGCCTCGCTCGGGATCCCGCAGGTCGGCTGGACGACGGCGATCGAGCTGGCACCGTGGCTCGTGGCCGAGGTCGAGCACGAGGCCGGCGCCGGCTGGCTGACCGCGGCCGGCGAGCGCCTGCGGGTCATCGCCACCGACTCGCCCCAGCGGTTCGCCGAGGTTCCCGGGGTCGGCCCGACGGTCTCCACGGCCCTTGCCACCTGGTTCGGGCCGGGCGGGGCGGGGGAGGGCGTGCTCGCGGACCTCGATGCCGCAGGCGTGGTGCCGGAGCTCCCCGCCCCCCGTGCCGCCGGCGAACCGGTCCCGACGGGTCCGCTCGCGGGCATGACGGTCGTCGTCACGGGCACGATCGAGGGTTTCTCCCGCGAGGAGGCCGAGGGTGCGGTCCGCGACGCCGGCGGCAAGACCGCGGGCTCCGTCTCGAAGAAGACCGACTACGTGGTGGCCGGCCCGGGCGCCGGGTCGAAGCTGGCGAAGGCCGAGGAGCTCGAGATCCCGATCCTCGACGCGGTCGGGTTCCGGCGGCTGCTCGCGGGAGAGAGGTAGATGAACGACGCCGAGATGCGGTTCGCGGAGCGGCTGGCCGAGGATCTGGCCCAGGTGCTCGGGGTGGGGATCGTCGTGGGCGACATCGAGCTGGACGTGCCCGAGTCCGGCCGCGGGGCGCGGGTGACCGCGACGCTCCTGGCCGGGCCGCGCGTGGAGACGATCGAGGCCGTGGGTGCGAGCGTGCTCGAGCTGTATGAGCCGATCGTCCGCCGGGCGGCCGAGGTGCGCCTCAAGGACGCGTTCTGGCAGATGATCGGGCCGGCCTGAGTCCGTCGGCTGGAGAGGCGGACGCCTGGGCGATCAACCCCGGCTCCGCGGAGCGGACGGCCCCACGCCGTCCGGCGCGGACGGCGATCGCGTCCGCGACCTGCCCAACCCCGGGGTCGAGCGGAGGATGGACCTGACCGCCGTCAGCCGGGGCGCCGCCTAGCCGAGCGCCCCGTTCAGCTGGCCGTAGATCCAGCTCGGCTGCCAGGCGGGCCGCTCACCCCGGACCATCCGGACGCTCCCCAGCTCCTCGATCCAGCCGGCCGCCCGGAGGGCCGTGCGGCCCGCCTCGTTCGAGGCAAGCACCCCGGCGCCGGCGTGCCCGCCCGGCGGCGTGACCCGGCGCCGGAGGTCCAGCAGTCGCAACGCGTCGGCCGGGTCGGCGGCGATCACGGCGCCGCCGCGCCACGGTGGACGCAGGAAGTAGCCACTCGCTCGGTCCCCGGCGTCACGGATGACCCACGTCTCCTCCGAGGCGAGGAGCGACCGGAGCACGGGCGAGCGATCCTCGCCCGTCGCCGCTCGGTCGAGGGCGAGCACGTCCTCCACGTCCGTTGGGGCAACCGAGCGGATCGACGGATCCGGAGCGCCCGGATCGTCCAGGCCGTCGGCGGAGAAGCGGACCTGGCGCTCGACCTCCGCGAACCCGAGCCGCTCGTAGATCGGGCGGCCCGCCGGTGACGCGATCAGCACCTGCGACCGGCAGCCGCGCCGCTCCAGCTCGTCGACGACCGTCCGCGTGATCCGCGATCCGAGGCCGGATCCTCGCCGCTCCGGGGTGACGAAGATCACCCCGACCCAGCCGACCGGTCCGTGGGCCGACGCGACGCCGGTCCCCACGATCGCGCCGTCGTGCTCGACCGCGACGAAGCTGCGGATCGTCGGCTGGTCGATCGCCCACGCGAGGAACTGCTCGCGCTCGCCGAAGTCGTGGCGGCGGATCACGTCCGCCGCGCGGGCGACGTCGGTGGCGACCATCGGGCGGATCGTGGCGGCGACAACGGTCATCGGTGCAGATCGTCCGGAGCACGGCGAGCGGTTTCCGCCTTGCGCGGGCGCGCCGCCGCTCCGAGCCTACCAAGGCCGGGGGCCGATAGCCGGTGGCCGGGGGCCTGTCGGATATCATCGCGGCCATGCCCGAGCTGTCCCGCGGCGACGTCGAGCACGTCGCCCACCTCGCCCGTCTCGGCCTGACGGACGCCGAGATCGGCCTCCTGCAGGGGCAGCTGAACCACATCCTCGACCAGTACGACAAGCTCGCCGAGCTCGACACCGAGGCGATCCCGCCGACGGCCCAGACGATCGAGCTGGAGAACATCCTGCGCGAGGACGTCGTGACGCCGTCCCTGTCGGTCGACGCCGTCCTCGGGAACGCCGCCGACGCGGCGGGCGGCTACGTCGTCGTCCCGGCGATCCTCGGCGGCGAATGACCGAGCCCGTCCAGCCGGCGGCGATCCGATGACCGACCTCACGCGCCTCCTCGCCCACGAGATGACCGACGGCCTGCGGGCCGGCGCGCTCTCGTCGCGTGAGCTGACGACGGCCCACCTCGACGCCGCCGAGGCCGGCAATCGCACCCTGAACGCCTGGCTGACGATCGACCGCGACCGGGCACTCGCCGAGGCCGACGCCGCCGACGCGCGCCTCGCCGCCGCACGCGCGACGGGCGCTTCCGCCGCCGAGCACCCGCTCCTCGGCGTGCCGGTCGCGCTGAAGGACCTGATCTCCCTGAAGGGCGGCCAATGCACCGCGGGCTCGCGGATCCTCGAAGGCTACGTCGCGCCGTACGACGCCCACATCGTGGAGCGGCTCCGCGCCGCGGGCGCGGTGATCCTCGGCAAGACGAACATGGACGAGTTCGCGATGGGCTCCTCGAACGAGCACAGCGCGTACGGCCCCGTCTCGAATCCGTGGGACCTCGACACCGTCCCGGGCGGGTCCAGCGGCGGCTCGGCCGTGGTCGTGTCCGCCTACCACGCGCCGCTGTCGCTCGGGACGGACACCGGCGGCTCGATCCGCCAGCCGGCCGCCCTGTGCGGGATCGTCGGGATGAAGCCGACCTACGGCCGCGTGTCGCGCTACGGGATCGTGGCGTTCGCGAGCTCCCTCGACCAGATCGGGCCGTTCGCCCGGGACGTCCGCGACGCCGCCGCGCTGCTCCACGCCGTCTCGGGCCGCGACGAGCGCGACTCGACCTCGGCCCCGGTTCCCGTCCCGGACGGCCTGCTGGACCTGCCGGCCGGCGACGACGAGGCCGCGGCCGGGCTCCGCGGCAAGCGGCTCGGCCTGCCGCGCGAGTACTTCGTCGCGGGCATGGAGCCGGACGCCCGGCGCCGGATCGAGGAGGCCGTCGCCGCCCTCGAAGGGGCCGGTGCCACGGTCGAGGAGGTCAGCCTCCCGCACACCGACTACGGCCTGGCGACGTATTACATCGTCGCGCCCGCCGAGGCGTCGGCGAACCTCGCCCGCTACGACGGGATCCGCTACGGTCCGCGCCTCGGCGAGGGCGACGTGCTGGGCAACTATCTCGCCACGCGCGGCCGCGGCTTCGGCGCGGAGGTCAAGCGCCGGGTGATGCTCGGGACGTACGCGCTGAGCGCGGGCTACTACGACGCGTTCTACGTGAAGGCCCAGAAGGTCCGGACGCTGATCAAGCGCGACTTCGACGTGCTGTTCGAGTCGGGGATCGACGCCCTCGTGGCGCCGACGTCGCCCACCGTGGCCTTCTCGTTCGGGGCGCGGATGGCCGACCCGGTGGCGATGTACCTGTCGGACGCATGCACCCTGCCCGTCAACATGGCCGGCCTGCCGGGGATCTCGATCCCGTGCGGCCTCTCGGAAGGCATGCCGGTCGGGCTGCAGCTGATCGGCCCGGCGTGGTCCGAGCTGGAGCTGCTCCGCCTCGCCCGCGCCTACGAGGCGATCAGCGCGGGGGCCGATTGGCGGACGTTCGAGCCGGCCCAGATCGCGTTGACGACCGATCCCGCGCAACCCACGCCGGCGGACCGCGCGCGCGCCCTCGCCGGATCGGGTCGCTGACGCTCCGGGCCGCCGGTCGGAACGGGGCACGGTACGCTGTCGTGGCCGATGCGACGCCGGCTCCCGACGGAGCACCGACCGGAGGTCACCGAGTGAGCGATCCGAAGCCGGTCCGGAATGTCCCGAACGCCGATGGCTCGCGGGCGGCCTGGATCGCAGCCGACCCTGAGGCATTCCGCGGATGAGCGTGTCCGAGCCCCTCTCGGCGAAACCAGCGCTCGCGGAGCGGGCGCTCGCCGAACGCGTCCGGGCCGTGCCGCCCTCCGGCATCCGGCGGTTCTTCGACATCCTCGCCACGATGGACGACGTCATCTCGCTCGGGGTGGGGGAGCCGGACTTCGACACGCCCGAGCGAATCGTCGCGGCCGGTGTCCGGTCGCTCCACGCCGGGCGGACCCACTACACCTCGAACTACGGCACGAGCCAGCTGCGCGAGGCGCTCGCCGCCCACCTCGAGCGACGGTACGGCGTCCGCTACGACCCCGCGACCGAGCTCCTGATCACGGTCGGCGCGTCGGAGGCCGTGGACCTGGCGCTCCGCGCGACGTGCGACCCGGGCGACGAGGTGATCCTCCACGAGCCGTCGTATGTCGCGTACGTGCCCGCGGTCGTGTTCGCCGGTGGGGTCGTCCGCCACGTCAGCACCCGGCTCGAGGACGACTTCGCCCTCGATCCGGCGGCCGTCGAGGCGGCGATCACCCCACGGACGAAGGCCCTGTTCCTGGGCTACCCCTGCAATCCGACCGGTGCGGTCCTGCCGGACGAGGTCCAGGACGAGCTGGCCCGGATCGCGGAGCGCCACGACCTGCTCGTCTACAGCGACGAGATCTACGACCGGCTGGCCTACGGCTCGTACCGCCACCGGGCGTTCAGCGCCCTGCCGGGGATGAAGGACCGGACGGTCCTGATGGGCGGCTTCTCGAAGGCCTACGCGATGACCGGCTGGCGGGTCGGCTATCTGGCCGCGCCGGCGCCGATCCTCGAGGGGATCGTCAAGGTCCACCAGTACGGGATCATGTCGGCGCCCACGACCGCCCAGGACGCCGCGCTCGAGGCGCTCCTCGGTGCCGAGGCCGACGTCGCGGCGATGCTCGCCGAATACGATCGGCGGCGCCGGCTCGTCGTCGACGGCTTGAACGCGATCGGCCTCCGGACGTTCGAGCCGCGCGGCGCGTTCTACGCCTTCCCGGAGGTGACGGGCGCGACCGGCCTGAGCTCGGAGGCGTTCGCCCAGGCGCTGCTCCAGGAGGAGCGGGTCGCGGTGATCCCGGGCTCGGCCTTCGGGCCGAGCGGCGAGGGCCACGTCCGCGCCTGCTACGCGACGAGCTACGAGCAGCTCGAGGACGCGCTCGGCCGGATCGGCCGGTTCGTCGAGCGCCACCACGCACCGGCCGCCTGAGCCCATGGTCGATCCGCCTCTCGCGACGGCGGCGGGCGCATCCCCGTTCGGATCGGTCGCGGCTCTGGCGGGCCCGGCGGCCGCACCGGCCCCACCGGTCGCCCTGTCGTCGTTCCTGATCACCGACATCGAGGGCAGCACGCGCCTGTGGGAGGAGCAGGCCGCGGCGATGGCCGGCGCCCTGGCCCTCCACGATGCGCTCCTCCGGGCCGCGGTCGAGGGCCACGGTGGGACGGTCATCAAGACGACCGGCGACGGCCTTCTTGCGGTCTTCGGCGATCCGACCGTTGCGATCGCCGCCGCGCTGGACGGCCAACGGGCGCTGCGCGACGCGACCTGGGGCGAGACAGGACCGCTCCGCGTCCGGATGGCGATCCACTCCGGGACGGCGGAGACGCGCGACGGCGACTACTTCGGCCCGGTCCTCAACCGGTCGGCCAGGATCCTCGCGATCGGCCACGGCGGCCAGATCCTCGTCTCGTCGATGACCGCGGCGCTCGTCGCCGAGCGGCTGGGCGGCGCGACCTCGCTCGTCGACCTGGGATCGCACCGGCTCCGCGACCTGGATCGTCCGGAACAGGTGTTCCAGGTCTCCGTGGCCGACCTGCCGCTGGATTTCCCGCCGCTCCGGTCGCTGAGCACCGGACGGACCAACCTGCCGGTCCAGCTGACCTCGTTCATCGGTCGCGAACGAGAGCTGGCCGAGGTTCAGGCCCTCGTCGCGCGCCACCGCCTCGTCACGCTGATCGGGACGGGCGGCACGGGCAAGACCCGGCTGATGCTCGAGGCCGCCGGCCGCCTGGCGGAGCGCTATGCGGACGGCACGTGGCTCGCCGAGCTGGCGCCCCTGGCCGATCCCGCCCAGGTCGCGTCCGAGATCGCGCGGGCCCTCGGCGCGCCGGAGGTCCCGGGCCAGCCCGCGCTGTCGACCGTGCTCGCGTTCCTCGCGGACAAGGAGGTCCTCCTCCTCCTCGACAACGCGGAACACCTCGTCGAGACCGTGGCCGAGATCGCCGAGCGGCTGCTCTCGGCCGCCCCCGGGCTCCGGGTCCTCGCGACGAGCCGCGAGGCCCTGGCGGTTGCCGGCGAGGCCGTCTACCAGCTGCGGTCCCTGTCGTGCCCGGCGCCGGCGGCTCGGCATCCCGACGATCCCGCCGCCGACGACGTGACCGCCGCGGCCGGGACCGAAGCCGTCCGCCTGTTCCTCGATCGGGCGACCACGGTCGATCCCGAGTTCGCCCTGGCGGACACGAACGTGTCGTCGGTGTCCGAGATCTGCCGTCGGCTCGACGGGATTCCGCTCGCGATCGAGCTGGCCGCGGCCCGCGTCTCGGTGATGTCGCCCGACGAGATCGCGAAGCGGCTGGGCGATCGGTTCCGGCTCCTGGCGGGCGGCCGGCGAACCGCGGTGCCGCGCCAGCAGACCCTGCACGCCCTGATCGATTGGAGCTGGGACCTCCTGACCGAGGATGACCGGATCCTGCTGCGCCGGCTGTCGATCTTCGCCGGCGGCTGGACCATCGGGCGGGCCGCCCGGATCGTCGGCGACGGGGACGAGCCGCTCGACGAGATCGAGCTGCAGGATCGCCTCACCCGACTCATCGATCGGAGCCTGGTGATCGTCGATCGGGGGGCGACGACGCGCTATCGGATGCTCGAGACGATCCGCCAGTACGCCCGCGAGAAGCTGATCGAGGCGGGCGAGGTCCAGGGGCTCGCGGATCGCCATTTCCGGGCGTTCGCCGCGCTCGTCGCGATGGCCGAGCCGGAGCTCCGCGGAGCGGGCATGGTCGACTGGCTCGACCGGATGGACTCGGACGTCGAGAACCTCGACGCGGCGCTCGAGTGGGGCCTCGAGTCGATGCCATGGGAAGCCGTCCGGATGGCGACCGCATTGCTCGCGTACTGGGCGGTGCGCGTCCCATCGGCCGACAGCGATGCCCGACTGCTCGCCGCGATCGAGATCGCCCGGAGGCAGACGCTCGGACGTCCGGCGCCGGTCGCCGGCGAACAGGCGCAGGCGGCCCTGCTCCTCGGCGAGGCCGCCCGGATGTGGGCGATGGGCGGTCGTGCCCAGACGGCGCTGGGCTGGGCGAACGACGCGGTCTCGCTGGCGGAGGCGAGCGGCGACGTCCAGGCCCGGCTCGCCGCGCTCGGCGGGCTGGCGGTCGCGGCGACGTTCACGGGCGGCCGGCCGGACCTGGTGGCTCTCTTCCAGGAAGGCGTCACGCTTGCCGGCGAGCACGGCACCTGGTGGATGCTCGCCATGGCCGCCGGATTTGCCGGCGCGTCCCTGGCCACCACGGACGTCGACGGCGGACGGGTCCTGGTCGGCCAGGCCGAGGCGGCTGCGGCAGCCGCGGCGAACCCGTTCGTCCTGGGTGCGGTCGCGATGGCCCACGGCCGGCTCTTCGGCCAGCTCGGCGAGACGGACGCGGCCGCGGAACGGTTCACGGCCGCGATCGCCCGGTTCACCGAGATCGGGGACGAGCAGCTCGCCCTGGCGGCTCGGAGCGATCTGGGTCACGCGCTCCGGCGCGGCCGTCGGTTCGCGGAGGCGGCGGCGATCTACCGGGACACGATCGGGGGCTGGGTCCACCTGGGCCATCGCGGGGCGGTCGCCAGCCAGCTCGAGAACTTCGGGTACATGGCGATGGAGCTCGGGAACGTCGAGCGGGCGGTCCGGCTCATCGCCGCGGCGCAGGCGATCCGCGACGCGTCGAGCCAACCACGTGCGTTCGACGAGCAGCCCGAGCACGAGACGATGCTCCAGCGGGCCCAGGCCGAGCTGGAGCCGGCCGCGTTCGACTCCGCCTGGGACGCGGGGCAGCGCCTGTCGCAGACGGAAGCGGTGGCTCTGGCTCGCGCCGACTAGCCACGGGACCGCATCGGTCGAAGGACCGATGAGACGGCCCGTCCGGGCTCGTAGACTGCGGCCATGTCACAGACGGAATCGCTCCTGTCGCCGGTCATCGTCGGCCGCGACGACCTGATCGCCGTCGCGGAGCGACGGCTCGACGAGGTCCGGGCCGGCCACGGGCAGCTCCTGCTCCTGTCGGGCGAGGCCGGGATCGGCAAGACCCGCCTGCTGGCGGCCATCCGGCAGCTCGCGACGGAGCGTGGATTCCGGGTCGCCGGGTCGGACCTGGCGCCACAGGACCGCGACGTCCTTGCCGCCTCGCTCCTCGACCTGGCCCGCTCGATGCGCCGCGATCCCGCGTTCGGCTCGATGGGCCGTGACCTCCTCGAGCTGACCGAAGGGCGCCTGAGCGCTCAGGTCGCCCGACGGCGCGACATGGTGATGGAGATCGTCGACCTCCTCGGCGGGTCCACCGTCCCGACGGCCCTGCTGTTCGAGGACCTCCAGTGGGCGGACGATCTGAGCCTCGAGACGCTGACGGACCTCGCCCGCCAGACGCGCGACGTTCCCCTGTTCCTCGTGGGGGCGTACCGGAGCAACGAGGCGCTCAACACGCCGAGCCTCCGCGAGTGGCGGTCCCGCCTCGTCACCCAGCGGATCGCCGAGGAAGTCCGCCTGAGCCGCCTCAGCCGCGACGACACGGCCCTGATGACGACGCTGATCCTCGCCAACGGCCTGCCCGCACCGCGCGAGGTGGTCGACGCGGTCTACGCACGCACCGACGGCGTGCCGCTCCACGTCGAGGAGCTGCTGAGCGCGCTCGGCCGGGAGCGCCTCGTCGACAGCGGAGCGGTGCGCGACGCGGCCGTGCCCGAGACCCTCGAGGACGCCACGCTGACGCGGATCCGCCGCCTGTCGCCGGACGCCCAGGCCGTCGCCCGCGCCGGGGCGGTCCTGGGCCGGTCGTTCGTTCCGAGCGTTCTGGCCGGGATCATGAACCTGCCCGTGGAGTCGCTCGACGATCCGATCCAGGAGCTCGTCGACCACGACGTGCTCGACCCGGTCCGGGACAACAAGCAGTACGACTTCCGCCACCAGCTCCTGCGCGACGCGCTGTACCGGTCGGTGACCGCGAGCGAGCGCCGGCGCTACCACGCTCGGGCCGCGGAGTTCGGCGCCCAGCTCGAGGGCGCGTCGTCGATCCACGCGTCCGTCCATTTCGAGCGGGCAGGCATGTCCGAGGAGGCGTTCCGGACGGCGCTGGCGGCCGCGAAGGAGGCGATGGCGATGTCGTCGCATCGCGAGGCGTTCGAGCTGATGCGCCGAGCGATCGACAATGAGCCGCCATCGCTCACGGACGAGGAGCGTGTCCGGCTCTACCTCCTGTATTCCGATGCGGCCGGCAACGTCGACGCGAACGCCCTGTCGGCCGAGCTTGCGATGCGCGCGCGCGAGCTCGCCCTTCGGATTGGGGACCACCTCGGCGCGATCGAGGGTCTCGTGAACCTGAACGAGGTCAGTCGACGAGAAGGCGACCCGATGGCGAGGCGCCGGGATCTGGGCCGGCAGCTCCACAACGAGATCGACGCTGCGCCTCCGAGCAAGGAACGCGAGGTGTTCCGGGTGATCTGCCTCCGCTACCTCGGGCTGATCGAGCTCGACGCCGGACAGTACGCCGAAGCCCGCCGGTTGTATCTCGAGGCAGGGGAGGTCTCGGTCCAAATCCACGGCGCCTCCGGCCGCCAGTGGGTCGAGAGCTACCTGGCGCAGCTCGATGTGATCGACGGCCGGGTGACCGAAGGTCTCGCGGCCATCCGGTCGCTCGGCGAGGTCGTCCGCGGCCGAGGCGACGAGGACTCGGGGGTCTCCTGCTATCGATACGCGGCCATCTATGCGATCCGGGCGCTCGACTACCGCGCCGCGAGCGACGCGATCGATGAAGGCCTGCGCTACGCGGAATCCGTCGAACAGACCTTCTGCGGTCACTGGCTGCAGTCGGGCCAGGCGGTCGTCTCGTGGGCGAGCGGCCGCTGGGATGACGCGTTCCGGCAAGGAGGTCAGACGGTCAGCGACGCCGGCTGGAGCAGCACGCGAGCCATGGCCCACTGGGCGATGGGCTACGTCGAGGCCTGCCGCGGACGGCGGGCCGAGGCCGAGGCGCACCTGCTTCCGGCAGCGGAGTTCGCCCGACGCGCCGGGTTCCTCGACATGGCGCTCCCGGCCGAGTGGGGCCTGGCCGAGGCGGCCCTCCTCGACGGGGATGCCGACGCGGCAGCGACGCGCAGCGAGGACGCGCTCCGATCCGCTCGCGAAGGCAACGAATGGATGCATGTCGCACCGTTCGCGGTCACCGGCGTGCGGGCCCACATCGCGGCCGGCCGGCCCGACGACGCCGCACGGTTCCTCGAGCAGTTCCTGCGCGCGATCGGGCCTGGCGCGGAGGTGGCCAAGCCGGCGATCGTCCATGCGACCGGACTCGTCCGCCTGTCCGAGGGATCGACGACGGCGGCGCGGACGGCCTTCGAGACGGCGATCGAGCTGTGGGACGCCCGAGGCCGGCGCTGGGAGGCGCTGTGGGCCCGGCTCGACCTTGCCGGCGTCCTCCTGCGCTCGAACCGCTACGCGGACGCCGCGGGCCTGATCCGCGAAGTCCAGGCCGCGGCGACCGAGCTAGGAAGCGAGCCGCTCCTCGCACGGGCCGCCCAGCTGTCGCGCGTGGCGAAGGGTCGCGGCGAGCAGCTGGAGCGCTGGCACCCGCTGACGACCCGTGAGTTCGAGGTCGCCCGGAAGATCGCCGAGGGCCGCACGAACGCGGAGCTCGCCGACGAGCTGGGGATCTCGCCGAAGACCGCGAGCGCCCACGTCGAGCACATCCTCGCGAAGCTCGGGGTGTCGCGCCGCGCCGAGATCGCCGCGTGGGCGATCGGCGTGTTGGCCGGCGCGCCGGCGGCCGCCACGACCGCGCGGGTCGCCGCGGACGCGGGCCGCTGACGATCGCCCGCTAGCCGGCGCGCACGAGCTCGTCGGAGGGCGCCTCGGCCGCCGGGGCCTCGGCCGCCGGACGCCCGGCCGGTCGTGCCCGGGCCCGACGCCCAGGCGTCAGCCCTGGAGGGCGCGTCGCCGCCGGAGCGAGTCCTCGATTGCCCAGATCGCGAGCGGGCGGAGATAGATCGTGGCGCGGAAGTTGCCGTCCGCGTCGTACGCCTCGGGCGTCCGGAACCACAGCCCACGCTCGTACGTGGTGCGGACGACGCCGCGGGCGGTGTCCCAGCCCTCGTCGACCAGGCCTCGGCCGATCATGAACGCGGCGAGCGCGTAGGCCGTCCCGGCCCAGACCTCGGCCGACTGCTCGCTCGAGTCGTCGACGGTTCCGTCCGGGCGCATGCCGTTGACCGGACCCATCGCGCCGCCGGCGTGCGAGCAGACGTTCAGGCGATGCACCGTCCGCAGCGCCGCGTCGACGCGATCCGCAGGGAGGAGATCGCCGAGCCCGGTCGCGTCGGCGTACCACTGGCCCGCGAGCTGGTCCGCCATCACCGAGTCGGAGCTGGGGCCGCCGCCGTCGTCGTAGGCATAGTGGTCCTGCCGCCACAGGCGCCGGTCGAACGCGATCTGCGCCCGCTCGAACGTGGCACCCCAGGTCCGCGCCGCCTCGTCCAGGCCCAGCCGCCCGGCCATCGCCTCGGTCGCGGCGACGGCCGCCAGCCAGAGCGATCCGCCGTAGGCCGACGGCCCGCGCATGGGCCACGTGTCGTATGTCTGGTCCGGGAGGCCGTCGTGCTCGGGCAGCCCGTCGCCGTCGCGATCGGCTCGCTGGAGTCGGGTCATCACGTCGAGCACGGTCGGCCAGGCGGCGCGGATCAACCCGTCGCCGTCTTCCTTCCCCGCGGCGGCCGCGTCGCGCCAAGCCTGGAGCACGAACTTCGGACCCAGGTCCTTCCAGCCGTTCACATCCTGGAAGTGGTAGCGGTTCGGGCGCACGAACGGGTCCTCATCCGGGCCGCCGATGTCATGGGGAACGGTCCCGCCGAGCTTGCGTCGGGCGCGGGCCCCGGACGCCTCGATCGTGACCACGTCCGGGTCGTCCACGGGGATCGCGGCGAGGAGGTCGCGGATCCCGCGCAGCTCGAGCGCCGGGAACAGCTCCAGGAGCGCCCACGACGCGTAGAAGTCGACGTCCACCGTGTCGTAGAACGGGTAGTCGACGCATTCGAGGAGCGCGAACCGTCCGGGATCCTCGGGCTTGGGCTCCGCGCCGCCGACCTCGCCGGCCTCCCAGAACGTGCCGCCGTCGACGAGGAAGTAGAGCTCGTTGAAGAGCGCCATGACGTACCAGTCCGGCCGCTCCGGGTCCTCGAGGTACGGCGCCTGCCACGCCTCGATCGCGCGCCGCCACGCGGCCGCGTCGGCGATGGCATGCCAGGCGAGCTCGACGGCCCGCTCGCCCGACCGGCCCCAGGCCCGGGTGTAGCGCTTCCACCAGCGTCGCCCGCTCCCGAACTCGACCGTCGGCAGATCCCACGCCATCGAGAAGCGGATCGAGCGACGCTCGCCCGGCGCGAGCTCGACGGTGGCGGCGATCGCCGCCCCGGCCGCGTCCGTCCCGGCCGGCTCCTCCGCCGGGCCCGGGTCGAGGCGACCGTCCGCCGCGAAATCCGTCCAGAGCGCTTCGTCCGCGATCGGGTCGAACGCCGCGCGCGCGGACAAGGCGATTCCGTCGCCGGCCGCCGCCGCGATCGCGAAGGTCCCACGCAGGCCGGTGGGCGCGCCGTCGCCCGGATCGCCCAGCTCGAGCGCGACACCCGCGGCCGACCGAATGACGCGATGGGGGCGCGCCGGCGCGGCTCCGGACGCTCCGGGTGGATCCGCCCAGGTGAACAGGAGCCCGACCGTCAGTTGGTCGGGCCCGGGGTTCTCCAGCCACCACTCGAGCACCCCGCATGGGAGGGCGCTCCGCTCGAGGTCGCCGCCGATCACCGGCGACAGCTGCTCCGCGATGATCCGGACACCGCCCGTCGCTTCCGGCTCGAACGTCTGCCATGCCCGCGGGAACAGCGCGTGGTAGGTCCCGCCGCCGACCGGCAGGTCCCAGCCCCAGGCGGGCAGCTCGGCGGCGCCCGGTCGGAGCGCGGACAGGACGACGGCGCGCCGGGGTCCCTCCGGCCCGGCGACGAACAGCGAGAAGCCGTCGGCCGCGACCGGCTCGTGGCGGTGGCGCCCCACCTCCAGGTGCCAGCGCGCCGCGTCGCCGCGGTACGTCCGGCCGATGCTCCCCGTCCCGAGCCCGCCGAGCGGCACGCCGTGGAACTCGCCCTCGTCGAGGATCGGATGGGGAACGCGCGGGTGGCCCGCCTCGGGGCAGGGAACGCCGATCCCGCGCGACCACGCCGCGCGCGGGATCGCCGGCCAGTCGCCGCCGTTCGAAGGCCCGCCGCTGGCCGCCTCCTCGACGGACGTCACTTCTCGACGCCGGTGATGACGACGCCGCGCATGAACGCCCGCTGGGCGAGCAGGAACACGACGATCGGCACCGCCATCGTCATCAGGGCGGACGCCTGGATGAGCGTCGGCTGCGTCGCGTACAGCGCGTTGTACTGCTGGATCGCGATCGACAGCGGCTGGAGCTCGGGCTTCGAGGACAGGTACAGGAGCGGGACGAAAAAGTCGTTCCAGGCGAAGAAGAAGTGGAACAGGGCGACCGCGGTGATCGCCGCCACGGACTGCGGCACGATCACCGAGCGCAGGACCCGGAACGGCCCGGCGCCATCGATCATCGCGGCCTCGTCGAGCTCGCGCGGGATCGACAGGAAGTACTGGCGGAGCAGGAAGACGTTGTAGGCGTTCGCGAAGCAGTGCGGGATGATCAGTGGCAGCCACGTCCCGTTCCAGCCGAGCCAGGTGAACAGCACGTACTGCGGGATCAGCGTGACCTGGAACGGCAGGATGATCGTCGCGATCAGGATCACGAAGAGGGCATTCTTGCCGCGGAACCGGAAGCGGGCGAAGCCGTAGGCCACGAGCATCGACGAGACCACGGCCCCGATCGTGGACAGCAGCGCGATCAGGAACGTGTTCCGGAGGAGGCGCGGGAAGTTCAGCTGGTTCCAGGCGGTCGTGAAGTTGTCGACGATCGGGGCGAACGTCCAGGCCTGCTGGAGGGTCCGCCAGCGGCCCTGCCACTCGATCCGCGTCTGGGCCGCGTCGCTCGGGTCCACGAACACGCTCGATTCGCGACCCGGCTCCACGAGGATCAGCTGGCGGGTGGAGCCATCGGGCATCGGCACGCTGTAGACCGGGTAGTCCTGGCCCTGGTAGGTCGCGGTCTGGGGCGCCGCCGGGTAGGCCGGAGCGCCCGGCGTCGTCGACTGGCCCGGTTGCTGGAACGCGGTCGTGACCATGTACAGCAGCGGCAGCAGGTAGGCGCTGATGATGACGAGCGCGAACATCAGGATCGACGCCCGGCCCAGGAACCGGCGGTAGGACTTCGCGACGGGGGAGCGGTCGCTGAAGGAGCGGCCCTCCGCGCGGGCCACCGCGGTCATCGCTCGCCGCCGGCGTAGTAGACCCGGCGCCGGGCGAAGGCGAAGAGGATGAGCGTCAGCGCCAGCACGATCACGAACAGCAGCCAGGCGATCGCCGCCGCGTAGCCCATGTGGTTGAAGATGAAGCCCTCGCGGTACAGCACGAGGTTCATGAACAACGTCGAGTTGTTCGGGTCGCCGCGACCGTTCGTCAGCACGAACGCCTGGGTGAAGTACTGGAAGGTCCCGATCAGGATGATCACCAGGTTGTAGAGGAGGACCGGCGACATCAGCGGGATCGTGATCCGGCGGAACTGCGTCCAGGCTCCGGCCCCGTCCATCCGTGCCGCCTCGTACAGCTCGGTCGGGACCGATTGGAGACCGGCGATGTTGATCAGCATGAAGTTGCCGATCCCCCACAGGCCCATGAGCGACAGGGCCGGGTAGATCCAGGCCTCACTGTTGATCCAGTCGATCTTCGGGAGGCCGACGGCCCGGAGGATCGCGTTCAGCCAGCCGGTCTCGGTGTTCAGGAAGCCGATCCAGACGAGGGTCGAGGCGACGAGCGGGATCATCACCGGCAGGTAGACGAGGGCCCGGAGCGGGCCCTTGAAGGCGAGCTTCGGATGGTTCAGCAGCACGGCGAAGCCCAGGCTGGCGACCATCGTGATCGGGATCGCGAGGACCGCGAACTTGAACGTGGCGACCAGCGACTGGCCGATCGTGGGGTCGCTCGCGAGCCGGAGGTAGTTGTCGAGCCCGACGAACTTCGTGGCCTCGGGCCGGACGAGGTTGAAGTCCGTGATCGACAGCAGCAGCGAGACGAGCATCGGTCCTGCCGTGAACAGGACGAGCCCGATCAGCCATGGCCCGATGAACACGAATCCCCAGAGCGCCTCACGAACGGACGGCCGGATGGTCAGGCTGCGCGCGGGTGGCCTCGGCGGCTCCAACTCCTCGATCGTCGCGGTCATGGTCGGCCGTGGCTCCCTGTTCGGGATGGGGGATCGATGGTGACGGATCGGCATGCCTCCCGGGCGGAGGGGGAGAACCGCCCGGGAGGTGCCGTGGAGGAGGTTGACTAGGGGTTCTTGTCCGGGGCGGCGTCGAAGATCCCCTGGAGGGTGGTCTTCAACGTGTCCAGGTCCTTGTCGATGTCGGCGCTCTGGTTGGTCCGGTAGCCGACGCCGAACGCCTGCCAGGCGGTCTTGCTCTTGGCGTAGTCGGGGACCCACGCCTGATGGTTGGGGATGTCCGGGTTGGCGAGCATCTGGGTCGGGACCGACCAGTCGAGGTCCGCGTTCGGGAACTGCTTGTTGATCGCGTCCTGGAACGGCTGCTGCTGGGCCGGATCGGCCGGCAGGGCGCCATAGATCGTGGCCAGGGCGCCGGACTGAGCGAGCGCGGCGAGGGCCTTGAAGGTCTGGTCCGGGTGCTTGGTGGTCTTGAGCATGCTGAACGTGTCGGCATGCAGCTTGGCCGTGGTCTTGCCGTTGTACGACGGAGCGACCGCCCAGCCGAAGTCGTCGCCGACGATGGGCTTGGCCGGTGGCGCCGGGTTCACGCAGCACGTGAACCAGGTGTGGATCTCGACCATCGCGAGGTTGCCGGATGCGAACTCGCTGCCCTTGGCCAGCAGGTCGCTGTTGATCTGGTTCTGGTTGGGGATGAAGTGATCCTTCCAGACGCCGTCGTTGAACCAGTGGATGCCGGTTCGCAGCGAGTCCGGGATCTGGGCGCTCTTGCCGTCAGCGGCCAGGAACGAGCTGGCCCCGAACAGCGCGGTCTCGGCCGTCGGGCTGTTGTCGGCGTACTGGGAGTCGAAGCCCCACTGCTCGACGTTGTTCGCATCGAAGTCGGAGCTCGTGGCGTCGTTGCCGTTCTTGTCGACGGTCGGCTTCATGCCGATCTCGCGAACGGCCGCCATATCCCATGGCTTGCCCTGGTACGTGTCGCCAACCTTCGTCGGCGGGTACGGCAGCTTGGCCTCGTCGAAGAGCTTCTTGTTGTACCAGAGGAAGGATGGGTAGGTCCCGAACGGCACGCCGATCGTGGCGCCGCCCTTGCCGATCTTGAAGAAGTCCTTCATCGCGGCCGGGTACTTGCTCATGTCGTATCCGGTCGAGTCGATCAGGGGCTGGAGATCGGCCAGCTGGTCGATGAACAGGTTCAGGCCCTCGACGCCGACCGGCCCGATGATGTCCGGGGCGTTGCCGGCGGCGATCTGCGTCTTGAGGATGTTGCCCGCGACCTTGTTGTCGTAGATCTCGAGCGAGATGTAGACGTCCTTCTGGGCGTTGTTGAAGTCGGTCACGAACTGGGTCTGCGCAGCGATCTGCTGCGGCTGGCCACCGGCGCCGAGACCGACGAACCAGCGGACGACGACGCCGCCGTTGGGGCCGGGTGCGCTCGTGTCGATCGGGGCCTGGCTCACGAGCGGGGTCGGCGACGGGGTCGCGGCCGCGACCTGCGAAGCCGCGCTGGAGGGCGCTGAGCTCGGGCTCGGCGATGCGGATGTCCCGCAGGCGGTGGCAAGGACGGCCATGGAGGCCAGCAACGTGACGGTCCGGAGCGGTCCGGATCGGGTCAGAAACATCGGGGGCTCCTCCTCTATGCGATACGTGTCGATCGAGTTCCCTCTGTCGTCTGGATCGCCTGGGTCGGGGAGGTCGACGGTCGTCGACGGCTGCCGGTCGCCGGCCGGCTCAGGGCTGGCGCCTCCCGCCGCTCGAGGCGCGCCGGATCAGCTCGGTGGCCAGGATGACCCGGCGCTGAATGGGATCGTCGCCCTCGACCGCAGCGACCAGGAGGCGGGCCATCTCGTGGCCCATCTCCTCGATCGGCTGGCGGACGCTCGTGAGCTGTGGGCGCACGGTGGAGGCGATCGGAGAATCGTCGTAGCCGACGAGCGCCACATCGTCGGGGACACGTCGGCCGGCGGCGTCCAGGACCGCCAGCGCGCCGGCCGCCATGAGGTCGGACGCGGCGAAGACGCCGTCGACGTCGGGGCTGGTCTTGAGCAGTCGTCCCATGGCGGCCGCACCGCCTTCGTGGGTGAAATCGGCCGTCTCGATCAGTCGATCCTCGACCGCCCGGTTCGCATCGCCGAGCGCGTCGCGGTAGCCGTTCAGGCGATCGACGCCGGCGCCCATGTCGGCCGGTCCGGCGATCGTCGCCACGCGCCGGCAGCCGCGGGCGATCAGGTGGGCGACCGCGCTCCGTGCGCCGCCCCGGTTGTCGACGTCCACGAGGCTCGTCCCCATGTCGCGGAGGGGCCGCCCGCCGACGACGAAGGGGATGCCGGCGCGGACCATCCGATCGGGCAGGGGATCGTCGCCGTGGAGGCTGGCGAGGAGGGCCCCGTCGACGTGCCCGGCCGCCAGGTAGTCCGCGGTGCGCTCCGTGTCGGCCGGCGATGCCGGCATCAGGAGGACGAGCTGGAGGTCGCGAGCGCTGAGCGCCGTGCTAATTCCGCGCAGGAGGCGCGGGAAGAACGGATCGGAGAAGAGCCGGCCGGCGGGCTCCGAGATCACGACGCCGATCGATCCGGAGCGGCGGGTGACGAGGCTCCTGGCTGCACGGTTGGGCACGTAGCCCAGGGCGGCGATGGCGGCCTCGACGTCGCGGCGGACGTCCGGGGAGACCTTCGGTGAGCCGTTGACTACGCGGCTGACGGTGGCCCGCGAGACGCCGGCCCGCGAGGCGACTTCCTCGAGGGTCGTGACGGTCCGCGTTCGCCCATTACGCGCCGCGAGCTGGGCCAATCCGGATCTCCTCCGACGGATTGTGAGAGCGCTCTCACGCTCAATGCGCACCGTAGCACGCTATGTCAAGAGAGCGCTCTCACGCCGACGAGCGTGTCGCCTGGCCCGATCTCCGGTGCGCTGGCCAACGCCATCGCGATCAGGTGATCCACGGAATCCCGGGCGCCAGCGGGCCGCAGTCCAACCGCGTGACCCAGCCGCCGCCTGTGCGAAACTCCCGTCATGGCCGTCACGACCGGAGCCGCCAGCTCGCCCGCCCTCGAGCGCTATGAGGCGGTCATCGGGATCGAGGTCCACTGCCAGCTGAAGACGGCCTCGAAGATGTTCTGCGGCTGCTCGAACACCTACGCCGACGATCCGCCGAACACCCATGTCTGCCCGGTCTGCCTCGGCTTGCCGGGCGCGCTTCCCGTGATCAACCGCCGGGCCGTCGAGCTGGTCCTCGCCGCGGGGGCGGCGATCGGCGCGACGACACCCGCCGCGACCCGCTGGGACCGCAAGAACTACTTCTACCCGGATCTTCCGAAGGGCTACCAGATCAGCCAGTACGACCTGCCACTCGCGGCCCATGGCCGGCTGAGCTTCCAGACCTCCGAGGGCGAGGTCACGATCGGGATCACCCGGGCCCATCTCGAGGAGGACACGGCGAAGCTCATCCACGGCACGGACGAAGCCGGCCGCCGCGTCAGCCTCGTCGACTTCAACCGGTCCGGAGCGCCGCTGATGGAGATCGTCACCGATCCGGACGTCCGCTCGGCCGAGGCGGCCCGGCGCTACGCCGAGGAGCTCCAGGCGCTCCTCCGGGCGATCGGCGCGAGCGACGCCGACATGGATCGGGGCCAGATGCGGGTCGAGGCGAACGTCTCGCTCCGGCCCCGCGGCCGCGAGGCCTTCGGGACCCGGGTCGAGGTCAAGAACATGAACTCGTTCCGCTCGGTCGAGCGGGCGGTCGCGTTCGAGATCGAGCGCCAGGCGGCCGCGCTCGACGCCGGCGAGACGCTGACCCAGGACACCCGCGGCTGGAACGAGGAACGCGGGACGACGTACGTGATGCGGTCCAAGGAGGACAGCCACGACTACCGCTACTTCCCGGAGCCCGACCTGCCTCCGCTCCGGGTCGACGCGGCGTGGCTTGCGGGCATCCTCGGCGGTCTCCCGGAGCTGCCGGCTGCTCGCCGCGCCCGCTACGAGTCGGAGCTCGGTCTGTCGGCCTACGACGCCGCGGTGATCGTCGCCGAGCCGAGGGCCACCACCTTGTTCGAGGCCGCTCGCCGGACGGCGCCGGACCTGGACCCGAAGGCGGTCGCGAACTGGGTCACGGGTGCCTTCCTGGCCCTCCTCAACACCGAGCCGGAGGCGGCCGAGCGGGTCGACCCCGCGGAGCTCGCAGACCTCGTCGGGCGGGTGACCCGCGGTGAGCTCTCCGGGACCAACGCCAAGGAGGTCTTCGCCGCTCACGCCGCCGACGGCACCGCCGTGGCCGCGATCGTCGAGACGCGCGGGCTTCGCCAGATCTCGGACCTGTCGGCGCTCGGCTCGGTCGTCGACGAGGTCATCGCCGCCAACCCGAAGGCCGTCGACGACTTCCGGGCCGGCAAGCCCGTCCTCGGCTTCTTCGTGGGCCAGGTGATGAAGGCGACGCGCGGCCAGGCCAACGCCTCGGTCGTGGGGGAGGCCGTCCGCGAGCGGCTCGAAGACAGCGGGAGCAGCGGCTGATGGGGATCGTCAACATCGTCCTGTGGATTGGGGGGATCGTCCTGCTCGCCTTGGGCTACCAGCGCGCCAAGGGGCCGTGGGCGCGCTACCAGGCGCTCAAGGAGCAGGACGCGAACGCCGCGCGCTACAACGCCTGGCGCGGCGGGATCCGTGACGACTCGACGACGGGGGCGTCCGTCGCGATGGCGATCCTGCGCCGTCAGGCGCAGACGGCCGGCGCGATCGGCCTGGTCGGGATCGTCCTGATCGTGGCGGCCTTCCTGATCAAGTAGCCCCGCCCCACGCTCAGCCCTTGGGGGCGTGGCAGGCCGGACCATCGGCCGCCAGGTCGACGAACAGCTGATCCCCGTGGGTAACCCGTTGCGCTCAGGTAGAACGTTGCCGACGTTCCGCGGCGTTCGAGGGCCCGGTCGTGCGCTCGGCGGGTTCCGCGACACCCACGAGCTCACAGCGCCCTTCGGGCAACGACCGGAAGCGCGCCCGGATCGTGCCGCCATCGACGATCTCGATCGGGATCGCGCAGACCTGCGCCGGGCCGAGGGTCGGCTGCGCACAGGTGGTGGCGCCCGCCGCCGCGGGGTCCGGCGCACACTCGATGAAGTCGCTCAGGAAGGCCGTGAAGGCCTGCAGCCGGTAGAACCCGGGTGGCGCGGAGACGGGCACCACGGCTCCCGTGATCTGCCAATCCTTTTCGATCGTCGCATCCGACGTCACCAGGCGCGCGTGGTGCTCCGACGCGAAGAACTGCGACGCCTCGGGCGCGATCTCGAGCTCCACGATGACCGTTCCCGATCCGTCCGGGGACGGCACGCCCGGCGTCGATGGAGAGACGTGCGAGGAGCACGCGACGAGGAGCGTCATCGCGGCCACCGCGCCCAGCCGGCAGATCGCTCGCCCGTTCATTCCGACACGAGCCGGCAATCGCAGTCGGTGGTCGAGAGGTCGATCCGGAGGTGGGCCCCCTCGGATGCGTCGCATCCGGTCATCGCGGCCAGGGATCAGCCGCGCGAGCGATCGTTCGTGGCATGGCCGCGAGACGCCTCCGACCCCGCTCCGGTTGCCTCAGCGGTCGCGGATCCGCCGGTGCTCGATCGCGGTGCATCGATCCATCACCACCCCGAGACCGCCATCGTGGGCGATCCGAGCCGCCTCCCAGTTGACGACGCCGAGCTGGAGCCAGAGCCACCGGGCGCCGATGTCGACCGCCTCCCGGGCGTGCGGCACGCACAGCTCGGAACGGCGGAAGACATCGACGAGATCGAACGGGCCGGTGGCGTCGGCCGCCTCGCGCAGCGTCCGGAACGCCGGCACCCCAAGGACCGAGCGCTCACCCGGGTTGACCGGGACGCATTCGTAGCCCTGGTGGACGAGGTAGCGGAACACGCCGAACGAGGGACGCGACTCGTTCGAGGAGGCGCCGACCAGCGCGATCCGGCGCGTGGCCCGCAGCAGATCGCCGAGGTCCTCATCCGCCACGAGTGGGACGGGCCCGCGACCTTCCTCCAGGTCGAGGTAGGCGATCGCCCGGGCGCGTTCGGCGCGGCGGCGGGCGGCCAGCTCGGCCGCATCGTCGCTCACACGGACACCGCCAGCGCGTCGAGGCCGCGCAGGATGAACCGTGGCTTCCACTGCGGCTCACGCCGGAGCTCGAGGGTCGGCAGGTCGGTGAGCATCCGCCGGAAGAGGATGTCGAACTCGACCTTGGCGAGTGGCGCGCCCAGGCAGTAGTGGATTCCCGCTCCGAACGACAGGTAGGCGTTGGGCGAACGGTCGAGGACGATCTCGTCCGCGCGGTCGAAGACGCGTGGGTCGCGGTTCGCGGCCGCGAACTGGAGCGCGAGCTCCTGGCCGCGCGGGATCGCCACGCCGCCGATCTCGACGTCCTCGAGGACCCAGCGCTCGAACATGGGCGCCGGCGTGTCGAACCGGAGGAGCTCCTCGATCGCGGTCGGCACGAGGGACGGATCGGCACGGAGCGCCGCGAGTCGATCGGGATGCCGGAACAGGGCCCACCACGAGTTCGCGGCGCCGTTGACCGATGCCTCGTGGCCGGCGTTCAGCAGGAGGACCGCGGTCCCGATCAGCTCGTCCTCGGTGAGCCGGTCGCCGTCCGCCTCCAGGACGGCGTTCAGCTCGGAGATCAGGTCGTCGGCGGGGTTCCGCCGGCGGGCCCGGACCAGGTCGCGGAGATAGGCCTCGAAGGCCGCGCTCGCCTCGGTTGCCCGGCGCTGCATCTCGGGTGACGGGTTCAGCTCGAACATCAGGGTCATGTCGGCCGACCACGGCCGGAGCAGGTGACGGTCGGATTCCGGGATCCCCAGCAGCTCGGCGATCACGGTGACCGGCACGAGCTCGAGAAGGTCGGCGATCAGGTCGAAGTCGCCGAGCGCGCGGGCGTGGTCGACGACGATCCCGACGATGTCCTCGATCCGCGGCCGGAGGGCCTCGACGGTCCGGGGGGTGAACGCCTTCGTCACGAGCCGCCGGAGCCGTGTGTGGTCCGGCGGTTCCATGTCGATCAGCTGGACGTCGAGGAGGTCCCAGAACGCGGCCTGGTCGAGAGGTGGCGGCGTCCGGCCCCACTCCGCGTGGGAGGCCACGTGCGTGTAGCGGCGACCCAGCCGCCGGTCGCGCAGCGCCGCGTTGACGTCGGCATGACGCGAGACGAGCCACTGGCTGGTCCGCTCGTCGAAGACGACCGGAGCCTCGTCGCGGAGCCGACCGAGCGCCGGATAGGGGTCCGCGACGAACGCCGCGCTCCACGGGTCGTAGCCGAGCTCGGCCGGCGTCGGTCCACCGGCGGTGCGCGTCGTCGTCGCCATCGGGCCGATCCTACGCGAAGCGGCTCACGGCCTCGATCACGAGGTCGATGAACGCCGGCCGGTCGAGGGCCACGAGGACCTCCGCGTTCGGTGCCCGGCCGGCCACCCCGCGCTCGTCGCCGACCGTCCGGCCGCGGGTCAGGCCATCGCCGGTCTCGACCGCCACGAACAGCGAGCGCCGCTCGATCAGCCACGGCGCGACGAGGACGGCGACCGCCACCGCATCGTGGACGGGCGGCCCGGCCCAGCCGTACCGCTCCGCGTGATGCCGCCCGAAGAACCGCATCAGGTCGGCGAAGACGCGCCCCGTCCGGGTCCCGAGCGCCGCGAGCCGCTCGACGTCCTCGGGCAGGACGAGCGCCTGATGCGTGATGTCGAGGCCCGCCATCAGGATCGGGATCCCGGATTCGAACACGATCGCCGCGGCCTCGGGGTCGTGCCAGATGTTGAACTCGGCGCTCGCCGTCGTGTTCCCGACGCCCAGTGCGCCGCCCATCAGCGAGATCGCCGCGATCCGCGCGTGGATCGCCGGGAACGCCCGCAAGAGCAGGGCGATGTTCGTGAGCGGCCCCGTCGGGACGAGGGTCACCGGCGCCGGCGCGCCCAGGATCAGCGCGACCTGGAGCTCGATCGCCGCCTCGGGCCGAAGGGCGACGGCAGGCTCGGGAAGGTCCGCGCCATCCAGGCCGGACGCGCCGTGGACGTGGCTCGGGGTCCACGGCTCCCGAACCAGTGGTCGGTCCGCTCCGGCCGCCACGGGCACGTCCTCGCGGCCGAGCAGGGCCAGGACGCGCCGCGCGTTGCGCGTCGTCAGCTCCAGCGGTGCGTTGCCGGCGACCGTCGTGACGCCCAGGACGTCGAGCCCGGGCGAGGCGCAGGCGAGCGCGATCGCGAGCGCGTCGTCGTGGCCCGGATCGCAGTCCAGGATGACGGCCCGGCGCTCACCGGCCGCGGGAGCACCGGGGAGCGCAGCGAGCGCGGCGGCGCGTTCGCCGTCGCCCGGACGGGGCTCCGAGGTCACGAGCTAGGTCGTCGCCTCGCGCTCGTACGGCCGGCCGTCCGCGGCGGGCGGGGTGCTCCGGCCGATCAGCCCGGCGAGGACGATGATCGTGGCCACGTACGGCAGGGCGCTGAACGCCTGGGATGGGATCGCATGGACGAGGCCGCCCAGGTCACCGGTGGGCGGCGCGATCCCGTTCGGGCCCATCAGGTCGCCCAGAACGGTGAAGGCGGCGAAGAACAGGGCCGCCCCGTAGGCGCCGACCGGCGTCCAGCGGCCGACGATCATCGCGGCGAGGGCGATGAACCCACGACCGATCGTCATCCCCGCCTGGAAGGAGCCCGTCACCTCCATCGACAGCCAGGCCCCGCCCAGCCCGGCGAAGACGCCCGCGATCAGGACGTTCCGGTAGCGCAGCCGGATCACGTCGATCCCGACCGTCTCCGCGGCCTTGGGATGCTCGCCGACGGCCCGGGTCCGCAGCCCCCAGCGCGAGCGGAACAGCAGGAAGTGCAGCGCGATGACGCAGACGAAGAGGCTGAGCGTGATCGGGCCCTGGTCGACGATGCTCGCCAGGACCCAGCCGATGACCGGCACGTTCGCGATGGACTCGGGCAGGCTGAGCTTCTCGAAGGTGCCCGCGCTCGTCGGCGACTGGCTCGCGATCACGTTGTTCAGGTAGCCGGTCACGCCGAAGGCGATGATGTTGATGATCGTGCCGCTGATGATCTGGTCGACCCGAAGGCTGATCGACAGCCAGGCGTGGAGCAACGAGATCCCGACGGCCGAGAGCAGGGCCGCGAGGAGGCCGATCAGGAGGGCCGGCGTGATCCCGAGCGGGCCGGGCGTCTGCGGACCGAGCAGCGCCACCGCCGCGATCGCGGCGATCCAGCCCGTGAACGCGGCGGTCAGCATCGTCCCTTCGATCCCGATGTTGACGACGCCGGATCGCTCGCAGATGACGCCGCACAGCGCCCCGAACCCGAGCGGCGTCGCGACGGCGACGATGCCCGGCCCGGCGAGCGGGATGTGCTCGACGAGATAGCCGACGAACTGGACGATGATCCCGAGGACGGGGATCGTGTAGATGTCCATCAGGGTTGCACCGTCTCGCCGGCGTAGGTCGCCGTGATCGTCTGCGCCTCGGCCGGGATCGTCTTCGCGCCGCGGCCGCCGAACGCCCGGGCGATGACCGGCAGCGCGACCAGGACGATCAGGATCACGCCCTGGAGGACGTCGACGAGCTCGCGCGGCGTCTTGGCGATCACCTGCATCGGGCCGGCACCGGCGCGCATCGCGCCGAACAGGAGCGCCGCGGGGATCACCGCGAGCGGGTTGGAGCGGGCCAGCAGGGCCACGGCGATCCCGTCGAACCCGACGTTCGTCGCGTAGCTCGTCTGGGTCTTGTGGAGCACGCCGAGCAGCTCTCCGGCGCCGGCCATGCCTGCCAGCCCACCCGAGATCGCCATCGTCAGCGCGATCAGCCGGCGCGGCCGCATCCCGGCGTAGCGGGCCGCGTCGGGGTTCACGCCGGCCGTCCGGATCTCGAAGCCCAGCGTCGTCCGTTGGAGGAGCCACCAGATCACGATCACCGCGATCACCGAGATGACGATCCCGACGTGGCCCGTCTTGCCCAGCACGATCGGCAGCGCCGAGTGGCCGACGTCGAACGTGACCGGCGCCGGCGCCCGCGGGACCCGCAACGGGCCGGCCACGAACGCCGCCAGGATGTCCGCGGCGATGAAGTTCAGCATGATCGTCGTGACGACCTCGTGGGCGCCCGTGGCCGCCTTCAGGTAGCCCGGCACGAAGCCCATCGCCGCGCCGGCGAGGGTGCCCGCGAGGAACGCCAGGGTGGCCCCGATTACGGTCGGCTGATCGGCGAGGGCCACTCCGACCGCGACCGAGGCGGTGACGCCCATCAGGAGCTGGCCCAGGACGCCGATGTTGAACAGGCCGCCCTTGAAGCCGATCGCGACGGCGAGACCGGCGAGGACCAGGGGCGACGTGAAGACGAGGGTCGTGACGATCGCATCGACGCTCAACAGCGAGCCGGAGATCAGCGCCCAGTACGCGGTCACGGGCTGGGCGAGGTCGATCGTGTGCGGCGGCCGGATCCAGGCGGCCACGTAGACGAAGATCGAACCGATGATCACCGCCATCAGCAGCGCCACGAGGGGCAGGATCACGGCCGTCCGGAGGGAGTCGCCGCGGGCACCCGAGCGTCCCGCTCGACGCAGGAAGCGGAACCGGCTGCTCACGACTCGGCCTCGGGCCCGGCCGCGGCCGCCGCCGCCTCCTCGGCCGAGATCTGGCCGCTCGCGACGGCCGCCTCCTGGCGGATGCCCGTGGCCATCAGGATCCCCACCTCGTTGCGATCGGCCGTCCGGCCGTCGATGACCGCCACGATCTGGCCGCGGTACATCACGGCGACCCGGTCGCTCAGCTCGAGGACCTCGTCGAGCTCGGCCGAGACGAGGAGGATCGCGGTCCCGGCGTCGCGCCGCTTGATCGCCTGGCGGTGGATGAACTCGATCGAGCCCACGTCGAGCCCACGCGTCGGCTGGTCCAGGACGAGCAGGCGCAGATCTCCGGCCAGCTCCCGGGCCACGATGATCTTCTGCTGGTTGCCGCCCGACAGCGTCCCGGCGGTGACGTCGGCCGAGGGGGTTCGGATGTCGTATTCCTTGATCGCGGCATTGCCGCGTTCCTCGATCGCGGCGTCGTTGCGCAGGATCCCGCGGCTGTAGGGCGCGTGGTAGTAGTCGGTGAGGACGAGGTTGTCGGCGACCGAGAAGCCCAGCACCAGGCCGAACCGGTGGCGGTCGGCCGGGACATACCCGGTCCCGAGGTTCGTCATCTGTCGGGCGCTCGCATCGGTGACATCGGTGCCGTCGAGGGTGACGGTCCCGCCGGCCGGCTTGCGCAGCCCGACGATCGCCTCCACGAGCTCGTCCTGGCCGTTGCCGGCCACGCCGGCGATCCCGAAGATCTCGCCCGAGCGGACCTCGAAGTCGACGCCGCGGACCGCCTCCGCGCCGCGGTCGTCGAGGACGCGGAGCGCCTCGACCTTGAGCCGCGCCTCCGCCGGATGCGACTCGCCGCGGTCGACGACGAGCTGGACGTCGCGCCCGACCATCAGGGCCGCGAGATCGTCCTCGTCGGTCTCCGACGGGATCCGCGAGCCGACGACCCGGCCGCGCCGGATCACCGTGATCCGATCGGCGATCTCGAGCACCTCGTAGAGCTTGTGGCTGATGAAGACGATGCTGTGGCCGGCCTCCGCGAGCCGGCGCAGGACCGCGAAGATCTCCTCGGTCTCCTGCGGGGTGAGGACGGCGGTCGGCTCGTCGAGCACGAGGACGCGGGCGTTGCGGTAGAGGGCCTTGAGGATCTCGACCCGCTGCTGCCAGCCCACGGACAGCTCGCCGACCTTCACGTCGGGGTCGATCTCGAACCCGAACCGCTGACCCAGCTCGACGATCCGCCGCTTCGATTCGCGCTGGTCCAGGAAGATCGGGTTGGCCATCGTCTCCTCGCCGAGGAGGATGTTCTCGGCGACGGTCATCACCGGCACGAGCATGAAGTGCTGGTGGACCATGTTGATCCCGCGCGCGATCGCGTCAGTGGGATCGGCGATCCGGACGGGCGAGCCGTCGATCAGGATCTCGCCCTCGTCCGGGCGGGCCAGCCCGTACAGGATGTTCATCAGCGTCGTCTTGCCGGCGCCGTTCTCGCCGAGCAGGGCGTGGATCTCGCCCGGCCGGACGTCGAGGTCGATGTGGTCGTTGGCGACGACGCCGGGATAGCGCTTCGTGATCCCGCGCATCTCCAGGGCCGGGGCGCGGACCTGGTCGATGTCGAGCTCAGGGGCGCTGCTCACCACGATCGGAGCTCCTCCCGCGGGCGATCGGACCGGGCTGGGGATCCGGATGCGCCGTACCCACAGGGTACAGAAACGCGGACCGGCGGCGAGGCCGGTCCGCGTTGGAGCGTCGAGGGGGTTGGACTACTGCAGCGAGCCGCACTTGTCCGGGCAGGTCTTGAGCGACCCGTCCTTCATGCCGGCAAGCGCAGCGTTGATCTTCGCCTGCGTGTCGGGCGCCCACTTGTTGCCAAGGTTGTGGCCCTGGGAGACGCCGATGCCGTCGTTCTTGGCGTCGTACAGCACGTCACCGGGGGTGGCGCTGCCGCCGGCGACCGCCTTGAGCGCGTCCGACACCGCCAGCTGGAGGTGCTTCTCGGCGCTCGTGAGGAGGCACGGATCCCCGGCCGGATACGACACGAACTGATCGACGTCGACGCCGATGCCGAGGATGTTCGCGGCGCAGGCCGAGTCGATGATCCCGTTGCCCGTCAGGCCGGCGACCTGGAACAGGACGTCGACGTCCTTGTTCTGCTTGAGGAAGTTGTCGGCGAACGTCTTGCCGCCGGCCTGGTCCTGGAACGCCTTCGCGCTGAAGTCGTTCGTGACGTAGGCGGTGACGACCTTGATGTCCGGCTTGACCGACTTCGCGCCGAGCTCGTAGCCCTGGATGTAGCGCACGCACGGCGCGCAGATGCTCGTGCCGCCGATCGCGCCGATCGTGCCCTTCTGGCTTGCGCCGGCAGCGACGATCCCGGCGAGGTAGCCCGCCTGGTCCTCCTGGAAGTTGATCGAGATGTACTTCGGCAGGAGGGTCTTCGCGTCGCCTGCGCAGGCGAAGCTGCTGTCGGGGAGGCCGTCCGCGGTCACGCAGATCGGGCTCTGGTCGACGCCGATGAACCAGACGTCCGGGTTGTCATGCGCCGCCTGGACCGTCGCCGAGGCGAGGTTGAAGCCGACGGTGATGATGACGTCGAACTTCTGATCGGTGAACGACTTGATGCCGGACGCGTAATCCGACGCGCTCGTCGGGACGAACGAGGTCGGCTCCTTGGCTCCGATCGCGGCCGCGCCGGCCTCGGCGCCCTTGAACGAGTACTCGTTGTAGTTCTTGTCGTTCAGGGTCCCGATGTCGGTGACGACACCGATCTTCAGGTCGGACGTCGCCGGTGCGGACGCCGGGTTGGACGCCGGCGTGGACGCCTCGCTCGACGCAGGCGCCGAGGCCGGGGTCGAGGGAGCGGTCGACGCGGTGGACGGGGTCGGGGTTGCCCCGCCCGAACACGCCGCGACGAGGATGGCCAGCCCGCCGAACAGGCTCAGGCCAGAGCGCTTGTGCATGTGTCCTCCTCCAGGATCGAGAACCGCCCGGCCGAATGCTCCAGGGTCCGTGACGATCTCGATGAACGTTCGCCCCGCAGGGCGATCATCGGCGCATCGTAGCGACGGGGGTCCGGCCGGGCAAGCCCGGCGGAGGGCCGGACGCAGGTCCGGACCGCCGCCCTCGACGGTGGCGCCAGACGCCAAGAATAGGGCGGCGGACGGCGGCGTGCATACTGCCCGGGATGAGCGCCGACCAGATCCAGCTGGCGTCCGGCGGGCGGACCCGGACCGGCATCGCGTTCGACGACGAGGGCTCCGGGCCTCCGATCGCGCTCGTCCATGCCGGCGTCGCGGACCGCCGGATGTGGGCGCCGCTCGTCCACGACCTGGCGGCTCGCCATCGCCTGATCCGCCATGACGTGCGCGGCGTCGGCGAGTCGCTGCCGCCGAGCGGCCCATGGTCGCACCACACGGACGTCCTCGAGCTGCTCGACGAGCTCCTCGTCCCGCGGGCGCACCTCGTCGGTGCCTCGATGGGGGCGGGGATCGCCGCCGAGGCCGCGCTCGCCCGGCCCGGCCTCGCCGCGTCGCTGACCCTCGTCGCGCCGGGCGGCGCGCTGCTGGACGGCGCCCCGGAGTCGTTCCGGCCGATCTGGGCGGCGGAGGTCGAGGCGCTCGATCGAGGCGACCTCGACGCCGCGGTCGAGATCAACCTGCGGGCCTGGGTGGACGGACCGCGGCGACGGCCGGACGCGCTCGATCCGGACCTCCGGGCGTTCATCGGCCGGATGCAGCGCGAGGCCTTCGAGCTGCCGGACTGGGACTCGGACGAGGCGCCCGAGCACGAGCTGATCCCGCCCGCCGCCGGACGGCTGGGCGAGCTGACCTGTCCGGTCCTCGTCGTCGTCGGCGAGGACGACGATCCGGCGATTCTCGCGGTCGCCGAGCGGATCGCGGCCGGCGCTCCGGACGCCCGGATCGTCGTCTGGCCCGGGGTCGGCCACATGCTCAGCCTCGAACGGCCGGCGGCCTTCGCCGAGCTCCTCGCCTCGTTCGCCGCCGCCGCGGGCTGAGCCTCGTCGATGGCCGGCCGTCGCGCCGTGCGCTACGTCGCGCTCGGCGACAGCTACACGATCGGGACCGCCCTCGACGACCCGTCGGAGCGCTGGCCGAGCCAGCTCGTCGCAGCCCTGGCGGGCCGTCCACCGGGCCTCCGGCTCGTCGCCAACCTCGGCGTCAACGGCTTCACCTCGGGTGACGTGATCGCCCGCGAGCTGCCGCGGCTCGCCGCGCTCCGGCCAGATCTCGTCAGCCTGCTCGTCGGGGTGAACGACGTCGTCCAGGGCGTGTCCGAGGCGACCTATGCCGCCAATGTGGACCGGATCCTCGGCGAGCTCCTGGGGCGCCTGGGACCCGATCGGATCGTCACCGTCTCGACGCCCGACTACACGGTGACCCCGAGCGGCGCCGACTACGGCGACCCGGGCCTCCAGTCGGCGGCGATCCGCCGCAACAACGCGATCCTCCGCGACGCGTCGATGAGCCGCGGGATCACCTGGGTCGACATCCACGACCTGTCGCTGCGCGCCGCCGCCGACCGGTCGCTGGTCGCCGACGACGGGCTCCATCCGTCCGGGGCGCAGTACCGGCTGTGGGTCGAGCGAATCGCGCCGGCGGTGACGGCGATGATCGGTCTCGCCGGGGCGGACGCGACCGGCTAGGGATCCCGCTCCTCGAGGACGACGCCGACGAACGCGTCCAGCCGCTGCACGGCGGTCGACCCGAGCCGCGAAGGGTCGGCGTCGGACAGGTAGTCGAACACCGTCCGGAGCGTGTGATGCCGCGCGTCCGTCAGGTCGCCCCCGGCAACCGCGTAGGCCGACCGCACCCGGACGGCGGCCTCCACCGAGACCGCCGTCGCCAGCTCGACCCGAAGGTGGGCGAGATCCGCTGCAGGCGGTCCCCATGACGCCGACGACCAGTCGACGACTCCCGTCAGTCGACCGTCCAGCCAGAGCGTGTTCCCGGCGTGGTAGTCGCGATGGAGGAGCGTCGCCGGCCGACCGGGCGGCGGTGGCTCGGCGGCGATTCGGAGCGCCGTCTGCCAGAGGTCGGCCCGTCCCGACGCGGCAGGAACGACGGCGTCCGCGAGCTCGCCGAACGGGTAGTAGGCCGGGATCACGGCCCGGACCGCCGGAGTCGCGCGCTCGTCGCCGAGCCGGTGGATCGCGGCGAGCGTTGAACCGAGAGCGTCCAGGACGGCCGGCCGGCGAACGAGCCGATCGGTGGGCGGGCGGCCCGGCAGCCGCTCGGTCAGGAGGGCCGGAGCGCCGCTCGCGGCCCCGCTCGGATCGACCGCCACGATCCGCGGGATCGCGACCGGCCCACCGGCCAGCGCGTCGAGGACGGCCGCCTCCTTGGCCGGGTCGAACCCCGGGTCGTCGGCCTCCCAGCCCGGTCGCAGCCAGCGCTGGAGGACGAGGCGGTGTCGACGTCCCGCGGCATCGTCGATCGTCAGCGCATGCGTCGCCTGGGCGATGCCCGCTCCCAGCCGCCTGACCGCCCGAACCCGGGCGCCGGGGCCGACCGCCGTGGACGCCCAGGCCAGGGCCGCCGGCGACGGCGACACCTGCCAGGCGCGACGCTCAGGCCGGGCCACGCCGTTCGGCGGCCAGCTCCCGCAACCGCGCGTCGTCGATCCCGAAGTGATGGGCGATCTCGTGCACGAGGGTGTCCTCGAGGGCCGCCCGGAACCGTTCCGGCGACGGATTTGCACGCGCCAGCGGGCCCAGGAAGAGGGTGATCTTGTTCGCGACCGGTGCGTTGTCGACGCCGAACCGGGTGCGCGGAATCCCCTCGTACAGGCCGAACAGGCCGCGCACCCGGAGACGGGCCAGCTGCTCGGGTGTCGCTTCGTCTTCGACGACGATCGCGACGGAGCCGAGCCGGTCGCGGAACGGGCTCGGCAGCCGCTCCAGGACGCCGGCGATCACGGCGTCGACGTCGACGGGCTCGGACGGCGGGGACGGCATCACGGACCAGACGATAGTCGGCTGCCCGACAAGCCGGTGGCACCGGCTCGCAGCGCGCCCGGAGCCCGTCTTGGGCGATATCCTTGACCCTCCTTGACGACCCTGGCGCCGAACGATTTCACCCACCTCCACGTCCACTCCGAGTTCAGCCTTCTCGACGGGCTGGGACGGATCACGGACCTCGTGGATTCGGCCGCCGCGCAGGGATTCGACAGCCTCGCGCTGACCGATCACGGGGCCCTCTACGGCGCGGTCGCCTTCTACCAGGCGGCCAGGACGAAGGGGATCAAGCCGATCATCGGCGTCGAGACGTATGTCGCCCGGCGGTCGATGACCGAGAAGGAGGGCAAGGCCGACGCCCAGCCCTTCCACCTGATCCTGCTGGCCAAGGACTACACCGGCTATCGCAACCTCTGCCGGCTCGTCACCGACGCCCACGTCGACGGCTACTACTACAAGCCGCGGATCGACCGCGAGCACCTCGCCCGGTACAGCGAAGGCCTTGTTGGCCTGTCCGCCTGCCTCGGCGGCGAGATCCCGCGGGCGTTGGAGATCGAGGACTGGGATTCCGCCCGGCGCCTGGCCGGCGAGTACCGCGACATCCTGGGCCCCGGCAACTTCTTCCTCGAGTTGCAGGACCACGGGATGGCCGAGCAGCGGGGCCTCAACGAGAAGCTCCTCCGCCTGGCCCCGGAGACCGGCGTCCCGCTCGTCGTCACGAACGATCTCCATTACGTCCACGAGGCGCAGGCCGACGCCCAGGACGTCCTCCTGTGCATCGGCACCGGCAACAACCTCGACACGCCGAGCCGGATGAAGTTCGAAGGGCGCGAGTTCTGGCTGAAGCCGGCATCGGCGATGGCGGGCCTGTTCCCCGACCAGCCCGAGGCGATCCGGAACACGCGCCTGATCGCCGAGATGACCGACCTGGAGCTGCCCCTCGGCCAGCTCCGGATCCCGCACTTCCCGGTGCCCGACGGCGAGACGGTCGAGACGTGGCTCCGCAAGGAGTGCGAGAACGGGCTCCGCGAGCGCTACGCGAGCGTGACGCCCGAGCTCCAGCAGCGGCTCGACTACGAGCTGGGCGTGATCCTGTCCATGGGCTACGCCGGCTACTTCCTGATCGTGGCCGACTTCGTCCGGTTCGCCCGCGAGCAGCGGATCCAGACGACCTGCCGTGGCAGCGCCCCGGGCTCGATCGTGACGTACACGCTCGGGATCACGCCGGTCGACCCCATCGCCTACGGACTGCCGTTCGAGCGGTTCCTCAACCCGGACCGCGTGACGATGCCCGACATCGACGTCGACTTCGAGGACGAGCGCCGGGACGAGGTCATCAACTACGTCTCGCGCAAGTACGGGAGCGACCACGTCGCCCAGATCATCACGTTCGGCACGATGCTCGCCCGGGCCGCGATCCGCGACGTCGGCCGGGTCCTGGGCCACAGCTACGGCGAGGTCGACCGGATCGCGAAGGCGGTCCCCAATCAGCTCGGGATCAAGCTCGACGAGGCGCTCCAGATCTCGCCCGACCTCAAGGGCCAGGTCGACGCCGATCCGGCCGTCAAGCGGGTGATCGACTTCGCCCGCCAGCTCGAAGGCGTCGCCCGCAACGCCTCGACCCATGCGGCCGGCGTCGTGATCTCGCGCGAGCCCCTGACCGAGCTGATGCCGCTCCAGAAGGCGACGAACTCGGACGCGCTGATGTCCCAGTACGAGATGCACGGGATCGAGGCGTTGGGCCTCCTGAAGTTCGACTTCCTGGGCCTGTCGAACCTGACGATCCTGCGCCACGCGGTGGACCTCGTGAAGCAGGAGCGCGGCGAGGTGATCGACCTCGACCGGATCCCGCTCGACGACGCGAAGACGTTCGAGCTCCTCGCCTCGGGCGAGACGACCGGCATCTTCCAGCTCGAGTCCGCCGGGATGCGCCGCTACATCCGCGAGCTGAAGCCGACGTCCGTCTACGACCTCGCGGCGATGGTCGCCCTGTTCCGGCCCGGACCGATGGACAACATCCCGGCCTACATCCGGAGGAAGCACGGCCACGAGGCCGTCACCTACCTCCATCCCCTCCTGGAGCCGTACCTCGAGAAGACCTACGGGATCTTCGTCTACCAGGAGGACATCATGTCCGCCGCCGTGGCCCTCGGCGGCTTCACCGGCCCGGAGGCGGACACGCTCGGCTACGCGATCCGCAAGAAGAAGTCCTCGGTGTTGCGGGCCCAGAAGGAGAAGTTCGTCAGCCAGGCCGCCGAGCGTGGCGTGCGGCCGGACGTGATCGACGCCGTGTTCAAGGCGTTCGAGCCGTTCGAGCGCTACGGGTTCAACAAGGCCCACGCGACCTGCTACGGGTTGATCGCCTACCAGACCGCGTACCTGAAGGCGAACTACACGGTCGAGTACATGACCGCGGTCCTCACCGCGTTCCGCTCGAACGAGGAGAAGGTCGCGGCGGCGGTCGCCGAGTGCCGCCGGATGGGAATCGAGGTCCTGCCGCCGGACGTCCACCGCTCCGACGTGGAATTCACGGTCGAGGGTCCGGCGATCCGGTTCGGCCTCCTCGCGGTGAAGAACGTCGGCCAGAGCGCGATCGAGTCGATCGTCGCCGCGCGGCGCGAGGGCGGCTCGTTCAAGTCGTTGACGGACCTCTGCTCGCGGATCGACCTGCGGCTCGTGAACCGGAAGGTGCTCGAGGCGCTGGCCAAGGTCGGCGCGCTCAACGAGCTGGGCCATCCCGCCCAGGTCCTGCTCGGCCTCGACGACGCGATCAACGCCGGGCAGGCGGCGTCGCGCGACCGGATCAGCGGCCAGACGTCACTGTTCGACCTGGCGATGGATGATCTGAGCGTCCTGGAGCGGCCCCTTCCGCAGGCGACGGAAGTCCCGGTCCGCGAGCGTCTCCGCTGGGAGAAGGAGCTCCTGGGTCTGTACCTGTCCGAGCACCCCATGGGCGAGGTCGCCGAGCAGGTCGGCGCGTTCGTCACGGCCTACAGCGGTGACCTGAAGGACGAATCGCTCGACGGCCAGCGCGTCGTCGTCGGGGCGATCGTCACCGGCTTTCGGACCGTCATCACGAAGACCCAGTCGACGATGGGTGTCGCGACGCTCGAGGACCTCCAGGGTTCGATCGAGGTCGTCGTCTTCCCGAAGATGTACGAGCAGACCGCCGGGATCTGGGCCGAGGGGTCGATCCTCCTGGTCGCCGGCCGGGTCGACCATCGTGGCGACGACGTCTCGCTCCTCGCCGACCTGGTCACGGACTGGGACGCGGCCGTGGCGCGGGGACCGGAGGCGTTCGCGCGCGAGGTCGCGGCCGGAGATCGCGGCCGAGGACGGCGTCCGGGACCTCCGAGTGGCAACGGGTCGAACGGGACCGGCGGCGGGTGGTCCCGCCCCGGCCAGCCCGTCCCGTCGCCGGCCGCGGCGATGGGCTCGCCGGTCGCGGTCATGGCGCCGCCGCCCGGTGCGCCCCCTGAGCCAATCGCCGTGGGTCCGGGGCCGGCCCCGCGCTCCGACGAGATCCGGCCCGGCGTCCCGCGGGTGTCGCCGCTCCGCGCCGATGCCGCCACGACCCCGGCGATCTCCTCCGCAGCCGCGCCGTCTGCCGGCCTGCCGCGGATCGCGCCGGCCGAGCCGATCCCGACCTACGACGAGCCGGCCGGTCTCGCGCCCACCGGCGACGGCGCCGAGGGATCCGACGAGCCCGCGCTCCCCGACGAGGCGCGGTCGCGGGTCGCCGTCGCGGCGGCGGCTCCCACGCCCCAGCTCGAGAGCCAGCCCGACCAGGTGCTCCACGTCCGGTTCGGTGGCGCGAGCGCCGATCGCCTGGTCCTCGCGATGGAAGCGTTCCGCGAGGTCCTGCGCGAGCGGCCGGGTGGAACCCGGGTCGTCCTCCACGTCCCCTCGCCGAGCAGCTCCGCGACGCTGCCGATGGAGCTGAGCCGTGGGGTTGCCTACGACGCGGAGCTCCTGTCGGAGGTCCGTCGACGGCTCGGCCCCGGCCTGGTGGATCTGTCCCTGGGATGATCGAGCGCGTCGGCGCCGTCCTGACCCGGCCGGAGGTGGACGAGGCCACCGCCGCCGCGATCCTGAGCTCGATCTGGGGCGTCGAGGGCGAGCTGCGGCCACTGCCCGGCGAACGCGATCGCAATTTCGCGGTTCGGATCGACGGGGCGGATGCGTACGTCCTCAAGATCGCGAACCGGGCCGAGGATCCGGCATTCCTCGACCTCCAGCATTCGGCGCTCGGGATCCTGGCCGCGGCGGGCGTCCCGTGCCAGCGCGCGATGGCGGCGCTCGACGGGCGAACCGTCGCGACCTGGTCGCCGCCGGCGTCGGCCGGACCGAGCCCCGTCCGCCTCCTGACCTGGCTGCCCGGCGTCCCGCTCGCCGACGTGCCGCCGGCGAGTCGTGAGCGGGCGCTCCTCGAGGACCTCGGCGCGACGATGGGCCGGACGGCACGAGCGCTCAGCCGGTTCGACCACCCGGCGGCGTCGCGCGCCTTCCACTGGGATGCGCGCCGAGGGCTGGACGTGATCGATGCCCACGCGGCCGCGGTCCGCGATCCGGAACGGGCGGCCTTGCTTCGGCGCTGGCGGGTGCGGCTCGAGCCCCTCCGGCGCGTCCTCCCGACGCTGCGCGAGAGCGTCATCCACAACGACGCGAACGATCACAACGTCCTCGTCGCCGCGGATCGCCGGCGGATCAGCGGGCTCCTCGACCTGGGCGACGCGATCCGGTCGGTGACCGTCAACGAGCTGGCGGTCGCCGCCGCCTACGCCGCCCTCGACGCACCGGACCCGTTCGCCGCGATCGCCGCCGTCCGGGCGGGCTTCGAGCGCGAGCTCCCGCTCAGGGCCGATGAGGTCGCGGCCGTCGACGACCTGGTGGCCCTCCGCCTGTGCACGAGCGTCGCGTTGAGCGCCCATCAGTCGGCCCTCGCGCCGGACGATCCGTACCTGACGATCTCCGAGGCGCCGGCGTGGGGCCTTCTCGAGCGCCTGGCCGGCGGTCGCGCCGCGTGAACGCGATCGAGCGGAGCGCGAGCCTCCTCGCCCGACGCCGGAGCCTTCTGGGTCCGTCGCTCTCGCTCAGCTATCGGACGCCGCTCCACCTCGTCCGCGGCGAGGGCGCGTATCTCTTCGATGCGGATGGGCGCCGCTATCTGGACTGCGTGAACAACGTCGCCCACGTCGGACACGCCCACCCCCGGGTCGTCGAGGCCGGCGCCGCGCAGATGCGGCTCCTCAACACGAACACGCGTTATCTCCACGAGACGGTCCTCGCCTACGCCGAGCGGCTGACCGCGCTGCTGCCCGAACCCCTCGAGGTCGCGTTCTTCACGAACTCCGGCTCCGAGGCGAACGAGCTGGCCCTCCGTCTCGCCCGAGCCGCGACCGGCCGGCCGGACGTGGCGTGCGTCGCCGCCGCGTACCACGGCAACACCCAGCGGCTCGTCGAGATCAGCCCCTACAAGTTCGATGGGCCGGGCGGGGCGGGCCGGCCGGACGACGTCCACGTCGTCCCGCTGCCGGATCCATATCGCGGCCGTCATCGCGGCGTCGACCCGGACGTTGGTGCGGCCTATCTGCGCGAGGCCGTCGAGATCCTCGAGGCACGTCGCGCGGCCGGCCATCCCGCGGGCGCCCTGATCGCGGAGGCGATCCCGAGCGTCGCCGGCCAGATCGTCCCGCCGCCCGGCTGGCTCGCCGGTCTGTTCGACGCCGGCCGAGCGGTCGGAGCGGTCCCGACCGCCGACGAGATCCAGGTCGGGTTCGGGCGGGTCGGCGTCGATACGTGGGCGTTCGCTGCCCAGGGCGCCCGGCCGGACATCGTCACGATGGGCAAGCCGATCGGCAACGGTCACCCACTCGGCGCGGTGGTCACGACCCGGCCGATCGCCGAGGCGTTCGCGAACGGCATGGAGTACTTCAACACGTTCGGTGGCAACCCGGTGTCGGCGGCGATCGGGCTCGCCGTCCTCGACGTCATCGTCGAGGAGCGGCTCCAGGAGCATGCCCGGGTCACCGGGGAGCAGCTCCTGGCGAGCCTCCGCGAGCTCCAGGGACGGCACGAGCCCATCGGCGACGTCCGGGGAATGGGCCTCTTCGTGGGTTTCGAGCTGGTCCGTGACCGGGCGACGCGCGAGGCGGATGCCGCGCTGGCCGGCGAGGTCGTGAATCGATCGGCGGAGCGCGGCGTCCTGCTGAGCATGGACGGCCCGGACCACGACGTGATCAAGATCAAGCCGCCGCTCGTCTTCTCGGCGGCGGATGCCGAACGGCTCGTTGAGACGGTCGACGACGTCCTGACGGAGATCGCCGCGGGATCGGCCGGCTAGGCCGTCGCGCTCCCTCCGGCGCGGCGCAGCGCCTGCACGGCGGAGAGCTGCTCGTGGAACTCGGCGCGGACGGCGTTGACGGCGACCGGCTCCAGGTCCAGCTCCCGGGCGATCTCGTTGATCGTCCCGGCCTCGGTCGCGCTGATCGTCCCGTCCGCGGCGCCGACGACGAAGCAGCAGCGGAGGAGCGCGAGCCGCTGCTCGACCGTCGAGATCGAGCGGAACTCGCGGGTCACCACGAAGTCCTCGGTCCCGCCGTTGCGACGGGCCTGGAGCTTGGCCATCTCGATGACGAGCACGGCCTGCGCGGTGCCGAGCCCGCCGTACTCGACCGCGAATTGCTCCATCACCGCGGTCTCCTCGGGGCTGATGTCGTTCTCGGCGTTCGCGGCCCGGCTCATCACGTAGGCGAAGCAGGCCAGATAGCGGGCTTCGGCCGGCGGGAGGGCCTCGAGCCGGGCGACGATCCGGCGCGCGGTGGCCGTCTCGGCCGGCGAGTCCTCGACCGGCGCCGCCTCGTCACCCACCGGCAGTCGCGGATCCGCGGCCGGCCGGCCGAGCCCCAGGAACCGACGAAACATCGAACCGCCTCCTACCAGCGATCGTACGCCGGATGGCCCGGCCGCACCGCCACGAAGGTCCCGTGGCCGGTCGCGGTGACCACGCCGTCCGAGCGGATCTCCGCCTCGATCGTCGCGCGATCGGCGCCGACGTCCACGGGCCACGCCCGGAGGTCGATGGGCCGGTCCGAGGGCGTCGGTCGCACCAGCCGGAGGCCGTACTCGAGGGTGACCGTCGTCGGCGGCCGCTCGGCGGCGCGCTGGCGCATCAGCGCCCAGGCCGCGGTCCAGTTCGCATGGCAGTCGAGCAGCGTTCCCAGGATCCCGCCGTTGACGACGCCGCTGAACGCCTCGTGCTCCGGACGCGGCACGAACCGGGCGACGAGCGTCGTCGGGTCGTCGTCGGCGGGCCGGCTCGCGACGTGCAGCCCGACGTGGTTGGCGGGGCCACAGCCAAAGCATCGCCCGGCCGGGGCGAAGCGGTCCTGGAGGCTCGGGCCGGCGGCCCCGTCGGCGTCGTCCATCGAGTCGAGTATCGCAGGCGTTTCGGCCGGCCCGCGACTGCAACGCCCGTGTGATGCGCCTTCCCGCCGATCGCGCCTAGGATCGGTTCGGCGGCACGCTCGCGGGCAGCGGCACGGCCGAAGGGATCGGCCGGCCGGGGACCGCACGGAGCGACCGGCGATGAGAGACCGCGTGACCCTGACGACCCCCACGGCCGGCGATTGGCAGGCGACGTTCGACTCGATCTCGGACGGCGTGCTGCTGCTCGACGGCGCGGGGCGGATCGTCCGCCTGAACCGGGCCGCGGGGGACATCCTCGGCATCCGCCAGCGCGACGCGGAGGGACGGCGGCTGCGCGCCGTGATCGATCTCGAGGACCTCGACGATCCCAGGTTCCTGTCGAGCCCCGAGCGTGAAGGGCTCGAGGCGACGACCGGCAACCGCTGGCTGCGGATGACGTTCGATCCGATGTCGGGGCCCGGCGGCGAGCGCGACGGGACGGTCGTCGTCGTGAGCGACGTCACCGAGCGCAAGGAGATGGACCTCGCGCTGGCGAAGGCGCTCCAGCAGCAGGGCGAGGCCGCGACCGAGCTGGCCCGGGCGTCGGCCGCGGAGCAGGCCTACCGCAAGCTGCTCGAGGCCGTCGTCAACGAGATGCCAGTCGGGGTGATCGTCGCCGACGCGCCGTCCGGCCGGATCGTCATCGACAACGCCGAGATGGGCCGGATCATGCACGGCCACGTCGTTCCGTCCGCGGTCGGCGGCGAGCGCCGGACGTATCAAGGATTCCACGAGGACGGCCGGCCGTACCGGCCCGAGGAATGGCCGCTCACCCGCTCGGCCGCGAACGGCGAGACGATCCGGGACGAGGAGCTCGATGTCGAGCGGGACGACGGGTCGAAGGCCACGATCTCGGTCAGCAGCATGCCGATCCGGGCCGAGGACGGCACGATCATCGCCGCCGTCGCGACGGTCAACGACATCACCCGGCGGCGCGAGGCGGAGGATCTCCGCGACGCGTTCATCGGGGTCCTGTCGCATGAGCTGCGGACCCCGATCACGTCGATCTTCGGCGGGAGCAAGGTCCTCCTGCGGAGCGATGCCGAGCTCGAGAGCAGCGTGCGCCAGGGGATCCTCCAGGACCTCGCGGACGAATCCGAGCGACTCAACCGGATGGTCGAGAACCTGCTCGTCCTCGCCCGGGTCGAGCGGGGCGTCCCGCTCAGCGGACAGGAGCCGATCCTCCTCCAGCGCGTTCTTCCGCGGATCGTCGCGGAGGAGGCGCGCCAGTGGCCCGGACTGGACCTCCGGCTGGTGGTTCCCGACGACGTCCCCACGGTTGCCGGCGATGTGTCGTACGTCGACCAGATCCTGCGCAACCTGATCTCGAACGCGGGCAAGTACGGACCGCCGGCCGGCGTCGTGACGATCGAGGTCCGGATCCCCGACGGGGGAGTCGAGGCCCAGGTCGCCGTCCGCGACGAAGGGGAGGGGATCGACGAGGCCGAGGCGGGCCAGCTCTTCGACCTGTTCTTCCGCTCGTCCGGCGTTGCCAACAAGACGGCCGGGTCCGGAATCGGCCTGTTCGTGAGCCGCCATCTCGTCGAAGGGATGGGCGGACGGATGTGGGCGAAGCCCCGACCCGAGGGCGGCAGCGAGTTCGGGTTCAGCCTGCCCGCCTACGAGGTCAACTGAGGCGTCGCCGGCTCAGCCTGCCGGCCGCCGAGCGTGACGCGCCAGGACGGTCCGGTGGAGGCGCTAGGGGTCCCGATCTCCGTCGAGACCGACGTGATGGCCGATCCGCTAGAGGACGCGGCGATCCGTGACCATGCCCTCGGGAGCCTCGGTTGCGGCGACGATGTGGCGGCGGTTCACCAGCGCGAAGTCGTAGCGCCCGACGACGCGACGATCGGCCAGCGATCGCGTCCGGACGTCGGTCATCGGAATGAACGACGGATCGACCGATTCGACGAAATGGCCGAGCTCGGCACCGATCGGGATGTAGACGTTGCCGGTCAAGGTGTGGCCCGGCGTCACGACGACCAACAGGCGCGCCTCCTTCGGGATCCGAAGATCCGGCGACGAGGCCCCCTGGCTGGTCGCCTCGCCGACGATCGTCACCTCGCCGAGGTTCATCCAGATCGATCGTGTCTTGACCCGCGTCGGGGTTCCATTCCGCCGCAACACCGTGGCGGCGTTGACGAGCAGCGCGCCCTCGTGGTGATTGAGGCGGTCCGTCAGCCGGCCAAACCGGCCGAGGCCGATCTCGCCCGCGAGACGCAGATGTGGCCCGACGAGCTCGACGGCGACCATCGCTTCGGGCGGACGAAGGTCCGCGACGGTTGGCGCTGATTCGGCGATCAGCTCATCGAGGTACGAGCCCGCATCGCCGTCCACGGCCGCTGGCTCTGCAATCGTCACCGCAACCGCGGCCATGAACGTTCCTCCAGCCATTCCCCCGGCCCAGGAATCAGTCTGGCGACAACGGGCTTGAGGGCGACACGGGCCAAAGGTCCCGCGCAGGGACCCTCCTCGCGATCCGGCATTCTCCGTAGGGCGTCCGCTGCCGCGAAGCTGCCGATCGTGGTACCGAAGGTGGGATTCGAACCCACACGAGGTTGCCCTCAGCGGTGTTTGAGACCGCCGCGTCTGCCATTCCGCCACTTCGGCCCGGGCGGGCATCGTAGCCGACGCGGCCGCCCGACCCGGGGCGCGGCGTGACAACGCCGGCCGTGGAACCGTCCCACGGGCTCCGGCGTCCAGCGGCGGACCCGATGCTAGACTCGCCGCGCCTCGAACTCGCCGTCCGGAGGGGCCCCCGAATCGTGGAGGACCTTCGCTCGACGACGGTCGTCGAAGACCCCGTCCAGCGCCGAGACCTGATCCTGCTCGAACGCGCCCGCGAGGGCGAGCTCGACGCCTTCAACGACCTCGTCGTCTGCTACCAGGATCAGCTGTTCGGGCTGATCGTCCGGATGGTCCCCGACCGCGATCAGGCGTCCGACTGCGTGCAGGAGGCCTTCTTCTCCGCCTATCGCAACCTTCGCTCGTTCCGGGGCGGCAGCGTGAGGTCGTGGCTGCACCGGATCGCGGTGAACGCGGCGATGGACCTCCAGCGGGCCCGCAAGCGGCGGCCGAGCCAGCCGTACCCCGAGCTCGAGGACGACACCTGGCAGCCGCCGGCCGGTGAGGAGGCCGACCCGGTCCGGAGCGCGCTCACGACCGAGCGCCACCGCGCCATCACCGACGCCCTGGCCACGATCACCGACGACCAGCGCGCCGCGATCGTCCTCTTCGATGTCGAGGGGTACGACTACCAGGAGATCGCCGCCATGACGGGGGTGTCGCTCGGGACCGTGAAATCCCGGATCCACCGCGGCCGGCTAGCGCTCCGTGACCGGCTCGCCGACCGGATGGAGCTGTTCCGTGGTTGAACGGAACCATCGGCGCGCGGAGGCCGTCTGACCGCCATGCCCCACGTCTCCGAGTTCCACGTGACGCCCGATCACGATGGACACGACCGGCTGCTCGTGGCCGCGCTCGCTGCCGATGACCTGAACGCCACCGACCGCGATCACGCCCTCGAGCTGATCCGCTCGTGCGCCATCTGCGCCGAGCTCCACGACGACCTGATCGCCATCGCTCGGGCGACCGCGGCGGCACCGGCTCCCAGCTCGCGGACCCGCGACTTCCAGCTCAGCCCGGCAGATGCGGCCCGGCTCCGGCCATCCGGTTGGCGGCGCCTCCTCGGTGGCATCGGCGCCGTGCGACTGGCAACGTCTCGACCGCTGGGCGTGGGTCTCGCGACGCTGGGGCTGGTCGGCCTGCTGATCGGCAATGCGCCCGTGCTGTCGCTCGGAAGCGCCGCCGCCCCGACCCTCACCTCAGGCAGCGCGGGCGGCGCCCCACGAAGCGCCGACGATACGCGGGAGAACGAGGGCCTGTCCTCCGAGGCCGCGGGCAATCCCGTCGCTCCGGTCGCGGCCGCGAGTGCGCCGGCGGCGAGCGCGGCGGCGGCAGCCAGCGGCGGGCAGCCCGACTCCGCGTTCGGGACGGAGACCGGCCCATCGGCGTCGGCGACCTACGACGCGGGCAGCGCACAGGGAGGATCGAGGGCCGGCCCGCTGGCGTCGACGACGGCGAGCGGCGAGCAGCTTGCGGCCGGCCAGGGCAAGGCGGCGGGCTCGCCCGCGACGGCGGCCGACGGCGTCGCGGGCCGGGAGGCGATCGCCGACGCGAACCCGTTCCGACCGCTCAACATCGCATTCGCGGCCGCGGTCCTCCTGGGTCTGGGCGTGCTCGTTGCATCGCGCCGGCGCGGCCGAATCGAGGGATAGCCACCCGGGGTTCATGACGGCGGCTGGCGGGAGGCCGCGGGTACACTCGCATCGTGCCCACCGAACGCCTGATGCTGCTCGACGGCTACGGGCTCGTCTACCGCGGCTACTTCGCGCTCCCGCCCCTGACGACGTCGAAGGGCGATCTCGTGAACGGTGCCTTCGGCTTCGCGAGCATCGTCCTGCGCGGCATCCAGGACCTCCAACCCGACTATGTCGCGGTGTCGTTCGACCTGCCTGGCCCAACCTTCCGTCACGAGCAGTACGCGGACTACAAGGCGACCCGGACGAAGATGCCGGACGACCTCCGCGACCAGTTCCCGAAGGTGCGCGAGATCGTCAAGGCCCTCCGCTTCCCGGTCTACGAGATGGCCGGCTACGAAGCCGACGACGTGATCGGCACGATCACCCAGCAGCTCGACCCGTTGGCGGATCTCGAGACGACGATCGTGACCGTCGACCTCGACATGCTCCAGCTCGTGAGCCCGCGGGTCCGGCTGATGACGACCCGCTCGGGTGTCGAGAACACGGTGATGTACGACGTCGCGAAGATCGACGAGCGGTTCGGGCTGCGGCCGGATCAGATGGTCGACTACAAGGCCCTGAAGGGCGATCCGACCGACAATATCCCGGGCGTCCCGGGGGTCGGCGAGAAGACCGCCGCGAAGCTCATCCGCGACTTCGGGACGCTCGATGCGCTGCTGGGGCGGCTCGACGACGTCTCCCCGACGAAGCTCGGTGACAAGCTCCGCGAGCACATCGACCAGATCCTCATGGGCCGCGAGCTGTCACGGATCGTCCGCGACCTGCCGGTCCGGATCGACCTGGAGGCGGCGCGACTCGGCGACTACGACCGCGACACGGTCGTCCGGCTGTTCCGCGAGTACGAGTTCCGGACGCTGATCGAGCGGCTGCCGGCGATGGGCGGCGAGTCCGCCGAGGAACGGACGGACGCGCTGCGCACGGTCGCGGAGAGCGGATACGTGCCGGCGGCGCGCGTCGCCGGGCGACCGGACGGCTGGGGCGCTTCCCGGATGCCCGCCCGCCCCGACACGGGCGAGCTCCAGCTGCGGCTCGACTTCGCGGCGGTGACCGGCGGCGCAGCGGCCGCGGCCGACGGCACGCGGGACGGCGGCACCGCGCGGGCCTTCCAGCCGGCCGGCGACCTGCCGACGGCCCTCGCCCAGGCGATCGTCGATCCGGGCCGGATCGAGGTTCGCGGTGCGGACCAGATCGATGAGCTGGCCGAGTGGATCGCCGCCCAGCCGGCGCTCGGTGCGTCCCTCGTCGCCGACGATCCGCGACCCCGCCGGGGGACCGCCCTCGCGCTTGCGGTCGCGGGCACGGATGGGCGGGTCGTCGCCGCCGATGGCCCCGAGGCAGCCGCGCTGCTCCGCCGGCTCGTCGAGCGCTCCGGCGTGCCGCTCGTCGGCCACGAGATCAAGCCGATCCTCGTCGCCCGGTTCGGCGACGACCTGAACGCGGCGCCCACGCCGGTGGCGTTCGACACGCAGATCGCGGCGTACGTCCTGAACGCCGCGCTGCGCAGCCAGACGATCGCCGACGTCGTCGCCGAGAACCTCGACCAGATCCTCCCACCCGCGACCGAGCTCCCCGCCACGGCCCGGGCCGGGATCGAGGCGCTGTCGGCGCTCGCCGTCCGCGAGCCGCTCGAGCGGCGCCTTGGCGAGGTCGGGCTCGACCGCCTGTTCCGGGACATCGAGCTGCCGCTGCTGCCCGTCCTCGCCCGGATGGAGGCGGTCGGCGTCGCCCTGGATCGAGAGGCGCTGGCGGGCCTGGCGACCGAGTTCGGTGCCGAGATCTCGCGCCTGGAGGGGGAGATCTACCGCGACGTCGGCCACGAGTTCAACCTCGGCAGCCCCAAGCAGCTCGAGCAGATCCTGTTCTTCGAGCTGAACCTGCCGAAGGGCCGCCGGACGAAGACCGGATACTCGACGGATGCGTCGGTCCTGGAGGAGCTCCGGCCCGCTCACCCGATGGTCGACAAGCTCCTCGAATGGCGGGTCTACACGAAGCTCCGCTCGACCTACGTCGACGCCCTGCCGGCGCTGATCGCCGACGCCGACGGCCGGCTCCACACGACGTTCCACCAGGCCGTGGCGGCGACCGGCCGGCTCTCGTCGAGCGACCCGAACCTCCAGAACATCCCGATCCGCACGACGCTCGGCCGGCGGATCCGGCGCGCGTTCGTGGCCGGCGACCCGGCGAAGACGCTCCTCGCCGCCGACTACTCGCAGATCGAGCTGCGGATCCTCGCCCACGTCTCGGGCGACGAGCACCTGAAGGACGCGTTCGCGCGGAACGCCGACATCCACCGCGAGACGGCGGCGCGGGTGCTCCACAAGGATCCCGCGGACATCAGCCATGGCGAGCGCTCGATGGCGAAGATGGTCAACTTCGGGCTGGCCTACGGGATGAGCGACTTCGGGCTCGCCTCGCGGGCGAACATCCCGCGCAAGGAGGCCCAAGAGTTCATCAACTCGTACTTCGCGGCCTACTCGGGGATCAGCTATTACATGATGGCGATCAAGGAGCAGGCGAAGAGCCAGGGCTGGGTGGAGACGCTCCTGGGCCGGAAACGCCAGATCCCCGAGCTGCGGGCCTCGAACCCGGCGCTCCGCGGGGCCGGCGAGCGGATGGCGATCAACATGCCGATCCAGGGGACGGCGGCCGACATCCAGAAGATCGCGATGATCCGGGCCGACGAACGGGTGCGCGCGTCCGGCCTCGGCGCGCGGCTGCTCCTGAGCGTCCACGACGAGCTCCTGTTCGAGACGCCACGCGACGAGGTCGAGGCGCTGGCCGCCGTGGTCCGCGACACGATGGAGGGCGCGCTGCCCCTCTCGGTCCCGCTCACGGTCGACGTCAAGGTCGGCGACGACTGGGAGGGGATGACCCCCCTGACCCGCGCGGACGCGATCGCGGCCGAGCTCGGCGAGGAGCCCGAAGAGGCGCCGCTCGCCCCGCTCGCGTCGTAGGCGCGGAGCGGCCAGCATGCCGGAGCTGCCCGAGGTCGAAACCGTCGCCCGCGACCTGCGCGGGCTGATCGTTGGGTCGACGATCGTCGACGCCACCACGTTCTGGAACCGGACCCTGCGCGGCATCGACCCGGAGACCTTCGCGGACGGCGTCGCCGGGCGCCGCATCGAGGCGGTCGGGCGGCGGGCGAAGCAGCTCGTCGTGGACCTGTCCGGCGGCGCGTTCCTGACGATCCACCTGAAGATGACGGGTCAGCTGTTCGTGGTCCCCCAGGGCGGCCGCGAGGACCCCTACGTCCGGCTGGTGATCAGCCTGGAGGACGGCCGCGAGATCCGGTTCCGCGACATCCGGAAGTTCGGCAAGATCGGGCTCTATCTGCCCGACGCGGCCGATCCCTTCGAGAAGATCGGACCGGAGCCGCTGGCCGACGCGTTCACGGTTCGCGTCTTCCGGCGCCGGATCCGCGCCCGGAAGGGGCGCCTGAAGCCGCTCCTCCTCGACCAGACGTTCGTCGCCGGCGTCGGCAACATCTACGCGGACGAGGCGCTCTGGGCGGCGCGCCTCCATCCGCTCCGGACCGCGCGCACCCTCCGGCCCGCCGACGAGCGGCGGCTGTGGACGGAGATCCGGCGGATCCTCGCGGAGGCCGTGATCCGGCGCGGCTCGTCGATCGACGACTACACGGCGCCCGATGGCGACGGCGAGATGCAGGATCACCTGCAGGTCTACCAGCGGACCGGCGAGCCATGCCGCCGCTGCGGCCACCCGATCAAGCGGATCGTCGTCGGCGCGCGGGCGACCCACTTCTGCTCCTGGTGCCAGCGGCTGCCGGCGGGCGACCATGCGGGCGCCCGAGCGATCCTCCGGACGATGACGGGCGCTGAGCCGCGCCGCAAGGGCCGGCGCTGGACCGAGCTGTCCGGCGGGGAGGGGAGCGTCGGACCCGCCGGTGACGGGCCGGCCGAGCGCCCGCGCGCCGGATCGCGCGCCGAGCGGACCCGGCGGGCGGCGGCGACCCGACGCGCGGCGGCGCGCGCCTCGGTCGGCGGCTGAGTCGTGTCGATCCTGCGGGTCGAACGCCTGCGCCGTGAGGTCGGGACGTTCGTCATCCTCGACGACATCTCCGCGGCGATCGCGGTCGACGACCGGATCGGTCTCGTCGGGCCGAACGGAGCCGGCAAGACGACCCTCCTGCGCCTGGCCGCCGGGCGCGACGAGCCGGACGGCGGCGCCGTCCATCGCAAGCGGGGCCTGTCGATCGGGTTGCTCGCCCAGGAGTCGCATTTCGACGAGGCGTTCATGGCCGCACCGGACCTCCGGGCAGCCGTCCGCCACGGAGCCGGCCACCTCGAGGCGATGGCGGCGTCGCTCGCGGCATTCGAACGCGAGGGCCGCGTGGAAGATCCCGCCTATGCCGACCTCCAGCACCAGTTCGAGCTGCTCGGCGGCTACACCCTCGACCAGCGCGTGGACGAGGCGCTGTCCGGGCTGGGCTTCGGCCGCGACGAGTGGGCGAAGCCACCCACCGCGCTGTCCGGCGGCGAGCAGACCCGGGCGACGCTCGCTCGGCTCGTGATCGCGCAGCCCGATCTGCTCCTCCTCGACGAGCCCACGAACCATCTCGACATCGGCGCGATCGAGTGGCTCGAGGAGCATCTCCGACGGCGTCACGGCGCGCTCCTCGTCGCATCCCACGACCGTGCCTTCCTCGACGCGACCGTCACCCGGATCTGGGAGCTGCGCGATCGGCGCCTGACCGCGTTCCGTGGCGACTACAGCGCGTACCACCGCCAGCGGGTCGAGCGTGACGTCCGTGCCGAGAAGGACGCCGAGACGCACGTCGAGTCCATCGAGCGCGAGAAGGAGCTCGTCCAGCGCTACCGGTCGCACCGCAAGTTCGCGAAGATGCACGAGCACGAGGCCCGCCTCGAGCGGCTCCAGGCCGAGCGGGTCGAGGCGCCGAAGTCCGCCCGCAGGCTGACCCTCCCCGCGGGGGCGCTCGCCGGCGGCGGCCCGGCCCGGTCGGGCGAGATCGTGGTCCGGACGGAGCAGCTCGTCGTGGGGTACCTGCCGGGCCGCGGCGCCGTCGACGCATCCGGAGCGCCGGCTCGCGAACCGCGCGAGGTCGCCCGGGCGCCATTCCTCGCGGCCCAGCGGGGCGAACGCGTGGGGATCGTCGGGCCGAACGGGGCGGGCAAGACGACCTTGCTCCGGACGATCGCGGGCGACCTGCCGCCGCTCGACGGAGCGGTCCGCTTCGGGAACGCCGTCCAGCCCGGTTACCTCGCCCAGCTGCGTGGCGCGGCGATCCCCGGCGCCACCGTCCTCGACGCGTTGCTCGAGGCGATCCCCGTCACGACGGGCGAGGCGCGCGGGTTCCTCGCCCGCTTCCTGTTCCGCGGCGACGACGTCTTCAAGGAGGTCCGGACGCTGTCCGGTGGCGAGCGCTCGCGGCTCGAGCTGGCGCTCCTCGGGATCATGCCCTCGAACCTGCTCCTGCTCGACGAGCCCACCAACCATCTCGACATCCCCGCCCGCGAGGCGATCGAGCGGTTCCTCGTCGAGTCGCCGGCGACGCTCCTCGTCGTGTCCCACGACCGGCGGCTGCTCGAGACGGTCTGCACGAAGCTGTGGGTCGTCGACGATGGGCTCGCGGTGCCCTTCGACGGCGGTTGGCGCGAGTGGCGGGCGGCCGTGGCGGCCGGCTGGACGACGACCGCGGCGGCGGAGCGCGAGGCGGTCCGGTTGCGGCCGCCGGCACCGATCGTTCCGGGCGGCAACGGGCGGACGGGCGCCGGAGCGGTCGCCGAGGTGGCCGACCGGCGCGGGGCCGGCACGGCGGCGATCGCGCCCGCGGGCACGGGCCGGGCGGCCGGTCGCTCGACGGCGGCGACACCCCGCCGGGAGCGGCTCTCGAAGGACGCCTACCGCCGGCAGCGCGCCGCGCTCGACGCCGAGCTGACACGCCTGGGGTTGCGCAAGACCCAGCTCGAGCTGTCGATGGGCTCGCCCGCGATTGCGGCGAACTTCGTCGAGATGCGCCGGGTCACGAGCGAGCTGGCCGACGTCGAGGGGGCGCTGGCCGCGGCCGAGGACCTCTGGCTCGAGCTCGAGGAGCGCGCCCCGTGACGATAACGATCGGTCTGACCGGGCCGATCGGCTGCGGCAAGTCGACCGTCGCGGGCTGGCTCGCGGCGCGCGGCGCGGTCGTGATCGATGCCGATGAGGTGGCCCGGGCCGTCTCCGCCCCCGGCGAGCCCGGCCATGACGCGGTCCTCGCGGTGTTCGGGGCGGACGTCCGGGTCGACGGGGGGACGCTCGATCGGGCGGCGCTCGCCCGGATCGTCTTCCGGGATCCCGAGGCGCTGCGCCGGCTCGAGGCGATCCTCCACCCGCTCGTCCGGACGCGGATCCTGGCGGCGATCGACGAGGCGCGGGCGGCTAGCGCCCCGGCCGTCGTCGTCGAGGCGATCAAGCTCGTCGAGGGCGGGCTCGCCGCGCTCTGCGACGAGGTCTGGCTCGTGACCTGCGCGGTGCCGACCCAGCGCGAGCGGGTGATCGATCGCGGACTCGACGCCCCCGACGCGGACCGCCGGATCGCGGCCCAGGCCGGGCTCGTGGAGCGGGTCCGGCCGGTGGCGACCCGCGTGATCGACACGTCCGGGCCGCTCGACGATGCGCGGTCGAGGACCGCGGCGGCCTGGGCCGCGGCCACGGAGGGTCTTCCGACATGAGGTGGCCGCCCGACCTGCGGGGGCAGGTCGGGCGGCCGGGAGGCCGCGCCGGGTCAGCGGCGCGAAGGCGTGGCGGACCCCGTCGCGAACGGGGTTCCCGACGCGGCGGGTGGGGTCGAGGGTGGGCCGGCGACTACGGCGCCGCGCTCGGCGACGGGCTGGCGGACGGCTCCGGGCTGGTGCTCGGGCTCGCGGTCCGGACCGGCACGTCCGTCGCGGGATAGTTCTGCGGGATCGGCAGGCCGTAGCGCGAGATGATCACGTTGGTCGTCTCGCCGAGCTTGCTCGCGTCGGCGACGCGCACGTCGGCCTCGGGCCGCATCACCATGCTGAACTGGGCGTTGCCCGTGGCCACGAGGTGGGTGATCTCCTCGGCCTGGGCGAGCGTCGCCTTCATGATGTAGCTCGTGCCGGTCTTGGCCAGGACGAGCATGTTCTGGTAGGTGATCTTCGTCGACTTGTCCGTGTAGTACTTGCCCTGGTCGATCAGGTCCTGCGGGACGTTCACCTGGGCCGACAGGAAGACGTCCACGCTCATCCCGGACTGGATCATGCCGCCGACCGCTCGATCGTCCGGGACCGTCATCGCGACGGCCCGCCAGGCCTCGGAGTCGGGACCGACCGTCTCGCCGGGTTCGAGGATCGAGAACTGGCCCCCGGTCGTCGTCGAGGCGAGCATGTTCGTCGTCAGCATCTGGCCCTGGAAGACCGTGACGGCGAGCACGTGACCCACGACGTCGTCGGGCTTCGTGACCGCGATCGCGGGCGCGTTCGTGTCGTCGACCGGGATCTGGCGGACGGTCACGTCGTCGGCCTCGACCGGCTTGCGGGCGGGGATCGGCCGGGTCGCGACCACGACGTCCGTGGTTTGGAGCTGGCCCTGGCCTGCCTGCTGCTGGGCCTGGTTGATCAGGAAGAACGCCGCGCCGCCCGCGGCCAGGGCCAGGACGACCCCGATGATCACGATCCAGCGACCACGCTTGCTCGGGTCGCGGTATTCCATCTCCACGGTGGTGTGCCTCCCAGGGAGCGGGCCGGCCGGCTGGCCGCCCCGGTTGTCGGATGTGCCGTGCCCGCTCGGCTAGGTCCAGGGCACCAGCTTCGCCACCTGACCGCGGCGCAGCCGGGAGTCGTTGGGGTCGGTGATCATCGGCGTGATCGCGTAGGCCGAGATCGAGTTGGACGCGTCGGACTTGACGCTCGGGATGTTCGAGATCCGCATCACGGCGAACCCGACGATGTCCACGTAGTCGTCGCCACCCGATGCCGTGCCCGGTTGATCCAGGACGGTCAGGTCCATCAGGTGGGTGACCTCGCGGTTCGGGGAATCGCCGTTCATGCCGGTCGCACGAACCGTGAAGTGGTATGCCCCGGCCGCCATCGTGCCCGTGTTGATCGTCAGGGTCGTCGAGGCGCCGGCCTTGGTCGGCGTCACGGTCGTGGAGCCGAAGGTGATCGGTCCCGCGCCGGTCGGCAGCGGCCCATCCACACTCAGGGTCACCGGGTTGCCGAAGTTCCGGTTCTTGTCGGGGGAGTTCTGGAGGGTCAGGGTGAACGTCACGCTGTCGCCGGCATTCGTCGCGGTCAGCGAAGAGGCATCAGACGTGAAGGCGAAGTCGCGGCTGACGGTCCCGATCTGGATCGTGATCGGCGTGTACTTCGTCGTGAGGTACGGGGCACCGGCCTGGCCACGGATCCACAGGGCGTAGATGCCCGGCGTTGCGCCGGCCGTGGTGGCATCCGTGATCGCCACCGACGTCCCGTTGCCAAGGCTCGGATTGACGCCGTTCGGCGTGTACGTGAACGGGTCCGTGCCGGTCAGCGTGCCGAGGACCATCGGGTTCCCGGGATCGAGGGTGTCGGGGAGCGTCGTCAGCGTGACCAGTCCGCTGAAGGCCTGGTTCCGGCTCACCTTGAGCGACCCGACGGTCGCGGTTGGGCCGTCCGTCGGCAGCGCCAGCGTGCCGGGTGAGCCGACGGCGAAGTCGGGAATGGCCATGACGTCGCCGGGGTAGACGGCCACGAGGACCTCGTCGCCGGGACCGAACCGGTCCATCGCCGCGTCGATCGCGGCGCCCGTCGAGTTGCCGCTCATGATCGCGACCTGGTCGTTCGCGTCCGGCGGCGTGATCGCGGCCGGAAACTGGGGGCCCGGGTAGCCGCCCACCGTGATCCAGTTGGACTCCATCGCCTTCAGCGTGTTCGAGCCGGTGCCCGAGGTCACGCCGTTGTAGAACAGCTGCGAGGTGCTCGACTGGAAGTTCCGGATGTCGAGCGCAATGAAGCCGCGGAAGTCGGCACCGTTCCCCGGCTGCGCGCCCTGGCCGAGGATGGCCATCACCGGACCGTGGTTGGCGGGGTCGCTGCCCGGGTTCGAGCTGTCGAAGGTGCTCCCGGCGTTCGGCTCCACGCGGAGCGACGAGTCGGTCTCGGTGCCCAGACAGGCCGTGTTCGCGGTGGCGAAGAAGTCGAGGAACTGGGTCTCGTCGTCGGCGCAGGGATAGACGTTGTTGGACGTCGCGGGTCCCGGTGAGTTGACGTAGCGCCGGACCGCGATCGGCAGGGCGTAGCCGATGGACTTCGCGCGAGCCTGGCCGCGGATCATGCTCGCCGACAGGCCGACGGCGCGCCCGAACGAATAGTTGATCGAGTTCTGGACCGCGACCCGAACGTCCGTGCCGGTCATGAGGATCCCGTTCGTCAGATAGAGCGGATCGCCGGCGTGGCCGCTCTCGTACTGCGGTGTGCTGGGCGGCAGGGACGGGACGACGCCGTTGGGCGCGGAGCGGAAGTTGGATGACAGAACGGCCCGGGCGATCGTGTCGGCCTCGGCCGAGGTCCGGCCCTGGATCAGCGCATTGGCTGCGGCCAACGCGGCTGCGTCGGCGGCGTTCTGGAGGAAGCGACGTTCGGCGTAGAAGCGGCCGATGTCGAAGGCGAGGCCGGCGGCCGCGAAGATCGCGGCCATCGACAGGGCGAAGATCACGAGCACCTGGCCGTGATCGGCGCGCCGCCGTCCGCGTCGATCGCGGCGCCATAGCCACGACATCAGTTGATGACCATCGTGACGACGCCGCCGAGCGTCATCCGGCCGTTCGAGTCCTTCGGGAGAAGGATGCTCACGAGCGGGATGACGAGGTCCTGGTGGTAGTTCGCGCTGACGGTGATCCGCTCGCCGGTCCGCGGGTCGCTGTCGGTCACGCCGCTGGGGATCTCGTAGGTGATCGACAAATCGCCGTTCGTGTACGTGGTCCCGGACTGCGTCCAGGTGCTGCCGGTCACGAACCGCGGCGAGGTCTGCGACAGCCCGTTCATCGACGCCATGACCTGGGTCTTGATCGAGTTGTTCCGGGCCAGGTCGTTCTGGGCCTTCGTCAGGCTCCGGTCGTAGACGTAGATCGTCCCGAGCCGTGTCGCGTCACGCGTCGCGTTGGACATCGTGATGTACGTGTTGAAGATGAAGCCGAACTGGACGATCCCGAGCAGCACGAGGAACAGGGGCATGAGGATCAGCGAGAACTCGACGAGGCTCTGACCTTCCTCGTCTCGCGCTCGACGACGATCACTGCCCGCGGCCCCTCGCCGTCGGGTTGTTGGCTGCACCAGGCGCACGATCGCGCGGACCTCCGCCCAAGATCGGATGACCCGCTGAGTGTCGGCGCGGTGGTCCCCGGCTCCCATGGCCTATTGGTCCCGACGGCGGTACCCCTGCCGTACGCAGCGTGGTGCGCGGCGCCGTCGCGTGGGTCGTCGAGGCCGCCCGTTGCGCGCCGGTGGAGCGCCACGGAAGTCGAACGCGTGTTCGATCTCGTGCTGCCCGACGTGCTAGACTCGACGACCGATGCCCGACTTCCGCCTCGTCGCCCCGTTCGAGCCCACCGGCGACCAGCCGCAGGCGATCGACCGCCTCGTCGACGGGCTGGCGAGGGGCCTGAAGCACCAGACGCTGCTGGGTGCGACGGGCACCGGGAAAACCTTCACGATCGCTCGGACGATCCAGGCCCACAACAAGCCGACGCTCGTCCTCGCCCACAACAAGACGCTCGCCGCGCAGCTCTACGCCGAGTTCCGCGAGTTCTTCCCGGACAACGCGGTCGAGTACTTCGTCAGCTACTTCGACTACTACCAGCCCGAGGCGTACCTGCCCCGGAGCGACACGTATATCGAGAAGGACTCGTCCCGCAACGACGAGATCGACCGGCTCCGGCACGCCGCGACCCACGCCCTGTTCGAGCGGCGCGACGTGATCATCGTGGCGAGCGTCAGCTGCATCTACGGCCTCGGCGCTCCGGTCGACTACGGCGCCACCGTCGTCCGCCTCCGCCAGGGCGGCTCGTACCGGCGCGACACGGTCCTCCGTCAGCTGGTGGACCTCCAGTACCAGCGCAACGACCAGTCGCTCACGCGCGCGAAGTTCCGCGTCCGCGGCGACACGCTCGAGTTCCAGCCGGCCTCGGAGGAGACCCTCGTCCGGGTCGAGTTCTTCGGCGACGAGGTCGAGCGGATCACCGAGGTCGATCCGCTGACCGGCGAGCTCCTGGCCGAGCGCAAGGAGGTCAACGTCTATCCGGCCAGCCACTACGTGACGCCCGCCGACAAGCTGAAGGAAGCGCTCGTCGACATCGAGGCCGAGATGGAGGAGCGGGTCGGCCAGATGGAGGCCGAGGGCCGCGTCCTGGAGGCGGCCCGGCTCCGCCAGCGGACGACGTTCGACCTCGAGATGATGCGCGAGCTCGGCTTCTGCACCGGGATCGAGAACTACTCGCGCCACCTGTCGCGGCGCGAGGCCGGATCCCGGCCGTGGACCCTCCTCGACTACTTCCCGCCGGACTGGCTCCTCGTCGTCGACGAATCGCACATGACGATCCCGCAGGTCGTCGGGATGTACAAGAACGACCGGACCCGCAAGGAGATCCTTGTCGACTTCGGGTTCCGCCTGCCGTCGGCGCTGGACAACCGGCCCCTGACGTTCGAGGAGTTCGAGGGCCACCTGAATCAGGTGGTCCACATGTCCGCGACCCCCGGACCCTATGAGCTGGAGCGAACCGAGCGGATCGCCGAGCAGCTGATCCGCCCGACCGGGATCGTGGATCCCGTGATCGACGTGCGGCCGACCGATGGCCAGATCGACGACCTGATGGAGGAGATCCGCCAGCGCGTCGAGGACGGCGGACGGGCGCTCGTCACGACGCTGACGAAGAAGATGGCCGAGGACCTGTCGGACTACCTCAAGGAGCTCGGCGTCAAGGTCCAGTACCTCCACAGCGAGGTCGACACGCTCGAGCGGGTGGCGATCCTGCGCGACCTGCGCCTGGGCGTCTACGACGTCCTGGTCGGGATCAACCTCCTCCGCGAAGGGATCGACCTGCCGGAGGTGACGCTCGTCGCGATCATCGACGCCGACAAGGAGGGCTTCCTCCGGTCCAGCTGGTCGCTGATCCAGATGATCGGCCGGGCCGCCCGGAACGTCGGCGGCAGGGTCGTGATGTACGCCGACCGCGTGACCGAGTCGATGGCCGCGGCGATCGAGGAGACCAACCGGCGGCGCGGGATCCAGGAGGCCTATAACCGCGAGCACGGGATCGAGCCGACGACGATCGTCAAGGAGATCCACGACCTCAACGAGCGGCTGCGGGTCGTGGCCGAATCGACGCCGATGTACACCTCGGAACGGGAGCAGCTCGCGGGCCGCGCCCTGACCCTCGAGAACACGGCCGCGATCGAGAAGCTCCTGGGACGGATGGAGACCGAGATGCGGGCCGCCGCGAAGGAGCTCGACTTCGAGCGGGCCGCCGCGCTTCGCGACGAGATCCAGAACATCCGCCTGCGCGTCCTCGAGCAGGACCAGTCCGTGATCATCGGCCGGGCCGCCGAGCGCGCCGCGGCGGGCCGTGGCAGCGGCCTCGTCGGCGCCGCCGATCGCAAGCGGACCGCCCGGGCCGACGAGGCGGCGGCCGCCCACCAGGCGTTCGAGGTGACCAGCGTCACGGTCCTGCCGGCCGAGGCCGAGCCCGCCGACACGCTCGACGGCGACCCGCACGGGCATGACGAGTCCGATGGCGAGACGGACCTGAACACCGCGTCCGACTGGCTGCCGGGCATCCGCGACGAGCACGAGGACCAGGGTCGCGGCGCGGCCTGGCGCGACCGTCCGGCCTGGGATCGGAGCGTGACGCCGAACATCCGGCGGAGAACAGGGACGAGGCCGGCGCGGCGTCGTCGCTAGGGTCCGGGCGGGCGATCGTCAATGTTCCCGGCGGGCCGCCTCGAGCCAACCCAGGCATTCGATCAGGGCGTCAACCTCGTGAGTGCGCACGGCGAGCGGACCCTCTGCGGGTCATCGCCGGCCAGGGTCGACGCCCGAGCCCGACGGGCGGCGGTGGCGCCGAACGCCCGTGCGCTGCGACGAACTCCCAACGTTTCCGGCGGTCCGTGGGGGGCCGCCATGGCGGGATCGGCGCGACGATGGGGTCGATGTCGCTCGCCGTCCTCGTCGTCACCCTTGCCCAGGCGCTGGACCTTGGGACCTTCGTGCGGATGATCGAGCGCCATGGAGCGGCCAGCGAGGCGAACCCGCTCATCGCCTCGATCCTCGCGGACCACGGTCTTCCGGTCGTCGCGGTCGCGAAGATGGCCGGACTCGCCCTGGTCGTCGCGGCGATCGTCACCCTGACCGGCCGACGGGACCAGCCGGCTCACCCGCGGCTGGCCGCGATCGTGGCCGCGGTCGCGATCGTCGCGGGGCTCGTCGGCGGCTGGACGAATGCCGGTGCGTTCTTGGCCTGATGTGTCTAGAACGCCTGTACGGTTTCGACCGCGTCGAGTAGACTTCGCGGTGAGATGCCCCAGGACCAGATCGTCGTTCGTGGTGCCCGCGAACACAACCTGAAGGACGTCACCGTCGCGTTCCCGCGCGACCGGTTGGTCGTGATCACCGGGCTGTCCGGCAGCGGCAAGAGCAGCCTCGCCTTCGACACGATCTATGCCGAGGGGCAGCGTCGCTACGTGGAGAGCCTCAGCGCCTACGCCCGCCAGTTCCTCGGACAGATGGAGAAGCCGGACGTCGACCAGATCGACGGCCTCTCGCCGGCGATCTCGATCGACCAGAAGGGCGCCTCGCGCAACCCGCGCTCGACCGTCGGGACCGTCACCGAGATCTACGACTACCTCCGGCTGCTCTTCGCCCGGGCGGGCCACCCGCATTGCCCCAGCGGCCATCCGATCGAGCGCCAGACCGTCCAGCAGATCGTCGACCAGGTCCTGGCCTTGCCCGAGGGCACGCGGCTGCTCGTGCTGGCGCCGCTCATCAAGGACCGCAAGACCGAGGGCGATCGCGTCTTCGAGGGCGCACGGCGCCAGGGCTTCGTCCGGGTCCGCGTCGATGGCGAGATGTACGAGCTGACCGAGGCACCCACCCTCGACAAGTACAAGCGCCACTCGATCGAGGTCGTCGTCGATCGCTATGTCGTCCGCTACGCCGATGCGCCCGAGGGTGCGGACCGTGGCCCCGACGGACGCCCCCTCGATCCCGAGACCGGGCTCGCGCTCCCTGACCCGGACAAGGCGCGGCTGGCCGACTCGATCGAGACCGCGCTGCGGCTCGGCGAGGGCGTCGTGCTGATCGCGCCGGCGCGAGCCGGCGGAGCCACGGCGCAGCCCGCGACCGAGGACGAGGCACTCCCGTTCGAGGAACGCCGCTACAGCGAGCGGTTCACCTGCCCGTACGACGGCTTCACGATGGACGAGCTGGAGCCGCGCAACTTCTCGTTCAACTCGCCCCATGGGGCCTGCCCGGCGTGCACCGGTCTCGGCACCCGGCTCGAGATCGACCCCGACCTCGTGATCCCGGACAAGACGAAGAGCCTCCAGGCCGGCGCCCTCGTGCCGTGGGCCAAGATGCCCAACGACGCGTCGTGGCGGTTGAAGATCCTCGAGGCCATCTGCCTGTCCCACGGCTGGGACTTCAAGAAGCCGATCAAGGACCTGCCACCGGAGGCGATCGACTACATCCTCCGCGCCGAGAAGGACGAGAAGGTCCTCGTCCGCTACCGGCACGAGCGCGGCGAGAACACGTACAAGGCGACGTTCGAGGGGATCATCACGAACCTCGAGCGGCGCTACCGCGAGACGGACTCGGAGTACATCAAGACCGAGCTCGAGAAGTACATGGTCACGAGGCCGTGCCCCACCTGCAAGGGCAAGCGCCTGAAGCCCGAGGTCCTCGCGGTCACGGTCGACGAGCGGAACATCAGCGACGTCGCGGTGATGTCCGTGACCGACTCGCTCGACTGGGTCGCCGCGCTGCCGAAGGTCCTCAGCGAGCGCGAGAAGGCGATCGCCTTCCAGGTCCTCAAGGAGATCACGGCTCGGCTTGGGTTCCTCGTCGACGTCGGCCTCGACTACCTGACCCTGGACCGCGCGTCCGTCACCCTGTCGGGCGGTGAGGCCCAGCGCATCCGGCTCGCCACCCAGATCGGGACGACGTTGATGGGCGTCCTGTACATCCTCGACGAGCCCTCGATCGGTCTCCACCAGAAGGACAACGCGAAGCTGATCGCGACGCTGACCCGGTTGCGCGACCTGGGCAACACCGTCCTCGTCGTCGAGCACGACGAGGAGACGATCCGGACCGCCGACTGGGTCGTCGACATCGGACCCGGGGCGGGGGAGCACGGTGGCGAGATCATCGCGAACGGCACGCTCGAGGCGGTCCTCGTGGAACCGCGCTCGATCACGGGTGCGTTCCTGCGCGGTGAGCGCCAGGTGGAGGTGCCGGCCAAGCGCCGGAAGGGCAGCCTGAAGAAGCTGGTCGTCAAGGGCGCCCGCGAGCACAACCTGCGCGACGTCACGTTCACCGTTCCGCTCGGGACGTTCACGGCCGTGACGGGCGTCTCGGGGAGCGGCAAGTCGACGCTCGTGACCGACGTCCTCTACCGCGCCCTGGCCCGCGAGCTCAACGGATCGCGCGAGCCGGTCGGGGCCCACGATGCCCTGAAGGGTGCCGAGCACATCGACAAGATCATCGAGATCGACCAGAGCCCGATCGGGCGAACCCCGCGCTCGAATCCGGCGACCTACGTGGGGCTGTTCGGACCCATCCGCGAGCTGTTCGCCGGCGTGCCCGAGTCGCGGGTCCGCGGCTACCAGCCCGGTCGCTTCAGCTTCAACGTGAAGGGCGGCCGCTGCGAGAACTGCAAGGGCGACGGGATCCTGAAGATCGAGATGCAGTTCCTGCCCGACGTCTACGTGACCTGCGAGGTCTGCAAGGGCAAGCGCTACAACCGCGAGGCCCTCGAGATCCACTACAAGGGCAAGACGATCGCCGATGTGCTCGAGATGACGATCGCCGAGGCGGTCGAGTTCTTCGCGGCCGTCCCCACGGTCCACACGAAGCTCCAGACGCTCTACGACGTGGGCCTTGGCTACGTCCATCTGGGCCAGCCGGCCACGACGCTGTCCGGCGGAGAGGCGCAACGGGTCAAGCTGGCGACCGAGCTGTCGCGGCGGGCGACGGGGCGGACCTTGTACGTCCTCGACGAGCCGACGACCGGGCTCCACTTCGCCGATGTCGAGAAGCTCCTCGAGGTTCTCCATCGGCTCGTCGACGGTGGCAACACCGTGCTCGTGATCGAGCACAACCTCGACGTGATCAAGACGGCCGATTGGATCGTCGACCTGGGGCCCGCCGGCGGGGCGCGCGGCGGCCAGATCATTGCGGAGGGAACGCCCGAGCAGGTCGCCGCGACCGCCGGCTCGGCCACCGGCGAGTACCTCGATCGCGTCCTGCGCGGCGAGCCGCTCGTGCCGCTGTCCGATGTGTCGTTCGCGGACGAGGCGGGCCGGAGCAACGGCCGGAACGGCAAGAACGGCCACGGCCCCGCGATCAAGATCGCGCCGAGCCGGAAGCGCGCCGCGGCCGCGTCCAGCCGCTGAGGCCGGACGGCGGTCGGTGACCGCCGATGAAGATCGACCGGTTAGGATCACCGTCATGCCCGAGATCGAGTTCGCGTTCCTGGCCGACGCCGCGGAGACCCAGCCAGGCCAGAAGTTCCACGTCCTCGGCGGAGGGGTCTCGCGCCTCGGCGGCCGGACCTTTCCGCTTCGCCACCCGCATCTCGCGCTCGTCCTCGGATTGCTGGTCACGGCGCCCGAGGTGGACCGCGAGCACGAGGTCCGGTTCGTGCTCCTCGACCCGGACGGCGGCGAGGTCGCGGGCGCGACCGGCAATCTTGTGGCCCGCGGCCACGGCGACGGCCGTGACACGGTCCTGACCTTCTCGATCGATCTCTGGAGCCTGACGTTCGCGGCTCCCGGCGACTACTCGTTCCGGATCCTCGTCAACGGCTCCGAGCGGAAGCGCCTGCCGCTCCTCGTCTCCGGGCCGGATGCCTGATCCCGGTCCACCGCGGCGGATCGCGCCGAGCGCGACGGGCGCGCGCGGCCCGCTCCGCCACGAGCTGCCGGCCGTCGATGAGGCGGGCCTCGTGGCCGCGCGTGCCGCGGACCGGATCGTGGCGGCGGCGATCGCGCGGAACGCGACGCGCTGGCTCCACTATTTCGAGACGATGCCGGACCATCTCCGCGACGACGACCCCCCCGCGCTGCGCCAGGTCGCGATGCGGGCCCGGGCCGCGTTCGGCCCGAAGGATTCCGTCCGAGACCAGCTGCCCGAGGACGTCACCGAGCCGTTCCTCGACGCGATCGACCGATTGCTCAAGCAGCTGAACCGGCGGGACGTCGGCGCCGCCTGACTCAGATCGCTCCGAGCTCGCCGGGCTCGAACGCCTCGAGCAGGAACGGTGACGGCGCCGCTGGGTCGTAGACGAGGGTGAGCGAGCGCCGCGCGCGCGTCCACGCAACATAGGCGAGCCGCCGCTCCTCCTCGAGCGCGCGCGACGGATCGGGGGCGTCGGCCAGCGAGCGCGCGCTGGGGAAGCGGTTGCGCTCCATCCCGAGCACGGCCACGTGGTCGAACTCGAGCCCCTTCGTCGCGTGAGCGGTGGCGAACGTCAGGTCGGCGTCGTCGCGGCACAGCTCCGCGAGAGCGGTCCGGCGGGCCGCGATCGCGGCTCGAAGCGCCGCGACGTCCCGGCATCCCGCGGCCCAGCTCAACACGGCGGCAGCCACCGCCGCCTGGGGCAGGGTCTCGGGATCGGCGGCGGGATCCGCCGGCTGGCCCGCCCAGGAGGCACGCACCGCCTCCAGCCGGGCCAGCAAGGGTGCCGCCGCGTCCGTCGTCCGCTCGACCGCGTCGAGGCAGGCATCGACCTCGGGGAGCCCGACCAGGAGCTCGACCGGTGGTGGCCGGAACGACACGCCCTCCTCGAGCGCCGCCGCGATCGCCGGCAGGAGCTCCCGGTTCGTCCGAGTCAGGAACGCCCTGGTCCCATCGGCAGCACCCCACGACGCCAGCACCCGTCGCGCGCGAACGACCTCATCGCCGCCATCCGCGGCGAGCACCACCGCCCCGGGCGCGTCGTCCCGGGCCCGGATCGTCTTCGCGAACCGCTCGACATTCCGCTCGATCAAGCGGACCGCCCGGTCGATGACGATCGCCGGACAGCGGTAGTTGACGACGAGGTCGACGCGCCGGAGGTCGGGCAGGGCATCCGCGAGGGCGAGGACCCGCCGGACGTCGGCCAGTCGCCAGCCGTAGATCGACTGATCGTCGTCGCCGACGAGGAAGATCCGGTTCGCCGGCGCGGCCAGGAGCAGGGCGAGCTGCAGCTGGGCGCGGTCGAGATCCTGCGCCTCGTCGACGAGGAGGTCGCGGCACCGGCTCCGCCACTCGCCCAGGACGCGGTCGTCGGACTCGAGCAGACGCAGGCTCCGGGCGACGAGGTCGTCGAAGTCGAGCCCAGCCTCGGACGCGAGCTCGGCCTCGTAGGCGAGGAAGGCCCGGGCGATCGGGCCGGGATCGGGGTCGCTGCCGACGTCCGCGGCGGTGACGCCGAGATCGAGCTTGAGCTTCGAGAACGCGGTGTCCAGGCGACGCCACCCCGGCGGGCCGACGTCGGGCGCCACGCGACGGAGCAGCGCCATCCGATCGACGAGCGGCTCGACCGGCCGGCCGGCTGCGCGCAGCACCTCGAGCCCGAGCGCGTGGAAGGTCCGAACGCGGACGGCATCCGCGTCGAGACCCAGCGGAGCGACGGCGGTGGCCAGCCGCTCCTCGAGCTCGACCGCGGCGCGTTTGTTGAACGTGATCGCAGCGACCGCGCCGGGCCGCGCGGCGCCCGATGCCAGCAGCCAGGCGATCCGGGCGACGAGGGTCGTCGTCTTGCCGCTGCCGGCCGGGGCCACGCAGAGAATGGGGCCGGGCGCGGCAGTGGCTGCGTCGCGCTGGTCGGGCGCGAGTCGTGCGAGTCGCTCCTCGACCGATCGATCGATTCCCACCCGGAGATCGTGCATCTGGCCGGTTCACTCCGACGTGGATGTCGATCACCTGGGAATTAAGGCGTCGATCTCGGCTCGGCGCCGTTCATCACTGTTGCCGTTGCAAGACGATCCGTGCAATGCGCGTCCCGAAGGAACGGTTCATGCTCGAGGCGCGCACGTCGGGCCGCCGGGATGTGGCCCGCCCGCTTGATCGCGGGTGATCCGCCGCGTTGATGCTCGGCGGTCCGCCAATGGAGGTGAGCATGCCCCGCACCTCGCGTCTCGTTCATCGCTTCGGATCGCTGGTGGCATCGACGTCGATCGCCGTCTCCGTGCTGGCGGGCGGCGCAGCCGCCAGCCCGATCGGCACCCTGGCTGCCGACGGCGCCTGTCGTCTCGGCCCCACGAACGCCGTCCAACATGTGATCTACGTCCAGTTCGACAACACGCACCTCCGGCGGGACATGCCGAACGTCCCATCCGACCTCGAGCAGATGCCGCACCTCCTGGACTTCATGCGGAACAACGGGACGTTGCTCTCGAACGACCACACGATCCTCATCTCCCATACGGGCGGCGGGATCCTGTCGTCGCTGACCGGCGTCTACCCGGACCGCCACGGCCAGACCGTCTCGAACAGCTACGTCCGGACCTCGTCGACGGGCGCGTTCTCGTTCCCCAGCACGTTCGGCTACTGGACCGACCCGGTCTCGGCGGCGAACACCCCGACGGTTCCGAACATGGTCACCCCCACGGGAGCGAATGCGCCGGCGCCGTGGGTGCCGTTCACCCGGGCAGGCTGTGACTTCGGCGCCGTCGGGACCGCCAACACGGTCCTCGAGAACACCGGAACCGGGCCCAACGGCGACATCACCAAGGTCTTCGGCAACCCGTCGCCGCAGGCGACCGAGGCGATGGCCTCCGCGGCCGCGCCCTCCGGCACGGCGGCGCGGGCCAAGGCCCAGACCGACTTTGTCGGGTACGCCGTCCACTGCGCGCAGGGCTCCGCCACGTGCGCCGACGGCCATCCCGACCTGCTGCCCGACGAGCCCGGTGGGTACGCCGGGTTCAACGGCCTGTTCGGGGCGCAGGAGATCGACCCACTCCTGACGGGTGAGCCCGCCAGCACGGCGGTCACCGGCCTCGACGGGCAACCCATCACGGATCCCTTCGGTCAGCCGGGGTTCCCGGGCTTCGACGGGATGTCGGCAGCCGTGTCGCTGGCCTACACGGCCGAGATGCAGGAGGCCGGTGTTCCCGTGACCTTCGCGTACATCTCGGACGCCCACGACAACCACGGCATCGCAGGCAACACGCACATCGCCTACGGGCCCGGCTCGCAGGGCTACGTCGACCAGCTGAAGGCCTACGACGACGCGTTCGGTGCGTTCTTCGATCGCCTGTCGGCCGACGGGATCGACAAGTCGAACACGCTCTTCGTGTTCACCGTTGACGAAGGCGACCACTTCGTCGGGAGCGAGCCTGCGAACCCGGACTGCGACGGCATCACCATCGCCTGTGACTGGGATTCCCCGCAGGACGGGCATCCGCGCGTCGGCGAGCTCAACGCGAACATCGCGACGCTGGTCGCGAATCAGTTCCCGCCGGCGCTCAGCGCTCAGTTCCAGGGCCCAACCGCCCCGAATGCCTTCACCGTCCACGGCGACGACGCTCCGACGTTCTACCTCGCGAAGAAGGGGGCGGGCGGCGGCGCTCTTGCCCAGGGCGATCCGCTCACCCGCGCCTTCGAGCGCGAGGCGGCGAAGCTGACCGCTGTCGACCAGTACACGGGTGCGACCGATCGGCTGATGGTCGCGATGGCGGACCAGGCCGAGATGAAGCTCCTCCACATGTACACGGCGGGGGACCCCAGCCGGAACGCGGTCTTCACCTACTTCGGCGACGCCGACTACTTCCTGACGGACTTCCCCGCGTCCACCTGCCTGACCTGCATCAACCCGCTCTTCGCGTGGAACCACGGCGACATCCAACCCGAGATCGCGAACACCTGGCTCGGTTTTGTCGGACCCGGGATCCGCGAGCTCGGCGAGACGGCGACCCCCTGGACCGACCACACCGACGTCCGACCGACGATGCTCGCCGAGCTCGGGCTGGCCGACACGTACCAGTTCGACGGACGGCCCATCCTCGAGATCCTCGACGGGAACGCCGTGCCCCACGGGTTCAACGTCCACCGCGGGAAGCTCCAGCAGTTGACCGCCGCCTACAAGCAGCTGACCGCGCCGTTCGGCTCGGTCGGCCTTGACAGCCTCGCCTACAACACCGCCGCCATCCAGACCGGGAGCCAGGCGGACGACTCGGCGTACGCCGCGGGCCAGGCGACCTTGGCGGACTGGCTGACACGTCGAGACGCGCTCGCCGGCCAGATTCGCGACCTCCTGAACGGGCTCGCCACCGGCGGCCCGTCGCCGAGCGCAGCGACGATCGGCAGGCTCACGGC
>DASSHB010000133.1:0-86661 GCA_035693125.1 Candidatus Limnocylindrales bacterium | reverse complement strand
GAGCTGGTCGACGAGCTCCACCAGGCGCATCCGGAACACCTGGAACGGCTCGTACCACTCGCGGTCCCAGTGGGTATGCGGGACGAGGTGGATGACGGTTGCGGCGGTGGCTCGCGCCGCTCGCTCGGTCGTCACCGGCCGGGCCCCTTGCCGGGCGGCGCCGGCGCGCCTTCGGGGCCGGCGACTGCGGTGGCCGCGGCAACGGGCTCGGCATTCTTCGCGGCCTCGCCGCCGGGGACGATGCCGCGGCGCCGCGCCCACGCCGCCGCGACGCGCTGGCAGGTGATCGTGTCGGTCCGGCCGTCCGCGATGGTCGTTCGGGGAGCGGTGCCCGCGCTGACCAGCTCGGCGAACGCGAGCAGCTCCCGCTCGAACGCCTCCTCGATCGAATCGAAGACCGTCCGGCGGCGGGTCTCGCCGCCACCCACCTCGACCTCGAGGATCGTCGGCTGGTGGAGGCGATACGGCGATGGGAAGGTCAGCTCGACCGAGCCGCCGCGATGGTGGAAGCGGACCTCTTCGCGATAGGCCGGGTAGCGGTCCAGGAAGTGCCACGCGACGCTCGCGCGGACGCCCGACGGCAGCCGCCCGGCGAACGACACGGACGGCGGCCACGCGCCGTCCGGCCAGACGTCGACGTGATCGATCGACCATGGGCCGGTCTCGCCCGTGACGGCTCGGACCACCGCGAGCTCGTGGACGACGCTCGCGAGCAGCAGGCCCCCGTACAGACGGCCGTGGTCGGCCGAGGCGGCCGGTCCCAGCGCCTGCACGACCAGGCTCGCCCCCGCGGCGAGGAGGGCGTCGATCGCTCTCCGGTCGACGTCGGACGGCGGCGGCAGAAGGTGGGCGAAGGCGAGCTGCGACTCGCCGGTCGGATGGAGGACATGGACGTCGATCGAGCGCAGCGGGCCCAGTCCGTCCGCGTCTTCGAGGACGATCCGGCGCGCCTCCTCGACCGCGGGGTCGTAGGCCTTCATATAGCCGAGGAGGAGCCGGTCCGCATTCGGGCTGGCGAGGAGCCGGTCGGCTTCGGCGACCGTCGTGGCCAACGGCTTCTCGCAGAGGACGGCCAGTCCGCGATCGAGGGCCGCGAGGGCATCGCCGCCGTGGGAGCCGGAGGTCAGGAGGACCACCGCGTCCAGGCCGGGCTGCTCGAGCAGCGCGGCGACGAACTCGTGGCGGGCTGCCGCCGGCACTCGGTAGCGCTCGCCGAGCCGATCGCGAAGCCCGGCCGAGAGGTCGGCGACCGCCGCGATCTCGAAGCGATCGTCGTGACGCGCCAGGAGCGGCAGATGGACCGCCTGCGCGACCGCGCCGAGCCCGGCCACGCCGACCCGGATCGGGCGATCCGGATGCGTTCGGGCTGGGGAGCTCATGGCGCCCGAGTATAGGTTGCGGGGTTCCCGGTTCGCGGCTTCGAGCCTGATCCGACCGGCCGGGTTTGACCCCTCCCGCCGGCCTCGCCCAGACTGCCCGGATGACCGACCAGCCCCCGATCCGAGCCGCTGCCGGCGCCGACTGGCGCGACGGCGTCGTCTACCAGGTCTACCCGCGCAGCTTCGCCGACAGCGATGGGGACGGGACCGGCGATCTGCGCGGGATCCTCGACCACCTCGACCACGTGGCGGCGTTGCCGGTCGATGCGATCTGGCTCTCGCCGATCTACCCGTCGCCCGGCCGCGACCTGGGCTACGACGTCTCGGACCACTCGGCCGTCGATCCGCTCCTGGGGACGGAGGCGGACTTCGACGAGCTCGTTCGGCGCTGCCACGAGCTGGGGCTGCGGGTGGTCCTCGACCTGGTGATGAACCACACGAGCGACGAGCATCCGTGGTTCGTCGCCTCGAAGGCATCGCGCGAGGGACCCTACGCCGACTTCTACCTGTGGCGCGACCCGAAGGGCTTCGATGCGGCGGGCGATCCGATCCCGCCGAACAACTGGGTGTCGTTCTTCGGCGGCCCGGGCTGGGAGTGGGTGCCCGCGCGCGGCCAGTTCTACTACCACACGTTCCTCGTGGGCCAGCCCGAGCTGAACTGGCGGAACCCGGCGGTCGAGGCCGCCCAGTGGGACATGGTCCGCGGCTGGCTCGCCCGCGGGGTCGACGGCTTCCGGCTCGACGTCTTCAACGCGTTCCTCAAGGATCCGGCCCTGCGCGACAACCCGGTCATCGAGGGCGGCTCCCCGTGGACCCGCCTGGAGCATCGCTACGACCTCGACCAGACGGACTTCGCCGAGCTGATCGAGCGGTTCCGCGCGATCCTCGACGAGGGACCGGGCCGGATGTCGGTCGGCGAGCTGTTCTCCGGTGGGACCGAGACGGCGGCGCGCTACACCCGCGGCCGCCACGTGGTGTTCGACTGGTCCCTGATCGAGTCGCCCTGGACGGCCGACGCGTTCGCAGCCGGGATCGACGGGCGGGAGCGGGCCTACGGACCGGACCTCTGGCCGACCGTCGCCCTCTCGAACCACGATCGTGAGCGGCAGGCGACTCGGCTCGCGGCGTCGGTCGGCCGCGATCGCGATCCGGATCACGATGCGATCGCCAAGGCGGCGGCCGTCGTCGTGCTGACGCTTCGCGGGGCGCCGTTCCTGTACTACGGCGAGGAGATCGGGATGCTCGACGTCGACATCCCACGCGACGAGATCGTCGATCCGCCGGCCCTCCGGACGGACCCCGACTTCCACTGGTACGACCGATCCCGCTGCCGGACGCCGATGCAGTGGGGACCGGGCCCCGGCGCGGGCTTCACGACCGGTCGGCCATGGCTCCGCCTGGCCCCGGATGCCGCCGAGCGGAACGTCGCCCGCCAGTCCGAGGACCCGGACTCCGTCCTGGCGGCGTACCACCGCCTCCTCGAGTTCCGAGCCGGTTCGGCGGCCCTTCGCCACGGCACGATGCGCCGGATCGACAGCGGCGTTCCCGACGTCCTCGCCTGGACCCGGGGCGAGGGCGCGGACCAGCTCCTCGTGATCGTCAGCTTCGTCGGCGAGGACCGCCGAGTCGACGCCGGGGCGATCGCCGCTGGATCGTGGACGGCGCGCGTGGGGACGCACCGGACGCCGGCCTCGCCGGGACCCGACGGGGTGGTCGCCCTGCGCCCGGACGAAGCGCTGATCCTGGCCAGGGCGGGCAGCTGACGGGCGGATCGGCGCCGAACGTCCTACTGACGGAGCGCGGGCCGCTGCTACCATGATCGGCGGTCCGCCCCCTCGCACGGAGCACCCTCGTGCCGCTCGACTTCCTGAAGCGCCGCAATGCCGATGGCACCGCCGCACCGGCCGCTCCGCCAGCCGGTCCCGCGCCGCGTCCCGGCGCGCACGGCCCGATCACCCTGCCCGAAGAGGTCGTCGCCCAGGACTACCAGCTGAAGCTCTACTACGCCGGCAAGTCGAGCGAAGGCGTCCGGATGCAGACCGGCCCCAATGCCCTGACCGAGCTCCCCTCGATGCTCCATGGTCTCGCGAAGACCGAGATCGAGGTCGTCGAGCCGCTCCCGATCGAGTTCAGCCAGGCGACGCCAGTCATCGCCCGCCCGTCGGAGGCGATGCAATGGCTGAATGCCCACCACGTCCACTCCCCGGTGACGCGCCACGCGCTCGTCGTCCTCGAGTCGATCGACGCGGTCGATCTCGCCTTCGATACGTTCGTCTGCACGCTCCTCGACGGCGAGGTCGACACGAGCGGCTACCCCGAGTACTCGGCGATCGTCGGCGGCGTCGCCGCGCACTGGGATGAGGCGACCGGCGACATGATCGTCCGCTCGGTCGTGGGCTGGGGCGGCAAGGGCGTCCGCGGGGACACGGACCGGATCGCCGCGAAGCTCCTCGCCGGGATCCTGACGAACGTCCTCGCCAACCAGTACGCCCTCGGCCTGACCGCCGTCGAGCGGCCCGTCCTGGCGGCCAGCGGGCGGGGCGGCCTGGTCTGTGCGCACTGTGGCTTCGCCTCGGGCCATGAGCGGGCGTTCTACTGCCCGAAGTGCGGCATGCGCCTCCTTCGCGGCTAGCCGGACCGGCGCGCTCCCACCCGATGCCCACGTACGACTACGTCTGCGGCCAGTGCGGTCATCGCTTCGAGGTGATCCACGGGGTCCACGTCGAGGGGCCCACCGAGTGCCCGAACTGCCACGGGGGACCGGTCCGGAAGGCGTTCTCCGCGCCCTCGATCGTGTTCAAGGGCAGCGGTTGGGCCAAGAAGGACCGCTCCTCGACGAGCAAGCCGGCGTCGAGCTCGTCCTCCAACTCGTCCTCCAACTCGTCGTCCGAGGGCTCGACGTCGACGGATCCCAAAGGCGGGCCCGAGGCCAAGCCGGCTGACGCGAAGGCGGCGAGCGCCAAGCCGTCGTCCGACGCCGCCTCCTCGACGAGCAGCGGGGCGGCTGCGGACTGACATGGCGGGCGCCGCGTCGGACTGGATCAGCCTCGCCGAGGCCGTCGAGATCCTGGAGGCCGCCAACATCCGGTTCAAGCCGGCGACGGTTGGGGCGTGGGCCCGGTCGGGACGGCTCCAGAGCATCAAGCTCGGTGGCCGGCGCTTCGTCCGGCGCGGCGAGGTCCGGGCGCTCCTGACACCGCCGCGGCGCGTCCACGCCGAGGATCTCCAGCCGGGCCTGTTCGAGGAGACCCGAGGCTGACCGGCGACGGGTCGGAGACGCGTCCGGCCCGAACCGCCGTGCTCGCGATCCGCCTGATCGAAGCGGCGGCGCCCGTGATCGGCCGACCGCCGGTGGTGCGCGCGCGGCGGGTGCTCGACCGATTCGGGTCGGTCGACGGCGGACTGCTGGCAGCCGGGATCGCCTACAACGCCGCGCTCGCCCTGCTGCCCCTGGCCCTCCTCATCGCGGCGATCGCCGGGTTGCTCGTGAACGACCCGGAGGCACAGCGACGGTTCGTGGAGGCGATCGTCGCCTTCGCGCCGCCACTGCGCGGCGTGATCGACGAGATCGTCCGTGGGATGGCCCGCGGCTCGGCGTCGGTCTCGATCATCGGCCTGGTCCTCGCCCTGTGGGGAACGTCGCGCCTGTTCGCGTCCCTCGAGTCCGGGATCGGGCAAGTCTTCACGGGGACGCGCCGTCGCGGTCTCGTGCGCCGGACGGTGCTCCGCCTGGGTTCGGTGGCCGTTCTCGCGACGATCGTCGCCGCGGCGCTCGTCGTGGTCCCGGCCCTGTCGGTGGCCGGCGACGTCATCCGCACGGCCGGCCCGTTCGAGGGCGTGCTCCTGAGCGGGACCCTGCTCGTGTTCGCCCTCGCGATCGCCTCCCTGGCCGTCGCGGCGTTGTTCCGGTTCCTGCCGCCGGTCGCCGCGCCCTGGTCGCTGGTCTGGCGGCCATCGATCGCGGTCGCGATCAGCCTGCTGCTCATCACCCGGGCATTCACGTTGCTCGCGCCGCGGCTCTTCGGCGCGAATGCCGTCTACGGCACGCTCGGGACGATCTTCCTGGGGTTGGCCTGGCTGAACCTGGTCTTCCTGGCGATCCTGCTCGGCGCGGCATGGGTCGCCGAGCGCTGGGCCGACGAGACGCCTCGTTGACGGGGCCCGGCGCTCCGCCGGGGCGGCCGATCAGGCCTGGCGGGTTCCGCAGCGGCGGCAGAATCGCGCCGTCGCCGACAGCGACAGCCCGCAGTTCGAGCAGGGCTGCACGCCACCGGAGGCAACCGAGCGGTCGCCTCCGCCGGGCTGGGCGAGGACTTCCTGGCTCGACGCGGCCCACAGTCCGGCATTGACCGCGCCGTTCCCGCGGTTCGCGAGGAGGGCCATGGCCGGCGAGTCGAGCGGTTCGGTGCGCGTGGGCCACTGCGGCGCCGCATTCCCGTTGGCGAGGGCCGGCGGCTGGACCGGCCCCGGAGCGGCCGGCGGGACGGTCGGGTCCGGCTGCGATCCGTCCGGCGCGAAGATCCGCCACGTCGGCTGCTCGATCCGGTCCTCCCGGACAGGCGTCGGCTCCGCGGCAGGCGTCGGCTCCGGAGCAGCCGCCGCGGGCTCCGCGGCGGGCTCTGGCGCCACTTCCCGTTCCGGCCCGGCCGCGACGGGCTCAGGATCGGCCGCGGGATCGGGCTCTGGCGCCAGCGCGACGGGCTCGAGCTCGGCCGCCACGGGCTCAGGAGCGACCACGGGCACGGGCTCTGGCTCTGGCGCCAGCACGACGGGCTCGGGCGCCTGCTCGGCGGCTGCACCGATCGGCTCCGGCGCCGGCTCGGCGGCTGCAGCGATCGGCGCGGGTTCCGGCGCGGCGGCGACCGCCTCGGCCTGCGGCGCGACCGCGTTCGGTTCGGGCAGTCCGCGATCGGCGGCCTCCTGGCGTTCGAGCTCGGCCTCGTACGCTGCGAGCTCGTCGTCCAGGCTCTGGCCGGGACGGAAGCGCCGAAGCAGGTCGGAGGTCCGGTTCGCGCCGGTTGCCGCTCGACCCTCGACCGTCGGCGGGAGCGCGTCGGCCGCGACCGGGGCCGCGGTCTGCGCCGCATCCGCCGCCGCCGCCGCCGCCGCCATGTCCGGAGCGGCCGGCTCGTCGATGACGGCGGCTTCGGCCACCGGTTCGACACCTGCCTCCGGCTGGGCGGTCAGGTCGGGATGCTCGGGTGTGAGGCTGGCCCATGCCGGCAGGTCGGTCGAGGGGCCATCGTCGGCCGGCTCGGGGACCGCGGACGCGGCCGGCTGGACCGGCCACGTTGGCTCGGGCGGCAGGGTGGGGGCTGGCGCCTCGCCGGACAGGAAGGCAAGACGGGCCGCAGGATCGATCTCCGCGACACCCGGCTCGGTGGCGTCCGCCCAGCCGTTGTCGATCGCGTTCCCGTTCCCGTGCCCGTGCCCGTTGCCGTTGGCGCCGACCGCGCCCAGGTCGATCTCGGGCCAGGCCTCCGCTTCGATGCGGGCCGGCTCGAACCCTCCCGCCTCGGGGAAGGGAGCGGCCAGGATCTCGTGGCCGAGATGGGGAGCACAGGTCAGGCAGCGACCCTCGGCCCCGTTCCAGCAGTTCGCGCACGTGTACTGCCGGCAGTTCATGCAGAAGTTGAACGTCGAGTGGAACGCGTCCAGCTGCTGCGAGGTGACCGCACGCTCCTCGTCGCTCCGGGCAGCGGCCATCGCCTCGTCGAGCGAGGTGTCGTCGCTCATCACCCAGTTCTTCATGCCCTTCGAAAGGGTCTTGAACTGGCCGAGGCGCTTCGCCTTCTTGGGCGCGGCCGACTCGAACGTATATCGAGTGCCGCAGCGCTCGCAGAAGGACTCGGTGAGGATCTCGGGCATCATGCCCCTGGTTCGCGATGACACGTCGGGCCCAGACCAGCCCAAGCGGGCCGAGAGTATAACGCAGCGCCTCCGGGCAGCCCCCGCCGCAGGTACGGCCCCAAAGGGACGATGGTCCCGGCCATCCGCGGGACGGTCGAGCGCTGCGCCGAGGCACCGTTGGAGCGGCGGGCAAGGCTGCCGCCGTCGCGCTCCCGCAACGCGGCCAGCCCCTCCGTCCGGCCGGTCGTCTCAGGACCGTCTGTTAGACTCCGCGGCCGACATGGGACCCCTCGCGGCGGTCGAGCGCTTCCTGGAGCGGCTGTTCGAGCGCCAGTCCGCACGACTCTTCCGGACGGGGATCCGACCGGTCGTCGTGCTGCGCCGCCTCGAGCGGGCCATGGAGGAGGGTCGGGTCCGAGAGGGCGGCCGGACCGTCGTCCCGCACCGGCTCCTGGTCCGGCTCCATCCCGCCGACCTCGAGGCCATGCGCGAGTCGACGCCGGACCTCGCCGCCGATCTTGCCGACGGCGCACTCGCCTTCGCCCGCCACCACGGGTACACCCTCCTGGACCGCCCGATCGTCACGATCCGGCCCGATCCGTCGGTGCACGCGTCCGACGTGGCCGTCGACGCACGCTCGAGCCGCGTCACCGAGCCGGGCCCTTCGCCCGAGTCCGCACGCGACCGGCCCGCGAGCGACCCGCCCACCGGCGGGCCGCACCCCGCCGCGCGAGAGGTCACGGGACCGTCCGAGGCCTTGATTCCGTCCGAGCAGACGGCCGTCTTCGTGGTTCCCGATGCCGAGGGGCCGCGCGCCTCGTTCCGTGAGGTCCGACCCGACCAGTCGAGCCGTTCGATCCAGTTCGACGGCCGGCCGCTCACCCTCGGCCGCGCCCCGGACAACCGCGTCGTCCTGCGCGACGGGCGCGCGTCGCGCCATCACGCCCGGATCGACGCGCGACGGGGGAGCCTCGTCCTGACCGACCTCGGCAGCACGAATGGCTCGTTCGTCAACGACCGACGGATCGAAGCGGTGGCCCTCGGCGAGGGCGACCGGATCCGGCTCGGAGCGACGATCCTCGTGGTCGAGGCGATCGACGGCGCCGTGGAGGGTGCCTCCGGGACGGATCGCGCGCCGGCCGACGCGCCGTTGACCGGGGCCTGATGGATCCGTTCCTCCTGACGGTCTGGCTCGTCCGGCTGCTGTTCCTGGGCCTGCTCTACCTCTTCCTCTTCCGGATCGCCCGGGCTCTGGTCGGTGACCTGCGCTCGGCGGCCCGCGAGCCCGGCGCCGAGCTCGGCCGCCTGGTGGTCGTCGCCTCGCCCGACGGCGAGCCGGCCGAGGGCTCGTCCCTGGCGCTCGACGCGATCGCCACGATCGGCCGCGACGTGAACAACGCGATCGTCGTCGACGACCAGTTCGCGTCCGCTGAGCACGCGATCCTGACCTTCCGCGGCAGGGCCTGGTACGTCGAGGACCTGGGCAGCACGAACGGGACGTTCGTGAACGGCGCGCCGGTCGAGGGGGTCGTGCCGCTCGGCTTCGGCGACATCGTCCAGATCGGCCAGGTCCGGCTCCGCCTCGAGCGACCGCGGGCCACGGGCCGCCGATGACCGCCGCACCGGCATCCGCCCGGCCCGCCCTGCCCTCGATCCTCGGCCCGATCCGGCCCAGGCCGCGGGGCCGCGAGAGCCGGCTCCTCCTCCTCGTCGCCCTGACGATCCTGACCGGGAGCGTGTCCCTGGGCCTGGCGAAGGGCGTGACGGACCCGGGCGAGTCCGCCGGCCTGAGCCTCGCCAACCCGACCCACCTGCTCGTCTACCTCGGGCTCATCGGGCTGGCCCATCTCGCCCTGATCCTGTCGGGCCGGCGGGTCGACCAGGTGCTGCTCCCGGCCACCGCGATGCTCGGGGGGATCAGCCTCCTCCTGATGGAGCGCCTGCCGCAGACGCAGGTCCGGCAGACCCTCGGGCCGTGGACGCTCGGCCTCGGCGACATCCAGCTGGGCTGGCTGGTGCTGTCGTTCGGGCTCGCGACGGTCCTAGCGGTGACGGTGCGGAACGATCGCTGGCTCCGGACGTACAAGTACACGTGGGCCGCAGCAGGGGTCGCCCTGCTGTTGATGACCTACATCTTCGGCGACGACGTGAACGGCCAACGATTGAGCCTCAGCATCGGCCCGATCAGCGGGCAGCCGGCGGAGCTCCTGAAGGTCATCCTCGTCGTCTTCCTCGCCGGCTACCTCTCGGAGTACCGGCCGATCCTCGTCGAGGAGTCCACGCGGGTCGGCCCGATCTCGCTCCCCCCGTTGCCGTTCCTCGCCCCGATGGTCGCGCTGTGGGCGATCGCCCTGGGCCTCGTCGTCGTCCAGCGCGACCTCGGCGCGGCCCTCCTGTTCTTCACGGTCTTCCTGTTCCTCCTGTATGCGGCGACGGGGCGCCTCGGCTACGTGGTCCTGGGCGTCGCCCTGTTCCTGCTCGGCTCGTGGGCGATGTACCACCTGGTCCACACCGTCCAGACCCGGGTCGACATCTGGCTCGATCCGTTCGCGAGCCCGTCCGGCGACGGCTACCAGATCGTCCAGGCGCTGTACGCCTTCGCCCGTGGCGGGCTGCTGGGGACCGGGCTCGGGGCCGGCCTGCCGACCGTTGGCGGCCGGTTGCCGATCCCGGCGATCCACACCGACTTCCCGCTCGCCGCGCTCGGCGAGGAGCTGGGGATGGTCGGGGTGATGGCGATCCTCGGGCTGTTCCTCGTCGTCGTGGAGCGCGGCCTGCGGATCGCGGCGTCGGCCGCGGACGACTTCCGAGCCCTCCTCGCGGCGGGTCTCGCCCTCGTGATCGGAACGCAGGCGCTGATCATCGTCGCGGGCAACCTCAAGCTGATCCCGCTGACCGGCATCACCCTGCCGTTCATCTCGTACGGCGGCTCATCGCTCCTCGTGAACGGGATCATCGTGGGGCTGCTCCTGGCGCTGTCCGACCGGGGCGTCGAGCCGCCTCCGCCGCCGAAGCCGCGGAGCCGTCTTGCCCGGTTGACGGGCCGGGTCACGCGGCTGGAGTCGCCGGCGTCGGCCCGGGCGCCGCTGCCGCCGGACGCGGACCGATGACCGAGCGGCCACGCCCGCTCGCCAAGCCCCTCGGGCGGACGATCGGCCACGTCGGGCTGGCCCTGATCGTGGCGTTCGCCGGGGTGGCGCTCGGCGCCGGCTACTGGCAGGTCCTGCGCTCGCCGGACCTGAGCGTGGCTCCCGACAACCCGTCGGTCATCGCCGCCGCGCGGAACGTCGTCCGCGGCCAGATCCTCGACCGGGACGGCAAGGTCCTCGCGTCGAACAAGCGGGACCCGGACACCGGCGAGCCGTATCGGGTCTACGCGGATCGGGCCTACAGCACCGTGATCGGCTACGCGTCGCAGGACTTCGGGACCGCCGGCCTCGAACGGTCGTGGAACGCCGAGCTGACGGGCGTGTCCGGCGGCAATCCGATCGGCGACCTCCTGCGCAAGTTCCAGACCGACCCGTTCGATCCCCGGACGCTGACCCTGGGAATCTCGACGCCGCTCCAGCGGGCCGCCGTGGCCGGACTCGGCGACGACCGCGGCGCGGTCGTGATGCTCGATCCGACGACCGGCGAGATCCTCGCCCTCGCCTCCACGCCGACCTACGATTCCGGGGCGATCGCCAATCCCGCGACCTCGCACGACGCCTTCGCGGCTGTCCGCGCCAGCTCGGCGAAGCCGCTGCTGACCCGAGCCACGCAGGGCCAGTACGTCCCGGGGTCGGTCTTCAAGATCGTGACCGCCATCGCCGGGCTGGGCTCGGGTCGGATCACGGCGTCCAGCACGTTCCCCGAGCAACCCAAGGCGGAGCGCGACGGCCTGCTCGTCGAGGGGTTCCGGGTCCGCGAGCATCCGGGGGTCCCGGCGCGGACGTTCAAGCTGGCCGACGCGACGGAGTGGTCGTCGAACATCTGGTACGCCCTCGCGGGGATGCGGACCGGCGGCGACAACCTCGCGGCCTTCGCGGGCCGGATGGGATTCGGCGGGCCGATCCCGTTCGACCTCCCGACGGTCGCCTCGCAGGTCACCAACGGCGATGGCAGCCAGCCGGGCGGATTCAGCGACGAGGTCGAGCTCGCGAACGCGTCCTACGGCCAGGCGGAGACCCTGGTCACGCCGCTCCAGATGGCGCTCGTCGCCGCGACCGTGGCGAACGGCGGGACCCTGATGACGCCGCACCTGGTCACCATGACGAGCGGGCGCGACGGGTCGCGAGCGATCGCCCCGGAGCCGCTCGGCGTCGTGATCAGCTCGGACGACGCCGCGGCCCTGACCGCGGCGATGCAGCGAGCGGTCGAGAGCGCCATCGGACGGCAGTTCACGTCCGGGGCGGACGTCCCGGGAATCGCGGTCGCCGGCAAGTCCGGAACCGCCGAGCTCGGCGGGAGCGGCGCCCCGCACTCGTGGTTCATCGGCTTCGCGCCCGCCGATCACCCGCGCGTCGCGATCGCGGTGATCGTGGAGCGGGGCGGCCGGGGTGGCGCGCGCGCCGCGCCGCTCGCCGGCGACCTGCTCGCCCGGTACTTCCGGACCTTCGGACGATGAGCCTCCCGCAGGAACCAGGGCCGGGCCGGGGCGACGTGCCCGCGCCGAGCGCGCCGCCACCCGAGGCCGCCCAGCCCCGGCCGTGGCTCGAGCGGATCGGGATGGCCGGGATCGCGGCCGTGCTCGGCCTCCTCCTGCTGGTCGTCGCCGCGGCGGCGTTCTCGGCCGGGGAGCTGATCCTCGCCGCGATGGGCCTGTCCGGTGCCGTGCTGACCCTCGGGATCGGCCTGCTCACCCTCGTCCGCGGCTGATCGGCCCGATCGGCTCGCCCGACCACGGAGCGGTGACTGAACGAATCGGCCTGCCGTGACGTCCAACAGACACAGACCGGCGATGCTGTCCGTCTCAGCGCCGCCGGACGCTCCGCGAACCTCCCTCCGCAACGGGACGTACTATCCACCAAACCCCCCAGCTGCCGGACCATCGTCCGGATTCCACTGAGGAGCCTGATGTCCACCCTCGAGCAGACCGGAGAGAAGGTCCTCGCCAACGTCGAGCGGGTGATCGTCGGCAAGCATCACGAGGTCCGTCTCGCCCTCGTCGCGCTGCTCTGCCGGGGCCACCTCCTCATCGAGGACGTCCCCGGCACCGGCAAGACCGTGCTGGCCAAGGCGATCGCCCGGAGCCTCGGCTGCAGCTTCCGCCGGATCCAGTTCACGCCGGATCTCCTGCCGTCCGACGTGACCGGCCTCTCGATCTTCAACCAGAAGACCCAGGAGTTCGAGTTCCGGCCGGGCCCGATCATGAGCCAGGTCGTCCTCGCCGACGAGATCAACCGGGCCACGCCCAAGACCCAGTCCGCCCTCCTCGAGTGCATGGAGGAGCGCCAGGCGACGGTCGACGGCACGACTTACACGATGCCCGATCCGTTCCTCGTGATCGCGACCCAGAACCCGATCGAGTACGAGGGCACGTTCGCGTTGCCGGAGGCCCAGCTCGACCGGTTCATGCTCCGGATCAAGCTGGGCTATCCGCAGCCGCTCGAGGAGGTCGTGATCCTCGACGAGCAGAAGCGGACCCACCCGCTCGAGGAGCTCGACGTCGTCTGCTCGGTCGACGAGCTGCGCGGGATGCAGAACGCGATCCGCGACGTCTACGTCGATCCGACCGTGGCCGACTACATCGTCCGGCTCGTCGGCGCGACGCGGACCCACCCGGACGTCTATCTCGGCGCGTCGCCGCGCGGCTCGATCGCGCTGTACCGGGCCGGCCAGGCGCTGGCCGGGCTGCACGGTCGCGACTACGTGATCCCCGACGACATCAAGGCCCTCGCCGAGCCCGCGCTCGCCCATCGGGTGATCGTCAAGACCAGCTCGTCGATCCACGACGTCCAGGCCGGCTCGATCGTCCGCGATCTGCTCGACTCGATCCCGATCGACGGGATCCGCCCGACCGGCGGCCAGACCGGCCCGCGCGCGATCAAGCCGGCCGAGCCAGCCGGGCAGGGCGCCGCGAGCGCCTGACGACCGCCCGCACGTCCCCGCACCGGCCGGCCAGCGTTCGATGATCCGTCGCTTCCAGCTCCTCGTCATCGCAGCGGTCCTCCTGATCGCCGCGTTCTCGACCGGCCTCGAGTTCCTCTTCTACCTCGTCTACCTCGCGATCCTCGTCGTCGGCGGGTCGTACATCCTGACCCGGCTCGGCCTGGCGGATCTGGAGGCGGGCTACGCCGTCAACCAGCTGACCGGCCACGTCGGCGACCGGCTCCAGATCACCTACACGCTGCGCAACACGAGCCGGGTGCCCAAGCCCTGGCTCGAGATCCACAACCCGACGACGTTGCCCGGTGGGCTGCCCGGCCGGGCGATCTCGCTCGGCACGAAGGCTGAGCGCTCATGGCTCGTCCGGGCGCCGCTGACCCGGCGCGGCCATTTCCGGGTGGAGCCGCTCCAGATCCGGACCGGCGACCCCTTCGGATTCTTCGAGGCCTCGGCGTCGGTCGGGCAGGGGGTCGCGGTCGTCGTCTATCCCCGGGTCGATGCGCTCCCGCTCTGGAAGCTGCCGGCGGCGAGCATCGAGGGCAGCCATGCCGCTCCGGAGCGCACGCTCCAGACATCGCCGCTCGCCACGGCGGTCCGGCCGTACGCGCCCGGCGACGCGATGAACCGGATCCACTGGAAGTCCACGGCCCGGCACGGCGAGATCCAGGTCAAGGAGTTCGAGCTGGAGCAGACGGCGGACGCCTGGATCTTCCTCGACCTCGACCGCTCGGTCCAGGGCGGCCGGGGCGAGGATTCGACCGTCGAGGTCGCCGTCCGCGCGGCCGCCTCGATCGCGGCCAAGGCGCTGCTCGAGAACCGTGCCGTGGGGATGACCGTCAACGGCCATCGCCAGGCGATCGTCCCGGTCGATCGGGGCAGCCGCCAGCACCTCCGGATCATGCAGCTCCTGGCCGCCGTCGACGGCGACGGGACGACGCCCCTCGCCGAGTGCCTGGTCACCGCCGCGGGCCGGCTCCGGCGTGGGATGACCGCCGTCGTGATCACCGCCTCCACCGACACGGCCTGGGTCCGGCCGCTTGCCGCGTTCCGGGCGAAGGGGATCGGGTCCGTCGTCGTCACGCTCGACGCGGCTGCCGCCGATCGCTACGACCGGGCCGAGCGGGCGCGGGCCGGCGAGCGGGTCGTGGAGCCCGACGCCGCGACGACCGAGGTGGCCGCCCAGCACGCTCGCGCGCTGCGGCACGCCCTCTCGGAGTATGAGCTGAAGGTCAACGCGCTCGTGCCAGGGCGCCCCCTCGGGGAGCTTCTCGGATGATCGAACGCCTGCGCGCCCGCACGACCGCTGCCCCGACCGAGGGCTGGGTCAGCCTGGTCCTCGTCGCGCTGCTGGCGGTCACCGTCGGCTGGTCCCTCGACGACGCCGCGCTGGTCCTGGGCAACCGGGCCTGGACCGACTTCCTGCCGTGGGCCGCGCTCGGCGGCGTCCTCGTGGGCTTCGTCGGCGCCCGGGCCGGCTGGAACCGCCCGCTCGCCCACCTGATCGGGGCGGCCTTCGCGGCGCTGATCGTGCCACTCCTCGTCGGCTCGATCCTCGCCCCGACGGGCTCGCTGCCGGCCCGCTACGAGGCGACGGCCGCGTCGAGCGTGAACGCGGTGATCGACTTCGCGGTGCGCGGCCTCCAGGTGACGCGGGAGACGGGCCACTTCCTGCTCGTGCTGGGTCTGCTGTGCTGGGCGAACGGCCAGTTCGCGGCCTCGAGCGTCTTCCGCCACGGCCGCCCGATCGGGCCGATCATCGTCCTGGGGACTGTCCTCGTCGCGACGATGTCGTCGACCCTGAACGACCAGCTCGGCTTCCTCGTGATCTTCTCGATCGCCGCCCTGTCGCTCCTGACCCGGCTCCACGCGCTCGACGAACGAGCCACCTGGATCCGGCGCCGGATCGGCGACCCGTCGACCGTCGGCTCGCTCTATCTGCGCGGCGGCACGATCTTCATCGCGGCCGCCGTCTTCGGCGCGCTGACCCTGACGGCCTCCGCCCGGTCGCAGCCGCTGGCGGGGTTCTGGGACGACGCTCGACCGATGCTCGTCGACATCAGCCAGTGGCTGCAGCGGATCATCCCCGCGAACCCGAACAGCCGGAACGTCGGGATCCCCACGTTCGGTGCCCAGGTCACGATCGGGGGGACGTGGTCCAACGACGAGACACCGGCCCTCGAGATCAGCCGGGCACCCGGCGACAACCGGCCGTTCTACTGGCGGGCGACCGCCTACGACCAGTTCACTCAGTTCGGCTGGACGTCCACGAACCCCACGAGTGCCGCGCGCCCGGCCGGGACGGATCTCCTCGCCGGAACGGCCGACGAGACGCCCCAGGGCAGCGCCCGCGACGAGGAGACGTTCCGGGTCCGGCCGCTGAGCAACCTGTTCCGGGTGGCATTCAGCCCGATCGATCCGGTCCGGATCAGCACGGACGCGACGCTCAACATGACGGGTGACAACGGCTTCTTCCAGTCGATCGCGATCGATGGCAAGGAGTCGTACACGGTCACCGCCGACGTGTCACGGCTGGCCGACATCCCAGGCGGCACGACCCTCAACCGTCTCCGTGCCGCGGGCACGGACTACCCGGCCGACATCCTGCGGCGCTACACGAGCGGCTGGCAGGCGGCGATGGGCCCGGCGTCGAAGGAGCTGATCGGCGACGTCGTCGCGAAGGTCAAGCGCGCCGGGCCGCTCACGCCGTACGACCTGGCCGCCGCCCTCGAGACGGAGTTCCACTCCGATCGCTATCACTACAGCACGAACGTCGCGGGCGTATGCGATCGCGAGATCTCGATCGTCGAGTGCTTCGCGGCCCACAAGACCGGCTTCTGCGAGCACTACGCGACGACGATGGCGATCCTCCTCCGGAGCCAGGGCATCCCGGCCCGGCTCGTCGAGGGCTTCCTGCCGGGCGCGATCGACGTGGTGACCGGCAAGGAGCTGATCAAGACGAGCGGCGCGCATGCCTGGGTCGAGGTCTACTTCCCGGGCATCGGCTGGTACCGGTTCGACCCGACCGGCAACGGCCAGGCCCGGCCCGACGACGTTCCGATCGGCTCCGTCCTGCCGATCCCGACCCCGAAGCCGTCGGCCCTGCCGAGCTTCGGCAGCAGCGACCCCGGTCGCGGGCTCGACGACCGGCCGAGCGGCCGGCCCCAGGGTGGCCCCGGGGCGACGGGCAGCGGCGGCGGGAGCTCGAACACGCCGCTCCTGATCGCGATCACGATCAGCCTGCTGGCCGCGATCGTCCTGATCTCGTTCCTCGCCTGGCGACGCGGCCCACGCAACGTCACGACCGCAGACGGGTTCTATGCCTCGGTCGCCGGGATCGCCCGCCGGTTCGGGTTCGGCCCCAGACCGACCCAGACGGCCTTCGAGTACGCGACGGCCTTGGGCGAGGTGCTGCCGGGCTCGCGCCCCGAGCTCCAGACGGTGGCGTCGGCCAAGGTCGAGGTCGCGTACGGCCGGCGCACGCTCGAGGACGACCGGATGCGCTCGCTCCGCGACTCGTACCGGCGACTCCGCGTGGCCCTCCTCCGGCTGGCGTTCCGGCGGCGAGAACGGCGCCGGATGCGCTGACGGGGCTCGTCCCCTCTACAGCGCCCCGCTCCGGGATCGGGCGGCGGCTTCCTCGATCGCGGCCTCGTCGTGGAGCGCCGCCAGGTGCTCCGTCAGGTTCATCGCCCGGATCACCGGCCGGCCCGCACGCAGCTCGATCACGCTGATCCCGCACAGGTCCGAGGACCACATCCAGAAGCGCTCGAGGGGCAGGTCGAACAGGGTGCAGAGGACGACCTTGAAGACCCCATCGTGAGCGACGAGGATCGTCCACGGTTGATCGCCCGGGGCGTCGCCGTAGCCGCGGACCTGAGGGCTGTCGATCGAGCCCGGACGGCCGGCGGCTGCCAGCTCCGCGAGGATCGCCGCCAGCCCCGGCAGGACCCGCGCCCGGACGTCGATCAGGCGCTCACCGCCGGGGGCCCAGGCTTCGGTGGGCCGGCGGCGCCAGGTCGCGAGGCGCTCGCCGTCGGCCGCCTGGATCTCGCTTGAGAGGCGGCCCTCCCAGTCGCCCTGGCCGATCTCGAGGAACGCGCCGTCGGCACGGAGTGCGGCGGTCTCGTCGCGTGCCGTCGCGATCGCCGTCGCCGTCTCGGCGGCGCGGCCCAGGGGTGAGTGGACGATCGCGAGCGGCGGACCCACCGGAACAGGCAGCGCCGGGCGGTCGTGCGGACGAGCGAGGCGGGCGCCAACGAGGGCGGCTTGGCGGCGGCCCGTCGCGGACAGCGGCGTCTCGAGCCGGCCCTGGAACCGATGCTGGACGATCAGCTCCGATTCGCCGTGGCGGACGAGGACGAGGGCCGCCTCGAGGTCGGTCGGGATCGCCAGGCGCGGTCCATCGGTCACGGCCGCCCCTTCCGATCGGTCACGCCTCCCGGCCGAGCCGGATCGTCCACAGCTCCAGGACCGAGTCCTGTGCCCGGATCGCGTCGGCGACCTCGGGGGCGACGGTCTCGTCGAGGGCGAGGACCATCAGCGCATCCGCCCGGGGCGCGCTCCGTCCGACGTGCATCGCCGAGATGTTCACGTCCGCCTCACCGAGCGTCTGGCCGATCCGGCCGATCATCCCGGGCCGGTCGCGGTGGTGGGTGATCAGCATCGCCTCGGATGGCTCCATGTCCAGCCGGTAGTCGTCGAGGCGGGTCAGCCGCAGCTCGCCGCCGGCGACCGTCCCGGCCACGGTCGTCGTCCGGCCGCCGGCCGAGCCCGACAGGCTGATCTGGGCGGCGTACGAGCCGGCGTCCGGCGTCTTCCGCTCGACGACGGTGATCCCGCGGGCCTTGGCGAGGGCGGCCGCGTTGACGAGATTCACCCGTTGGGTCGTGGACGTCTCGATCATCCCGCGGAGCACGGCCGCGGTCAGCGGGGTCGCGTCGACGCCGGCCAGCTCGCCTGCGATCTCGAGCGTCACCGTCCTCACCCCGCCGCTCGCGAACTGGGCGAAGAACCGGCCGAGGAGCTCGGCCAGGGGCAGGTACGGCGCGATCGCCCGGGCCGTCTCGGGCGTCAGCAGCGGGGCATTGACCGCGTACCGCGCCGGTCGCCCGGCGAGCACGTCGAGGACCTGGTCGGCGACCTCCTCCGCGACGAGGACCTGGGCCTCGGCGGTCGAGGCGCCGAGGTGCGGCGTCAGGAGGGTGTTCGGCGCATCGAGCAGGGGCGATCCGGTCGGCGGTTCCGTTTCGAACACGTCGATCCCCGCGCCGGCGAGCTTGCCGCTCCGGAGGCCATCGGCAACCGCGGCCTCGTCGAGGATCCCGCCGCGGGCCACGTTCAGGAGGATCGCGCCCGGCCGCATCCGGGCGATCTGCTCCCGGCCGATCAGGCCGCGCGTGGCGCGTGTCAGCGGCACGTGGACCGTGACAACGTCCGCCCGCGCGATCAGCTGGTCGAAGGTGACGAGCTCCACGCCATGCAGCGCCGCCTGCTCCGCGCTGACGTACGGGTCGGACGCGAGAACGGTCATCTCCATCGCGTTCGCCCGGGCGGCGATCGCCTGGCCGATCTTCCCGAGCCCCACGATCCCGAGGGTGCGGCCGCGCAGCTCGAGCCCGGTGAACTGGGCCCGCTTCCACTCGCCCCGCCGGATGGACGCATCCGCGGCCGCGACCTTGCGGGCCACGCCGTAGAGCAGGGCAAGGGTCTGCTCGGCCGCGGCGATCGTGTTCCCGGTCGGGGCGTTGACGACCGTGATGCCGGCCGCGGTGGCTGCTTCCAGATCGACGTTGTCGACGCCGACGCCCGCACGGCCCACGACCTGGAGGCGGTTGCCGGCCGCGGCGATCACCTCCGCGTCGACCTGGACCTGGCTCCGGACGAGGAGCGCGTCGTAGTCCTTGAGGATCGCGCACAGCTCGTCGCGCGCGATCCCTGGCCGCTCGTCGACCTCGTGGACCGCGCGCAGGCGCTCGATGCCCTCCGCGGCGATCGGTTCGACGACGAGGATCCTCACGCCGGGACGGTGGCGGCGATCGCCTCGCTCCGCGGCGCCACGCCGCCGGTCTGGACCGCGAGCGCCGCAGCCTGCGCGGCGGCGACGGCCCGGCCGGGCTCGATCCGGCGCCCGCCTTCAAGCGTCACCCGCTCGAGGACGGCGATCGCACCCAGGATCTCGTCGACGGTCACCGAGCCCAGGTGGCCCAGGCGGAAGATCTTCCCGGTGAGCTTGCCCTGGCCACCGGCCAGGACGAGGCCATGGCCCTTGATCGCCGCGTTGAAGGGCTTCCAGTCGTGGCCTTCGGGCAGGTGGACGGCGGTGACCGTCTTCGAGGCGACCGCCGCGTCGGCGAGGAGCTCGAACCCCAAGGCGGCCAGGCCGGCCCGCGACGCGGCGGCGCAGGCTTCGTGTCGCGCGAAGACGTTGTCCTTGCCTTCCTCGTGCATCAGCCGGAGCCCTTCATCGACCTGGTAGACCACGGCAATCGCCGGCGTGAACGGCGTCTGGCCCAGCGCCGCCGACTCGCGATGCGACCGGAGATCGAGATAGAAGCGGGGCATCCTCGCCGTCTCCATCGCCGACCACGCCCGCTCCGACGCGGCGATCATCGCCAGGCCCGGAGCCGCCATCCAGGCCTTCTGCGAGCCGGTGATGACGACGTCGACGCCCCAGTCGTCCATCTGGAAGGGGACCGCCCCCAGGCCGGACACGCTGTCGACGAGGATCAGGGCATCCGGCCGCTCGGCCCGGATCGCCGCGGCGAGCTCGCCGATCGGGTTCATCACCCCGGTCGAGGTCTCGTTGTGGGTGAGGAGCACGGCCTTGACGTCCGGCATCGCTCGGAGTCGCTCGCGCACCTCGTCGGGCGCCGCCGCGTAGCCCCACTCCGCCTCGAGCTTGGTCACGTTCGCCCCGTAGATCCCGGCGATCTTCGCGAATCGGTCGCCGAAGCTGCCGATCGAGACGCCGAGGACCGCGTCGCCTGGCGACAGCGTGTTGACCACCGCCGCCTCGAGGCCACCCGAGCCCGCGCAGCTGAGCATCGCCACGTCGCTCGCCGTCCCGAAGAACGGCTTCATCCCGTCGAGGATCCGGCCGAGCATCGCGGCGAACTCGGGCCCGCGATGGTTGATCATCTGGCGCCCGCCGGCCTCCCGGACCGACGGCGGCAGGGCGGTGGGGCCGGGGATGCGGAGATTGGGTTCGAAGCGGTCCACGGGGTCTCCTGGGGCTGGCGCGCACGGGTTGCTGGACGGAGCGACGGTACGGGGCGATTCTCGCAGGAGCGTCGCCTTCGTGCCACTCGCGACCTCGATCGGGTTGGCCCTCCGGGCGCGAACCCGCCGGCCCGTGTACGGTGCCTCGCGTCGCACGGCTGACGCTCCAGCCGTCAACGTCACGCTCACCAGCCCGCACGGAGCCGCCCCGCCTTGCAGGTCCCCTCCCGCCGCGTCGACCCGCCATTCCCGTCCCTCCGGGTCGATCGCCGCCGCCGCAGCCGTCGCCGGACGTTCCTGGTTGCGCTCTTCGCCGCGGTCCTGGCGGCAGGCGCCCTCGGCAGCGCCGCGATCGCCACCGACACGCTCGGAGCCGGCCATCTCTGGGAACGCCTGGTGGCGAAGGTCGATCGCTTCCTGTCGGGCCCGCCGCCCGACCGGCCGACGCTGGCCACCGTCGAGGTCTCCGACGACCCCGGCGATGACGGAGAGGAGCCCGCGGCCTCGCCCAGTCCGGCGGCCTCGGTCGCACCGGTCCCGAGCGGCCAGCCGACTCCCGCGCCGACCCCGACGCCGCCTCCGCGGGTCGCCGTCGACGTCGACATCCTCCAGAATCACACGTCCGTCTTCGCCCATGAGATCCGCGACGACTGGTGCTCTCCGGCGGGCGTGACGACCGTCCTCGCGATCCTGGGGCTGGGCGCGCCGACCGATGCCCGCGAGAAGGAGATCGCGTCGCGGGTCGGGGAGTGGGAGTCGTACCAGGACAGCCACAACGGGGAGTGGGGGCCGGCGGCGATGGCCCTCGCGTTGGACGCCTACGGCGCGAAGGGCTACGAGATCCGGGCCTACACCAGCCGGCGGAGCGCCTTGCGAGGCGCGGCCGCCGCGATCTCGAAGACGAGCTCGCCGGCGATCCTGCTGGCCTGGCGCGGCGCCCATACCTGGGTGATGAGCGGCTACCGCGCCGATGCCGACCCCGTCCTGTTCAAGGACGCGAAGGTCAGCGGCGCCTACATCCTGGACCCGTGGTACCCGTGGAACTCGTCGATCTGGGGTCAGTCCGACCCGCCCGGCACGTTCCAGGACGCCGCCGAGATGGAGCGCAACTTCCTGCCCTGGAAGCGACCCGAGGGCAGCTACCCCGACCGCGACGGGAAGTTCATCGTCGTCATCCCGACGATCCCGCGGGGCTGACGGGCTCGGTGGCCGTCGCCGCCGCGGTGCGATCGATCGCCCGGGCCCGGACGACCAGCCCCGTCCCCAGACCGACGAGCTTCATCGCGCCGCCGAGCGCATAGGCGGCCGCGATCCCGGCCGCTCCGAGGGCCGGCACGAGGACCTGCGCGGAGCCCACGAGCACCGCCAGACCGAGCACCGAGGCGGCCACCTGCCAGATCGTGTTGTGCGTGGCGTAGAGGGCGCGGGAGAGTGGATACGACAGGCTGTCGATCGGGATCGTGATCGCGAACGCCAGGAGCAGGCCGGCCGTGAGCGTCACCGAGCCCTCGTCGAAGGCGCCGCCCCGGAGGAGGACCGAGACGAGCGTCCGGCCGAAGATCGCCAGTGTGATCGCCGCGAGCGCGGTGAGGGCTCCGATGACGACCGTCGTCCGCACGGCGACACGCCGGAAGGTCGTACCGTCGCCGGCGCTCCACGCGGCCGCGAGGGTGGGGAAGGCGGCCAGCGAGAAGGCGATCGCGATCACCTGGACCGGCACGAACTGGTAGTCCAGGACGAACGACAGGGCCGATGCCGTGCCGACGCCGACGCCGGCGGCGAGCGCCGTCAGGAAGGTGACGGTGACGGGGTCGATCGGGTAGCTGAGCATCCGCGGTGCCATCAGGCGCAGGAATTCACGGAACTCCGGGGTGCGCCACGCGGCCCGCGGCCGGAGGTGGAACCCAGCCCGCCTGGCGCCGAGGGCACGGGCCGAGAGATGCAACCCCGCCCCGGCAACGGCGCCCCAGCCTGCCCCGGCGATCCCCAGTGACGGTCCGAGGGCGATCGCGCCGGCCACGATCCCGGCCTGGTACAGGATCGGCGCGATCCCGTAGGCGAGGAACCGGCGCCGCGCGACGAGGACCTCGCCGACGCCCATCGACAGCGCGAACATCACCTGGCCCAGGCAGTTGATCCGGACGAGCTCGACATACACGGCGCGGGTGGGGCGATCGAAGCTCGACCAGACCGTGTCCCCCAGCCAGGGCGCCGCGAGGAACAGGACGACCAGGGCGACGACGATCGCGCCGATCGCGGCCGTCAGGACGGACTGGCCGAACGCCTCCGCTCGGCCCGGCTCGGCGTCCGTGCCGTCGGCCCGGGTCCCGAGGAGCAAGCGGGAGAAGATCGGCACGAACGGCGCGGACAGCCCGGCGCCGACCAGGATGTCGAGCGCGATCTCCGGGATGCGGAACGCCGCGTTGTACGCGTCGAGCTGGGCGCCGGTCCCGAACTCGGCCGCGAGGACGCGGTTGCGCACGATCCCCGCCGCGAAGTATCCGAGTGAGAGGGCCGACAGGATCAGGGCGCCACGCGGCACGAACCGGTCGATCAGGCGGCGGACGGCGACCGCGGCCGGGCTGGGCAGGGTGGGCACGGCTCCTCCGTTCGCGTCGAGGCTAGCGGGGAGACGGGCGGGCGGTCCGGCCTGCGACGGGCAGCCCGGGCACGAGCGACGTCAGCCGGCGTCGCCGCGCTGCTCGTCGGCGAGCCTCTTGCGACTCGTCTCGCGCGTGCGCATCAGGTCGCTTCGCCGGACCTCCGGCGCTGGGAGCTTGCTGCGGGGCGTGCGGCCCGCGGCTCGCGCGGCGTCACGGGCCTCCGACCGGCTCGCCTGGCGCGCGGCGATCGTCGCCTCGTAGCCCTGGTCCGTCGGGAGGTAGTAGCGCCGCTCGGCGAGCTCGTCGGGGAGGTACTGCTGATCCACGTCCGAGCCTTCGAAGTCGCCCGGGTATTGGTAGCCCACGCCGATCCCGTGCTGCTTCATCCGCCGATCGCCGGCGTTCCGGAGATGGAGCGGGACGGGCAGTGAGCCGCGCGTCTCGACGTCGCCGGCCGCCGCCCAGTAGGCCATGCCGGACCGGTTCGATTTCGGGGCGGTCGCGAGATACGTCGTGGCCTGGGCCAGGGCGTACTGGGCCTCCGGCAGGCCCACGTGGTCGAGCGCCTGGGCCGCGGACACCGCGACCTGGAGCGCTCGCGGGTCGGCGTTCCCGACGTCCTCGGACGCGCTGATGATCAGCCGCCGGGCGATGAACCGGGGGTCCTCGCCGGCCGCGATCATCGAGGCCAGCCAGTACAGGGCGCCGTCGGGGTCGTTGCCGCGAAGGCTCTTGATGAACGCCGAGACGGTGTCGTAATGGCCGTCGCCGGCCCGGTCGTAGGCGAGGACTCGCTGCTGGGCCGCGCCCTCGACGTCCTCGAGCCGCGGGCTGACGTGGCCGGCAGCGTCGCGGATCCCCTCGGCCTCTGCCAGCGCGATCGCGCCTTCGAGGACGTTCATCGCGGTCCGCGCGTCGCCGCCGGCGAGCGAGATCAGGTGATCGAAGGCCGCCTGGTCGAGGCTCGCCCCACCATCCGGTCCGAGCGTGCCCGCGAGCCCACGCTCCTCATCCTCGAGCGCCCGCCGGACGACCGTCGCGACGTCCTCGTCGGACAGCGCCTCGAGCCGCCAGATGCGCATCCGCGACAGGAGCGCCGAGTTCACCTCGAAGTACGGGTTCTCGGTCGTCGCCCCGATCAGGGTGATCGTGCCGTCCTCCACGTGCGGCAGGAGGGCGTCCTGCTGGGCCTTGTTGAACCGATGGATCTCGTCGAGGAAGAGGACCGTCCGCTGTTGGTTGAGGGCGAGCCGATCCTGGGCGGCCGCGATCATCGCGCGGACGTCGGCGACGCCGCTCATCACCGCCGACAGCGTCTCGAAATGGGCACCGATCTCGGCCGCGAGCAGCCGGGCCAGGCTCGTCTTGCCGGTGCCGGGCGGGCCCCACAGGAGCGTCGAGCTCAGGTGGCCGCGGGCGACGCTCCGGCGGAGCGGGCCGCGCTCGCCGACGAGATGCTCCTGGCCGACGAACTCAGCGAGGGTGCGCGGGCGCATCCGGGCCGCGAGCGGCTGGCGCTCGGGCGGTGGCTTGAACAGGGGCTCGGGCTTGGCGCCTCCGGCCCTGGGTCGTGCGGACGGCATCGCGCCAGTCTAGGGGCCGAGCGGCCTCAGTCGGGCTCCCAGACCTCGATCTGGTTGCCCTCGGGATCGCCGTGGCCCGACGGGTAAGAGCGTCTCTCGGCTAGAGGGTGAAGAGGTGCATCCCGTTCACGAGGACCTCGAGGACAGCGAGGATCGCGATCAGGAATCCGCCGACGAGGGCGATCCGCCGCACGTCGCGGCGCACGTAGCCGTATTCCTCGGCCGCGCGGACCGCGAGGGGCGTCGAGCTGTAGCGGACGCCGACCTCGTTCGACGGCGCCTCTCGAGCTCGCTCGCGGACCTTGCGCGAGTCGTCCGCGGCCTTCTCCTCGGCGAGGATCGCGGCCTCGAGCTCCGCCGCTCGGGCCAGCTCCTCGTGGGTGACCCCGCCGGGCTTCGTGCCATCCGGCCGAGCCGGCGGGCGCACGAGGGGCCGGCGCTGGCCGGGTCGGGCCGCGAGACGGGATCGCTTGGCCATCGGTCGGTCGGTTCTCCAGCGAGGCGTGAACGGGCCGGAGGATAGCATCGGCGGCTCGCGCGAGGCGACCGGCAGGGTGGCGCGGTGATCGGGCGGGAAGGGTCACCTGCTAGACTCGGCCCGCCCGTCGACCCCGCCGTCCGGGCCCAGCGGAGGACCGACCGATCGACCTGAACGCCGCCGTCGCCCCGGTCACGGGAGCGGCAATCGTCGGCCTCGGGATCGCCGTCCTCGTCCTCCTGCTCCTGGTCGTCGTCCAGGCTCGGCGCATCGGCGGCCTGCGCCGCCGGCTCGACCGCTTGACCCGGGGCGCCGAGGGCAAGAGTCTCGACGCCGTCCTCGACGCCCATGTCGACAAGGTCTATGCCGTCGCCCGCGAGCTCGACGAGCTCATGGCGCGCGCCGCCGTCCAGGAGGCGATCGGGCGACGCTCGATCCAGCGGGTCGGGCTCGTCCGGTTCAACCCCTTCGAGGACACCGGCGGCAACCAGAGCTTTGCGATCGCCCTGCTCGACGGAGCGGGGTCGGGAATCGTGGTCAGCAGCCTCCATTCGCGGACCGGGACGCGGGTGTACGCGAAATCGGTGACCGAGGGGCGGGCCGAGGGTGCGCTGTCCGAGGAGGAGACGGACGCGCTGGGGCGGGCGCTCGCGACCGCCTCGCGGCCGGCGGCCGAGGGCCGGGGAAGCGGCCGCGATCGGGTCGCCGGACCGGCCTGACAGGCTAGGTGTCACGGGGACGGCCGATGCTCCATCCATGCCGTCCGAACCCACGACTCCCGCGGCGATGAGCCGATCCCGCAGCCGGCGCGAGCCGATCCCCCTCGAGCAGATCCCGGTCTGGGAGGGGTTCGGGCCGATGTCTGCGGATCCCGTCAGCGGGGATCCCCCGGCCGGTCTCGATGCGCTGCTCGGCGGGCTCAACCCGGAGCAGCTGAGCGCGGTCACCCACGGCGAGGGGCCGCTCCTCGTCGTCGCGGGCGCGGGAACCGGCAAGACACAGGTGATCACGCGGCGGATCGCGTGGCTCATCGCGACGAAGCGCGCTCGGCCGTCGGAGATCCTCGCCCTGACCTTCACCGAGAAGGCCGCGGCCGAGATGCAGGTCCGGGTCGATCAGCTTGTCCCGTACGGCTACACCGACTCGACGATCGGCACGTTCCACGCCTTCGGCGACCGGCTGATCCGCGATTACGCGCTGGAGCTCGGGCTCCCGACGGACGTGCGGGTCCTGAGCCGTGCGGAGACCGTGATCTTCCTGCGCGAGCACGTGTTCGAGCTGGGGCTCGATCGATACCGGCCGCTCGGCGATCCGACCCGGTTCCTGGCCTCGCTCGCCAGCCTCTTCAGCCGCTGCAAGGACGAGGATGTCTCGCCCGAGGCGTACGCCGCCCATGCCGCGCGCCTCGAGGCGGCCGCGGCGGCCGCCGCGGACGACGCGGCACGGGTCGAGGAGGCGGCTCGCCAGCACGAGCTCGCCCTCGCGTACGCGCGCTATCAGGACCTGCTGGCCGGCAACGGCTGCATCGACTTCGGCGACCAGGTGGCGCTCGCCCTGCGCCTGCTTCGCAACTCGGCATCGGCCCGCGCGGAGATCCGCGGCCGCTTCCGCTTCATCCTCGTCGACGAGTTCCAGGACACGAACCGAGGCCAATCGGAGCTCGTCGAGCTCGTGGCCGCGGACCACGGAAACCTGACCGTCGTCGGTGATGATGACCAGTCGATCTACCGCTTCCGGGGCGCGGCGATCAGCAACATCCTGGGGTTCCGCGACCGCCATCGCGACGCGCGGACGGTGGTCCTTCGTCGGAACTACCGCTCCCGGCCGCCGATCCTCGAGGCGGCCCATCGCCTGATCCGGTTCAACGACCCGGATCGGCTCGAGGTCCAGGCGGGGATCACGAAGCAGCTCGTCGCGGAGCGCGGAGGTGGAGCGGGCCCGGTCGTCCGGCTCGAGACGCATCCCTCGACGCACGACGAGGCCGACCGGGTGGCCGCGGCCATTCGCGACCGCGTCGTCGCGGGCGCGCAGCCCCGCGACATCGCCGTGCTCGTCCGGGCGAACAGCCAGGCGGATCCGATCCTGCGCAGCCTCGAGGCTGCCGGCGTCCCGTGGCGGTTCTCGGGGATGTCCGGCCTGTACGGACGGCCGGAGGTCCGCCGGCTCCTCGCGTTCCTTCGCGTCATCGCGGATCTGGGCTCGTCGGTCGACCTGTACGCCGTGGGGACGGCGGAGCCTTACCACCTGGGCGGCGAAGACATGACCGCGATCGTCAACAGTGCCCGGCGCCGGAACCGGACCCTCTGGGACGTGCTCGAGGAGCTCGAGCGTCAGCCGGGCATCCTGCGGATCGCCCCGGCCACCCGGGCCGCGGTCGGCCGCCTCGTTGCCGATCTGCGGGCCCTCTCGGAGATGGCCCACGAGCGACCGGCGGCCGAGGTGCTGTACGCGTTCCTGCGGACGACGGGGACGCTCGGCCGCCTGGCCGCCGAGCCATCGGTCAGCGCCGAGGAGCAGCTGCGCAACGTCGCCCGCCTGTTCGAGATCATCCGGAGCCAGTCCGCGGTCCTCGCCGACGACCGGGCGACGTTCGTCGCACGCCACCTCCAGACCCTGATCGAAGCCGGCGATGATCCCGCGACCGCCGACCTCGATCCGGACGCCGACGCGGTCGCGGTCCTGACCGTCCACAAGGCGAAGGGCCTGGAGTTCCCGATCGTCTACCTGCCCGGGCTCGTGGCCGGCCGGTTCCCGCTCACGAGCCGTCGCGACCCGCTCGGTCTGCCGGCGGCACTGGCCGATCCCGTTGACGGCAGCGACGACGAGATCCAGCTCCGCGAGGAGCGCCGCCTCTTCTACGTTGCGATGACCCGGGCGCGCGACGAGCTGATCCTGTCGCACGCCGTCGACGACGGAACGGTCGCCGCTCGGCGCGTGTCGCCGTTCGTCCTCGAGGCGCTCGATCGGCCGGCATCAATCGCGCGGGTCGGGCGGGTCGCAACCGCGACGGAACGGATCGACGCCTCCGCGGCGCCGCCGCCAGCGGCCCCTCCGCCGGTCGTCCCGGCGCCGTCGGGCGAGCCCCTCGTGCTGTCCTTCTCGGGCATCGACGCCTACCTGGCATGCCCGTTGAAGTACAAGCTCGGGCATGTCGTCCGAGTGCCCGTGCCGCCGCACCACGCGATGATCTACGGCGCCGCGCTCCATCGGGCGGTGCAGGAGTTCCACCGCCGCCATGCCCGCGGCGACGTCATGACCGAGGACGAGCTGATCGCCGCCTTCGACGCGGCCTGGTCCAACGAGGGCTTCCTCTCCCGCGACCACGAGGACGCGCGGCTCGAGGCCGGCCGGGCGACGCTTCGGCGGTTCCGCGCCGCGCAGCTCGAATCCGGCGTGACGATCCCCGCCTACGTGGAGCGGGAGTTCAGCTTCAACCTGAGCGGTGACCGGATCCGTGGCCGCTGGGACCGCGTCGACATCGAGCCGGCGCAGGAGCCGGCCACTGGCGATGACGCCCCGCAGCCGCATGCCGACACGGTTGCGCCCACGCTCGAGCTCACGGGTCGGGAGCGCGTCACGATCACCGACTACAAGACGAGTGACGTGAGCGACCCGGCCAAGGCCCGCCAGCGCGCCCGGGAGTCGCTCCAGCTCCAGATCTACGCGATGGGCTACGAGGCCGCGACCGGGCGGTTGCCCGATGCCGTCGCACTCCACTTCCTCGACACGGGGGTGACGGGCCGCGTCGATGTCGACCCGAAGCGTCTCGCGAAGGCGCGCCAGAAGATCGCCACGGCCGCGGCCGGAATCCGCGCTCGCGACTTCGCCGCCAAGCCCGACCGCTCGACCTGCGGCTACTGTCCGTTTCGGGCCGTCTGTCCATCCAGCGTGGCCGTCTGACGATGACCCTCGACGGGATCGCGGCGATCACCTTCGATTTCGGGAACACGCTCGTTCCGGTCAGTCGCGACGGCCTGCGCGGAGTCGTCGAGCGGACGGCGGCGGACGTGGCGGACACGGATCCACGGATCGATGCCGCGACGTTCCTCACGGTCTGGGCCGAGGAGCGCGAACGCCAGTTCCGCGAAGAGGTGCCGCAGTTCCGCGAGGTCGATCTCGGCCAGCGCCTCGTCCGGATCTTCGCCCGGCTCCGCGGCATGACCGCCCCGGGCCGCGACGAGCCCTGGGATCAGCGGGCGGCCGCCGCGTACTCGGACCCTGCCGAGGTGACGCGCGCCGTCGAGCACTACAGCCGCGCCTTCGTCGACGCGCTGCCGCCGCTACCGGGCGTTGGCGAGCTCCTGCGGGATCTCGCCCGCGAGCGGGCGCTGGCGATCCTGTCGAACTGGCCGCTCGCGGCGACCGTGGATCGCTTCGCCGAGGCGCACGGCTGGATCGATTCGCTCGCCGCGATCGTCGTCAGCCAGCGCGTCGGGACCATCAAACCGCATCCGGCGATCTTCGACGCGGCTCGTGTCGCCCTCGGCGCTCCGGAGCCCGGATCGATCCTCCACGTGGGCGACGACTGGGCCGGGGACGTCGTGGGCGCGATCGAGGCGGGCTGGCACGCCGCCTGGGTCCGGGGCCGGCCGGCGGACTCGCCGCTCCCGTCGAGCGAAGCCGATGGGCCACATCGGCCGGATCTGGAGCTCGAATCGGTCGTCGACCTCCGTACGTCGCTCGGACGGCCCGGTTCGACGCAGCCCGCCGCTCGCCGATCGGAGCCCATCCTCGGATCGTCGCCGGGATAGGGCATTCGCCCCAATTGGGTCGGTGGGCTCGCCGGTGCGACCATGCACCGCCCGCCCTTTTGGTGGGCCGGGGACGTCGATCCGCTCCAGGGCACGGAGGCTCGATCGCCGATGGGCCGCACGCGGCCGCAGGACGATCCGGGACGCAGCGAGATAGCCGACGAGTCGGGCGTGCTCGTCGTCCTCGTCGTGGACGACGATCCGGTCGTCCGGGCATTCGTCGCGCGGGCCCTGACGATCGCCGGGATGGACGTCGCGGTTGCGGCGGACGGCCGCGAGGCGCTGCGTCTCGTCGCCGACGATCGCGTCCGGCCGGCCGTGTTGGTCACGGACATCGAGATGCCGGCGATGTCCGGCGTGGAGCTGGCGGCGCGCCTGCTCGCATTTCGGCCGGCGATCCGCGTCGTGATGATGACCGGTGATGTCGCCCGGGCCGAAGCGGCTCGACGCCACCCGGCGATCGTCGATGCGGTTCTCATGAAGCCGATGCGCATGGACTCGATCGTCCGGACGATCCGCGCCGTCGCGGCGGCCGATCAACCCTCGAGCGGTCGGGACCACGAACGCGAGCGGGCCGTCCGGATCCACGCCCGCTCGAGCGCGCCGTCCGGTCCGACTCCGCCGTTGCCGCAGGCCGGCGACGGGACCGATGACGAGTGACCTCGCGGCGATCGACGAGCGCCTGCTCCACCGGGACCCTTCGATCGTCGACGCCGAACCGGTCGCTCCTCCGCGGATCGAGGTCGACCAGACCCTAGACTTCCTCGTGATGGAGGCGCGCGACCGGCTGACGAACCTGGGCCTGTTCGCCGCCGCGGGGATCGTCTGGGTCCTTGTCGCCCTCGTCGTGACGACGCGCGACCCGCGGGTCGACCCCACCGCGGGCTATGTCGGGGCCCTGCTGATCGGCCTCGCGATCGGTCTGACGATGATCCCCCTCTTCTGGCTGACGGGCTTCGCCCGCCACCGCCGGATCGCCTACGCTGGCGACTGGACCCGCGCCGTTCGGCGCGGCGGGTGGGTCGCGATCGTCACCGCCGTCTTCGTGATCCTGCGGCTCCAGCAGCTCTTCGTGCCACCCCTCGCGATCTTCATCATCGGCCTGGTCGTCCTCGCCGAGATCGTCCTGTCGATCGACCGCTGACCGCCGACCCGCTCGCCACCCAGGAGGCTCCGTGACCGACGCGCCGTTGTCCGTCCAGCCGGCCGCAGAGCGGGCCGCCGCACCCGCCGATCTCTCGATCCCAGAGCCGGCTGAGCCGCATCGCGACGCGAAACGGCGGATCGCGCTCGCCGTCGAACGAGCCAGCGCCGAGATCCTCGAGCTCTCCCATCGGATCCACGCGAGCCCCGAACCGGCCTTCGAGGAGGTCCAGGCGGCCGACTGGATCGCCGGGACGCTGCGCTCGCACGGCTACGCGGTCGAGCACCCGGCGGGCTCGCTCGCGACGGCGGTCCGCGGAGTCCGGCGCGGTGGCCGGGGCGGGACCACGCCGCGGATCGGCATCCTTGCCGAGTACGACGCCCTGCCCGGCCTGGGCCACGGCTGCGGCCACAACACGATGGCGGCATCGGGCGTCGGCGCCGCGATCGCCCTGGCGGCCGTGGCCGACGAGCTCCCGGGCGAGATCGTCTTCCTCGGGACGCCGGCCGAGGAGCGGGGGAGCGGGAAGGCGATCATGATCGAGGACGGGCTCCTCGACGGCCTCGACGCGGCGCTCCTGTTCCACCCGTGCGATCGCAACCACGTCGCGTCGATCGCGCTGGCGTCGGAGGACGTGGAGGTCGTCTTCCACGGCCTGCAGGCCCACGCGGCGGCCGATCCATGGCGTGGCCGGAACGCCCTGGACGCGATGATCCAGCTCTTCAGCGCGGTCGGGCTCTGGCGCCAGCAGCTCCATCCCTCGAACCGCGTCCACGGGATCATCCAGGAGGGCGGAACAGCCGCGAACATCATCCCGGACCGGACGAAGGCCTGGTTCATGCTCCGGAGCCCGGACCAGGCCGAGTACGAACGGATCAAGGCGCGCTTCCGGGTGCTCGTCGAGGGTGCGGCGCTCGCGACGGACACGACGGCCGAGGTGACCTTCAGCGGCGGGGCGATGACGATCCACCCGAACGAACCGCTCGAGGCGCGCTGGGTCGCGAACGCCGCCGCCTACGGCATCGAGGATCAGGGTCCCGACGACAGCGCGGGGAGCACGGACATGGGCAACGTGAGCTGGCACTGTCCGACGATCCATCCCGAGCTCGCGATCGCACCGGAAGGGACGGCGGGCCACTCGACCGCCTTCCGCGACGCCGCCGCCACGCCGGCCGCCGATCGGACGACCCTGCTGGCGGCCACCCTCGTGGCCCAGGTCGCGTACGAGCTGTTCCAGGACCCCGAGCTGGTCGCGGCCGCCTGGCGCGCCTTCCGGGAGGGCGACCCTCGCCGAATGAGGTGATCGCCGGGTGCGGGCTTGCCGACGCGGAGCGGACCGATGCCCTGGCGAATGGCTCGCGCGCGCCGGGCCGCGCGACGCGCTCACGCTCCGCGGCGTCTCCGGAGCGGGGTCGGGCCGGTGGTAGGCCGGTGGTAGGATGCCCGCGGCGCGCCCCGCTGGACGCTGGAGATGCGAACCGGCGGCGCCCCACGAGACGGCGCCGATCCGTGGCGACTCCTCGGGGAGTGGCCGGTTCGCCCGCCGGGAGGTTCCCGTGGCCGAGCGCCCCACCGACGAGCGTCCCACCGCCGGCGCACGCCCCGACTACCGCGCGGCGAATGGCTGGGACCGCGACTGGGAGGTCTTCAGCGACTTCGACCTGCCGACCTACGTCGGGCCGACGACGTTCATGAACCTGCCCTGGATCACCGATCCGGGGGAGCTGCGGGCACGCAACGTCGACGTCGCGATCGTCGGCGCGCCCTTCGACGACGCCGTCAGCCATCGTCCGGGTGCACGGTTCGGGCCGCGGGCCATCCGCGAGGCCCAGTACACCTCGGGCTCCGTCCACAGCCTGCAGCTGGGGATCGAGCCGTTCGAGCACCTGACCGTGGTCGATGCCGGCGACGCGAACATCGTCCCCGCCTGGATCGAGCGGGCCCATGCCTTGATCCACCGCAAGGTCCGCGAGGTCGCGGAGACCGGCGCGATCCCGATCGTCCTGGGCGGCGACCATTCGATCACCTGGCCGAGCGCGACCGCCGTCGCCGAAGTCCGCCATCCGGGCTCGATCGGGATCGTCCACTTCGATGCCCACGCCGACACCGCCAATGACGATTGGGGCGTGCTCGCCGGCCACGGGACGCCGATGCGCCGCCTGATCGAATCGGGCGCGGTCAAGGGTCGGAACTTCGTCCAGGTCGGGCTCCGTGGCTACTGGCCGCCGGTCGAGACGTTCGAGTGGATGCAGCGCCACGAGCTCCGCTACCACTTCATGACCGAGGTCGAGGAGCGTGGCGCCGAGGCCGTCATCGACCAGGCGATCGACGAGGCGCTCGACGGACCGGACGCGATCTACCTGAGCCTGGACATCGACGTCGTCGATCCGGGCCTCGCCCCGGGCACCGGGACGCCCGAGCCGGGCGGGTTCATCACCCGCGAGGTGCTCCGGGCGATCCGCCGGATCGTCGCCAAGGTCGAGCTGGCGGGGATGGACCTCGTCGAGGTCGCGCCGCCGTACGACCACGCCGAGACGACGGCGATGATCGCCAACCGCGCCGCGCTCGAGGCGATCAGCGCACTGGCGGTCAAGGCTCGAGACGGCCGCCCGGTCCGGTTCGCGCCGGCGCCGTGAGCGAGCCGTCGGCGGTCGCCCGCGCGCTCGCGCGCCTGTACGACCTGGACCTGCTCGACGACCCGGGCGATCTCGACCTGTACCTGGCGCTTGCCGCCCGGGCCCAGGGACCGGTCCTGGAGCTTGCCGCCGGCACGGGCCGCTTGGCCGTTGCCCTGGCGAGCGAGGGATACGACGTGACCGGGGTCGACCTCGACCCCGCGATGCTCGAGCGGGCCGAAGCCCGCCGTGCGGCCGCGGGCCCTCGGACCGCGGGCCGCCTCGAGCTCGTTGCAGCGGACCTGCTCGACCTGGACCTGCCGGCCGCCGGCTCGTTCCGCCTGGCATTCATCGCTTTGAACTCGCTCTTCCTCCTCGCGACCCGTCACGCCCAGCGCCGGGCCTTCGCCGTGATGGCACACCATCTCGCCGGCGGCGGCCTCGCCGCGGTCGACATCTGGCTGCCCGATCCGGACGACCTCGGCCGGTTCGACGGGCGGATGGTCTTCGAGTACGAGCGGCGCGATCCCGAGACCGGCCGGGAGATCACGAAGGTGGCCGCCGCCCGCTACGACGCCGCGAGCGCGGTGGTCGACCTGACCGCCGTCTACGAGGAAGGCCTGCCGGGAGAGCCCACGGTCCGCTGGATCCGCCGGGACGCCCTGCGCCTCGTGGGCGCGGACGAGCTCCGGTCGATGGCCGAGGACGCCGGCCTGGTGATCGAGGAGGTCGGCGGCGACTACGGGCTGGAGCCGCTCGGTCCCGGCAGCGATCGTGCCGTCCTCGTCGCCCGCAAGCCGTAGGCCGGCCCGGCGGACCGCCGCCGGTCGCCGGGACTTCCAGACCACCAGCGCGGTCAGAGTGGCTTGGTACACTCGGCGCGATGGCATCCAGTGACCAGACGCGCCTCCTCCTCGTCGAGGACGTGCCGCAGGTGGCGCAGTACATCCGGGGCCTGCTGAACGCGCAGAACTCGGTGAAGCTGCTCGACGTCCTGAGCGACGGCTCGAAGGTCCTTCCCCAGGTCCAGCAGCTCCGCCCGGACGTCATCCTGGTCGACGCGCTCCTGCAGGGTCGGGTGAAGGGCCTGCCGCTTGCCCAGCAGATCGCCCAATCCGGCTACGGCGTTCCCGTGGTCGTCCTGACCGTCCCGCAGAACCCGATCGAGATCGATCCGGCGAAGGGGATCCACGGCGTGCTGGCGATGCCGTTCTCCGGCTTCGACCTGATGAACCGGATCGCCCAGGTCCGGAAGGACTTCGCGGAAACCTCGACGACGGGCTCGTCCCGCGTCTACTCGGTCTTCGCGCCGAAGGGCGGCGTGGGCAAGACGACGATCGCGTTCAACCTCGCCGTCGCCCTCGGCCAGCAGGAGCAGCGGACGGTCCTGATCGACGGCAGCCTCCAGTTCGGCGACCTGCGCTCGCTCCTGAAGGTCCCCGTCGACGCGCCGTCGATCCTGGACCTGCCGACGGATCGCGTCGCCGAGTCGGACCTCCAGGACGTGCTGTGGCGCGACCCGTCGGGGATCGACATCCTCCTGGCCCCACCGCGGGTCGAGATGGCCGAGATGGTCACGACCCGCGATGTCGACAAGATCCTGTCGCTGTTGCGCCGCGTGTACGGGGCGATCGTGATCGACATGAGCTCGGCCCTGAACGACATCAACCTGTCGTTCCTGGACCTGTCGGACACGATCGTCGAGATCGTGACGTACGACTCCACGACGATCCACAACACGATCGCGGTCGCCGACGCGTTCCGGATGATCGGCTACCCCGCGTCGAAGGTCCGCTACCTCGTGAACCGGGCCGACTCGCCCGGCGGGATCGATCCTGGGGACCTGGAGCGGGCCCTGGGCCGGACCCCCGAGCACCGCGTCGTCAGTGACGGCCTCCTCGTCGTCCAGTCGAACAACGAAGGCGTGCCGTTCGTTCTCGCCAACCCCGCGGCGCCGATCAGCCAGGACCTGCGGCGGATCGCCGGCGAGCTCCTCGCGGCGCACGGAATCCGGCCCGCGGCGGCCGCCGGCCGGCACTGACCGGAGCGATGTCCGACCCCCGCCCGATCGGCGTCTTCGACTCGGGGGTCGGCGGGCTCACCGTCCTCCGCGAGATCCTCCGCCGCTCGCCCAGCGAGTCGACGATCTACCTCGGCGACAACCTCCGGGCGCCCTACGGCGTCCGACCCGACGACGAGGTCCGGCAGTTCTCGATCGAGGCCCTGGACGAGCTCGCCGCGCGCGACGTCAAGGCGATCGTCGTCGCCTGCAACACGTCCACGGCCGTGGCCCTGGGCGACTTCCGGCGACGCTACGACCTGCCGATCCTGGGCGTGGTCCGGCCCGGAGCGGTGACCGCGTCGCTGACGACCCGGAACCGGCGGGTCGGGGTCATCGCCACGCCCGCGACCGTCCGCTCCCACGCCTACTTCAGCGCGATCAAGGACGAGAACCCCGCGGTCGAGGTCTACGAGCACGCCACGCCGGCGTTCGTGCCGCTCGTCGAAGCCGGCCGGCTCGTGGGCGACGAGGTCGAGACGATCGTCGCCGAGTCGCTGGCCCCGCTGCTCGGCGAGCGCGACGCGGCCGGGGACTTCGTGTTCCCGCTCCCGGCCTCCGCCCGGATCGACACCCTCCTCCTGGGCTGCACCCACTACCCGCTCCTCCGGCCGGTCATCGCCCGGATCGCCGGCGAGCGCGTCGCGATCGTCGACTCGGCCACTGCGACGGCCTCGGCCCTCGTGGAGCTGCTCGCGATCAACGGCCTCGAGGCGCCCGGGACGACACGCGGGACGGCCGCCGACGCCGGCCGGGACGGCCACGACCGCCCGAACGAGACCGCCGCCGCGCCGACGCACGTCCAGCTCACGACCGGCGACGTCGACGCGTTCCGGGTCGTTGCCGAGCGGATCTTCGGCGAGGCGTTCCCGGACATCGCCTCGGTCGAGGTCGGGCCGGCCGCGACGAGCGCTCCGGTGATCTTGTGAGCGGCCAGAGATCCCGCAACGTCGGGCGCGGCAAGGGCACCGGCTGGCGCGACGATCGCGTCTGGCAGGCGGGGTTCCTCGTGGGATCGGCGCTGGGAGCCGCGGCGACCGTCCTGGGCCGGCGGGCCGAGCGGGTCGCCCGCCAGGGCCTCGTCGACTGGCCGGGCGCGGAACGGTTCGCCGTGGAGCGCCTGCGGTCCTCGCCGGGAACCCTGAGCGCCGCGGAGCTGCGATCGGCCGAGCCGTCCTACGCCGAGGCGATGGCCCGGATCGTGCCCCGTCTGTCGGAGGCGCTCGGGACGCAGCTGCCGGGCGTCGTCGAGCGATCGGCCGTCGTCGACCGGGCGGGCTGGGTCCACGCCAACGTCGCGACCTTCGCCCAGCTGATCGGCCAGCTGGAGACGGAGCTCCTCGACCAGGTCGTGCCGCACGGCGGCGGGCTGACCAAGGCGACCATCGCCTTGGCCAACCGCTGGGTCACGACCCGCCAGCTCGGCTTCCTCCTGGGCTTCATGGGCTCGAAGGTCCTCGGCCAGTACGACCTCGCCCTCCTGACCGCCGAGGCGACGCCGGGCAAGCTCCTGTTCGTCGAGGAGAACATCCGCCAGACCGCGTCGATCCTCGACGTTCCGATCGGTCCGTTCCGGACCTGGATCGCGCTCCACGAGACGACCCACGCGTTCGAGTTCGAGGCGCATCCCTGGCTCCGGCCGTACCTCGCCGACCGGCTCGAGCGCCAGCTCAAGCTGTTCGGCCGCGAGGCAAGCGGGCTGGGCCGCGAGGCCCTTCGCAGCCTGGGCCGGGCGATCCGCGGCGACGGCGGCGACGCCGAGCACTGGATGGAGCGTCTGATGAACCCCGAGCAGCGCCGCCTGTTCCGGGAGACCCAGGCGGTGATGAGCCTCCTCGAAGGGTTCAGCGACTACGTGATGGACGAGGTCGGACGGGACCTCGTCCCGGGCGTGGAACGGATCAGCGCGAAGTTCCACGAGCGCCGGAACGCGCGCCGTTCGCCGTTCGAACGCGCCGTCATGCGCCTGACCGGGATGGACGTGAAGCTCGAGCAGTACGCGAAGGGCGAGGCGTTCGTCCGGGCGATCGCCGACGGCGGCGGGCCGGCCGCTCTCAACCGGCTCTGGTCCGGGCCCGACATGCTGCCGCTGCCGGGTGAGATCGAGGATCCGGCGGCCTGGCTCCGCCGAACCGGCGCGGCCGCCTGATGGCCGCCGCCTGATGGCCGCCGGCTGATGGCTGCCGCCGAGCAGCCCCGGACGGCCGGGCCCGGCTCGGGGCCCGGCGGCGCGCCCAGCGCGATCGCCCTGTCGCCGATCCTGTCCGCGCGCTACCGGTCGGGCGATCTGGATCGCATCCGGGCCGCGGCTCCCGGGGCGCGGATCATCACGCTGTCGCGCGAAGGGCTGACCGACGAGCCCACCGACGACGTCGAGGTCCTCCTCCGCGGCTGGCTCTCATCCGAGGCGTTCGACCGGCTCCTGGCGCGGGCGCCGCGTCTCCAGTACGTCCACTCGGCGTCGACCGGTGTCGAGCGGATGCTGACGACGGCGGCGCGCGATCGCGGCATCGTCTTCACGAACGCGCGCGGCGTGTTCTCGCGGCCGATCGCCGAGTACGTCCTGATGATGATCCTGGCGATCTCGCGCCGGCTGCCCGGGCTCCTGGAGCTCCAGCGGGAGCGGACGTGGCAGCCGCTCGAGGGGGTCGAGCTGCGCGACGTGACCGTCGGAATCGTGGGTCTCGGGTCGATCGGCCGTGCGGTGGGCGCGCTCGCGACGGCGTTCGGGTGCCGGGTGATCGCCGTGCGGCGGCGCTCGGAGGAGGGCACCGGATCGAGCGCCGCGGACGAGTCGACCCGCCTGTTCGGCGAGCTGATGCTCGACCGCGTCGGCGGCCCCGAATCGATGCCGGCGCTCCTCGCCGACTCCGACTTCGTGGTCCTGGCCGCGCCCCTGACGCCCGAGACCGAGAACATGATCGACGCGAACGCCCTCGCGGCGATGAAGTCGAGCGCGTGGCTGATCAACATCGCGCGCGGCCGGCTGGTCGACGAGCGGGCGCTCCTCGCAGCCCTGAGCGACGGGCGGATCGGTGGCGCGGTCCTCGACACCTTCCGCGAGGAACCGCTCGCTCCGACCTCGCCGTTCTACGACCTGCCCAACGTCATCGTCACCCCGCACACGTCATGGTCGAGCGGTCGCGTCCTCGACCGGAGCGTCGAGCTGTTCTGCGACAACCTCCGGCGCTACGCCGCCGGCGAGCCGCTGCTCAACGTGGTCGACCCGAATGCCGGGTACTGAGGCCGCCCCGGCTCAGGGGAACCCGTCCCCCATGATCGAGCCGTCCCCGTCGTCGATCACGTAATAACCGCTCCCCGCAGCGTCGAGCTGGGCGTTCGCGGGACCTCGGTTCGTCGTGAACGTCCCGAACGCCCGGACGACCCAGACGGTCCGGTTCGCGGCGGGTTGACCCTGACCGGCGTTCGGTTCGATCGCGCGGACGCGGCTGGCAAGGGTGACCGACATCCGGATGATCCGGGCGGGCGATAGGACGCGGCCAAGTCCGATCTCGTTCGCATGGATCGCGCGGAGCACGATTGCCGCGACCTCGTCCGCCGTGCGGACGGGATGGAGGCCGGGATCGATCGCGATCACCGGCGGGCGCTCCACCTCCGGCACGTCCGCGCAGCCGGCGAGCGCGACGAGGACGAATCCGAGGAGCGTCCCGACCATGCCCGGTGCTCGTCGTCCGCCGCCCATGCTCCGTTCTCTCGCCGACCGATCGGTCGTCCCGGATAGCATCGCAGGATGCAGATCGCGATCGTCGGGCTTGCGGGGTCCGGCAAGACCACCGTGTTCAACACGCTCACCCGCGGCCACGCCGAGACGGGCGGCTTCGGCGGGATGGAGCTCCATGTCGGCGTCGTGAAGGTCCCCGACGAGCGTCTCGACCGGCTCGCGGCGATCTTCAAGCCGAAGAAGATCGTCCAGGCCGACGTCACCTACGTCGATCTGCCGGCGCCCCCGGCGTCGACCGAGGGCCATGTCGGAACGGAAGACCTGCCGGCCGAGCACCTCGCGCGGCTGCGCGACAGCGACGCGCTGCTCCACGTGATCCGCGCCTTCGAGGATCCGGCCAACCCGCATCCGGAAGGATCCGTCGACCCGGCTCGCGACCTCGATCGGCTCGACACCGAGTTCCTCCTGGCCGATCTGGCCCTCGTCGACCGGCGGCTGGAACGGCTCAAGACGAGCGGTCGCCACGGCACGCCCGCGGAACGGGAGTCGAACGAGCGCGAGGAGGCGATCCTCGTCCGCCTGAAGGCGGCACTCGAGGCGGGCTCACCGATCCGCGACACGGCCCTCGAGCCCGAGGACGAGAAGGCGATCCGCGGCTTCCGCTTCCTGACCCAGAAGCCGGTGCTGATCCTGCTGAACGTCGGCGAGGGCGATCTCGACGGAGCAGGGGAGCGGGTCGCGTCGGTGGCGGCCGGCTACGACCACCGGAACGCGCTCGTCGATGCGCTCTCGGCCCGGATCGAGATGGAGCTGGGCGAGCTCGAGCCCGATGACGCGGCCGTGTTCATGGACGAGCTCGGGATCGCCGAATCGAGCCTGGATCGCGTGATCGCCCTGAGCTACCGCCTGTTGGGCCTGATCTCGTTCCTCACGGCGGGACCGGACGAGGTCCGGGCCTGGCCGGTCCGCGACGGCTCGACGGCCGTCGATGCGGCCGGCGTGATCCACACCGACCTGGCGAAGGGCTTCATCCGGGCCGAGACAGTCGCCTACGACGACCTGCTCACGCTCGGCTCGATGGCCGACGCGAAGAAGGCCGGCAAGCTCCGCTCGGAGGGCAAGACCTACCGGGTCCGCGACGGCGACGTCGTGGAGATCCTGTTCAGCCGCTGACCTCGGGGGGCCTAGTTCGGCCGGGCGGGACCGTCGTCGGGGTCGAAGTCGGCGAGGATCGCCCGGAAGTCGGCGCCGCGTTCGCCCTCGCCCAGCTCGTCCCCGGTGTCGAGATCGGCCAGGAAGTTCTCGCTGTCCTCGGTCGAGACATTCGCTGCGGCCGTCAGCTTCTCGTCGGAGACGAACACGAAGCCATGCTCGCGCTCGAGCTCGACGGCGATCGCCTCGATCAGCGTATCGTCCTCATAGGTGTCCTGGATCCGGCGACGGACGGACTGGACGAGCTCGAAGAACTCGTCGGGATCCATCTCGTCGTCGCGGACGAGGAGGACATCGGAGAAGACGTCCTCGTCGCCTTCATGGAGCTCGTAGAAGTACATGGGGTCGAGTATCGCATGCGGTCTTCGCGGGTCCCCCTGATGAGCGCCGGTCGGTGACGGGCGCGACCAGCCCGACGGTCGTGGTCGTGGGCTCGGCGGCGCGTGACCTCGTCGACGACGACCCGCGCGGCTGGCGCCTGGGTGGTGGCGTCTCGTACAGCGCACTGACCACCGCGCGGCTGGGCCTGCCCACGGCGGCCCTCGTGGGCGTCGACGCCCTGGCGGCCACGGCGCCCGAGCTGGATCTCCTCCGCCAGGCCGGCGTCGACGTCCGGCTCGTGCCCCTCGATCACGGTCCGGTGTTCGTGAACATCGAGCGCCCGGAAGGCCGTCACCAGCTCTGCGAGGACCGCTCCGACCCAGTCCCGGCCGATGCCGTCCCGGCCGAGTGGCGTGACGCGCCAGGCTGGATCCTGGCCCCGGTTGCCGCCGAGCTGCCGGCGGCCTGGGCCGACCTGCCCGCCGCCGAGGCCCTCGTGGCGGTCGGCTGGCAAGGACTCCTGCGCGAGCTCGTGCCCGGCGAGCCCACCCATCACGTCGCGCCGCGGCCGGACCCGATCGTCGCCCGGGCGGACCTCATCGGCTTGTCCCGGGACGACATCGACCGCGAGACGGAGCTCGCCGACCTCTATCGGCTCCTCCATCGCGGGGCGTCATTGGCGGTGACCCAGGGCGATCGCGGTGGGCTGATCGTCCACGGCGCGCATTCGGCCCACGGCGAGCCCGAGGCGGCCCTCGAGCTGCGCCACTACCCGGCCATCAAGAGCCATCGGCCCGTGGACCCGACCGGCGCCGGGGATGTCTTCCTGGCGGCCCTGGCTGCCGCGCGCATCGAGCCGCGTCTCGTCGGCGGTCGCACCGGGCATGGCCTGGACCTCCTCCTCGCCGCGGCCGCGGCCTCCCTCGTGCTGGAGGGCCCCGGCCTCCTCGGCGTCCCGGATCGCGCCGCCGTCCGTGCCCGGATCCGGGAGGGTGGTCCGGTGGCCGGGGCGGCGGCTCCGCGGTAGGCTGTTCGCACCGACATGACGGAACGACGTCCGGCGGACCGGGCGTGACGGAAGGCAGGATCGAAGAGATGACACAGGTCGCGGAGCCGGGCAGCGCGCGAGTCCAGGGCGAGGCGCAGCCGGCCGGCGGCGGGACCGTCCACCACTGGATCAACGGCCGGCTGGTCGAAGGGACCTCGGGGCGGCGCGGGCCGGTCTTCGACCCGGCGACCGGTCGCCAGGCTCGCGAGGTCGATTTCGCGTCCGTCGAGGAGATCGACGTCGCGGTCGCGTCCGCGAAGGCCGCCTTCCCCGGCTGGCGCTCCACCTCGATCTCGAAGAGGACCGACATCCTGTTCCGGATCCGGAACCTGATCGACGCGCACCGCAAGGAGCTCGCGGCGCACCTGACGGCCGAGCACGGCAAGGTGCCGTCGGATGCCTTGGGCGAGATTGCCCGCGGCCTCGAGAACATCGAATTCGCGTGCGGCATCCCGAGCCTGCTCAAGGGCGGCTTCACCGAGCAGGCGTCGACCGGGGTGGACGTCTACCAGATCCGCCAGCCGCTCGGCGTGGTCGCCGGAATCACCCCGTTCAACTTCCCGGCGATGGTCCCGATGTGGATGTTCGGGAACGCGATCGCGTGCGGCAACACGTTCATCCTGAAGCCGTCCGAGAAGGACCCGTCCGCGGCGCTCTTCATCGCCGAGCTGCTCCACGAGGCGGGCGTCCCCGATGGCGTCTTCAATGTCGTCCATGGCGACAAGGTCGCCGTCGACGCGATCCTCGAGCATCCCGACATCGCCGCGGTCTCGTTCGTCGGCTCGACGCCGATCGCCCGCTATATCTACGAGACCGGGACCCGCAACGGAAAGCGTGTCCAGGCCCTCGGCGGCGCGAAGAACCACATGATCGTCCTGCCCGACGCCGACATCGACATGGCGGCCGACGCCGCGATCTCGGCCGGCTACGGCTCCGCGGGTGAGCGCTGCATGGCGATCGCCACGGTCGTGGCCGTCGGGGACGTCGCCGACCCGCTGGTCGACGCGATCAAGGCCCGTTTGCCGAAGATCAAGGTAGGCCCGGGGACGGATCCCGAGGCCGAGATGGGGCCGCTCGTCACGAAGCAGCACCGCGACAAGGTCGCCTCGTACCTCGACAGCTCCGCCGCTCAGGGTGCGACGGTCGTTGCCGACGGGCGTGAGCACCCGCTCTACAAGGACTCCGACGGATTCTTCCTGGGTGCGTCATTGATCGACGGGGTCTCGACCGAGATGGACGCCTACAAGGACGAGATCTTCGGCCCGGTCCTGACCGTCGTCCGGGTCCCGACCTACCGGGACGCGGTGACGCTCATCAATGACAACCCGTACGGCAACGGGACGGCGATCTTCACCCGCGACGGCGGCGCGGCCCGCCAGTTCCAGTTCGAGGTGAACGCGGGCATGGTCGGGATCAACGTCCCGATCCCGGTGCCGGTCGCCTACTACAGCTTCGGCGGCTGGAAGCACTCGCTCTTCGGCGATCTCCACATGTACGGCCCGGAAGGGATTCAGTTCTACACGCGGGCCAAGATCGTGACCCAGCGCTGGCCGGATCCCGGGACCTCGAAGATCGACCTGGGGTTCCCCCGGACCCGCTGATGGTCGAGGGTGCAGCCGGCCGGAACGGCCAGGTCTTCATCGTGAGCGCCGCCCGGACGCCGATCGGCAAGTTCGGCGGGGCGCTGGCCGACGTTCCGGCAACGACCCTCGGCGGAGTCGCGATCCGGGCCGCCCTCGAGCGATCCGGCCTGCCGGCCGACACGCCGGTCGACGAGGTCCTGATGGGCCAAGTCCTCCAGGCGGGCGTCGGGCAGGCGCCGGCGCGCCAGGCGGCGCTCGAGGCGGGCCTCGCGGATTCGACGTCCGCGACGACGATCAACAGGGTCTGCGGCTCGGGCCTCAAGTCGATCATGCTCGGCGCCGCCGAGATCCGGGCCGGCGATGCCGAGATCGTGGTCGCGGGCGGGATGGAGAGCATGAACCGCGCGCCGTTCCTCCTGGAGCGCGCCCGCTTCGGCTACCGGTTGGGCGACGGCCGGCTGATCGATTCGGCGGTGGCGGATGGGCTGACCTGCGCGTTCGAGGGGTGCCACATGGGCACGCACGCCGAGCGCGTCGCGATCCGCGACCACGTCAGCCGCGAGGACCAGGACGCATTCGCGCTCCGCTCCCACGAGCGCGCGGTCGCTGCCCAGGATTCGGGGCGGTTCGCGGCCGAGCTCGCGCCGGTCACGATCCGCGATGCGAAGGGCCGCGAGACGGTCGTCGACACCGACGAGGGTCCGCGGCGCGACACGTCGCTGGAGGCGCTCGCCCGGCTGAAGCCGGTGTTCGACCTGCCGGTCGGCGACGACCGCGGCGATGCGACGGTCGGGACGGTCACCGCCGGCAACGCCCCGGGAATCACCGACGGGGCCGCGGCCACGATCGTGGCCAGCGAGCGCGCCGTGGAACGGCACGGCCTGAAGCCCCTGGCCCGGATCGTCGGCTACACGCAGGCAGAGGTCGCGCCCAAGTGGCTGTTCCTGGCCCCGGTCACCGGGGTCCGCCGCCTGCTGGATCGGATCGAGCTGCCGATCGAGGCGTTCGATCTGATCGAGATCAACGAGGCGTTCGCCGCGCAGACCCTCGCCGATGGCCGCGAGCTCGGATTCGACTGGGACAAGGTCAACGTCAATGGCGGGGCCATCGCCCTGGGTCACCCGATCGGGGCATCCGGGGCACGGATCGTCGCCACGCTGCTCTACGAGCTGGGGCGTCGCGAGGGCCGCTACGGGCTGGCGACGCTCTGCCTGGGTGGTGGCGGCTCGGTCGCGATGGCCGTGGAGCGCGTCGCCGCCTGAGGCTTCGCCGCCCTGGCCGCGGCGACACGTCGACGGAGCCGTTCGAGGCGCTCGCGCAGCGCGCGCTCCGTGGCGGGATCGCCCAGGCCCATCCGGCGCCGCCCCTCGGCGAGCCGTGCGGCACGGATCGCCGCGTCGAGCGCGCCGTCCGGGTCTCCGAGTCGGTGCTCACGCAGCTTCGCGACCTCGATCCACGCCTGAACGGCGACCGCGCCGCGACCCTGGGCCAGGTCGAGCCAGGCACCGACCGCATCCTCGTAGCGGCGCAGCCGGCGGAGCAGCCGGGCCCGCTCGATCGCGACGCGCTCGGCGGTCCACGGCGACTCGAGCCGGCCGTCGACGAGTCGCTGCCAGGAGCGCCGCGGGAGCCTGCCGCCGACATCGGCTCGCTGGTTCGGATGCCACCACGCTGCCTTGCCCTCGCCGCCGCCTTCGCCGTCGCCGAGCACGGCTGCCGTCTCGCGGGCCACGTGGCCGCCCGGCGGCTGGGTCGCATCGATCGCCGCATCGAGGCAGTCCAGCGCCTCGGTCAACCGGCCGCCCCGCCCGAAGGCCCGGGACAGGCCGGCAAGGTCGCCGATCGGTTGCGCGCGACGAGCCTCGGCGTCGCCGAACGTGCCATCGATCCGACCGAGCAGCCGGCCGAGCGAGCGCACGTCCTCGCGATTGTGGCGGACGACGTCGATCAGGGGCCACGCCTCGCCGCCTCGCAGGAAATCGAGGAACAGGCCCGGAATCTGCCACCCATCGACGTCGCCGTGGCGGATCGTCCCGAGCAGCTCGGTCTCGACGGTCCGCAGGCGGGCATCGGCCATCCGATGGCGGTAGACGCGACGGACGAACGGCAGGAGGTCGAGGTGGCCCGCGTGCGGCGGGGCCGCGACCCCGGCCATCCGGTAGCGGGCGACGAGCAACGGCCAGTCGAAGCCCCGGCCGTTGTAGCTGACGAGCCAGGCGTTCGTCGGGACGTGGGCAGCGAGCCGGGCGAGCAGGCCGCGCTCGGCCGGATGGTCGGGCAGCAGCAGCTGCGCCTGCCGGAAGCGGTCGTCCTCCCACCAGCCCAGGCCGACGAGGAACGCGACCGTCCCCGAGGCGGTGGCGAGCCCCGTCGTCTCGGTGTCGATGCAGACGAGCGGCGCGTCTCGCGGCGGCATGCCGGGCAGCGCCGCCAGCCGCTGGCGGTCGATCGGCAGCACGACGGTCGCCGGCTCGACGATCACGACCGGGCCGGCCGGATCCAGGATCAGCTCGCCATCGAGGGCCTCGGCCAGGCGCCGGCCGAGCTCGATCGAGCCCCGGACGACGCCTCCGTCGAGCCGATCGCCGGGGTCGCGGGTCGTGCCCGGCGCCGAGTCGCCGGCGCCCGCTCGGATGGCGGCGCGGTAGTTCGCGAGCCGTCGCTCGAGCGTCGCGCCGCTCATGCCGAGACGAGGTCGAGCGCGGACGGGTCGTCGGTCCGCGTCTCCAGCTCGCCGAGGAGGCGAAGGGCGAGCGCCTTCGCATCGAGGTCGGGCTCCAGCCGTGGTCCCGTACAGGCCGGGCAACCGCTCTCGCACCCGCAGTCGCGGATGAGCTCCGCCGCACCGCGAATCAGCTCGTCATGGAGCTCGTACAGGCGAGCGCTCAGCCCGATCCCGCCCGGCGTCGCTTCCCAGAGGTAGATCGTCGGCGCGTCGTGGTGCGGCGACCGGACCTGGGTCACGAGGCCCAGGTCGTGCGGGTCGCCCATCAACAGGACCGACGCGACGGTCTGGATCGCCCGGCCGGCAGCCATCAAGGCGACGTCCAGCTCGTTCCGCCGCCAGCTGGTCGGCAGGTGCTCAGCCGTCAGCCAATAGGCCGTCGTCTGGAGCTCGAGCTCGGGCAGGTCGATCGGGCCCCAGCCGACGTTCTCGTCCGTCCCGAACTTCAGCTTCTTGAAGAGCGTGACGAGGCTCGCGACCATCACCTCGCCATGGACGCGCCGGCCGCCCGGGACTGGCGCCTCGGCGAACACGTCGAGGGGCTTGAGCGTGACTGCCCGGTTCGCGTACGTGTAGTGGTCGACGTCGATCCGGTGGACATACGCCTTCTTCTCGCTCCAATCGAGGCGGTCGACGTAGTACTGGACCGACTCGTGCAGGTAGATCGCGCGTTCGTGGACGAGGACCTGAGCCGAGAACAGGTCCGTCTCACCCAGGACCCGGGGCCGGTCAGGCGTGGTGTCGATGATCACGACGTTCTCGGGCGCCGCCGTCCGGAGCGACACCTCCGACGCCGGGAAGTTCTCGGAGCTCCAGTACCAGCGACCGTCCTCGGCCTGGCGGATGTGGCCGGACTCCGCGACGAACGCGAGCAGCTCGTCGGCGACGGCCGGCCCGAAGACCTCGCCCGGCTCGAACGGCAGCTCGAACGTGGCGCAGCGCAGGTGCGCGATCAGGACATGGAGGTTGTCCGGATCGAGCCGGGCTTCTTCCGCCCGTGCGCCGAGCAGGAACTCGGGGTGCCGGACGACGTAGCGGTCGAGCGGCGCGGCCGATGCGACGAGCACCGCGACGCTCGTCCCGCCGCGGCGGCCCGCCCGCCCGATCTGCTGCCAGGTGGCCGCGACCGAGCCCGGATAGCCCGCAAGGATCGAGACGTCGAGCCGGCCGATGTCGACGCCGAGCTCGAGGGCATTCGTGGCGACGACCCCGAGGATCTCGCCCTCGCGCAGGCCCTGCTCGATCGCCCGCCGCTCCGTGGGCAGATAGCCACCCCGATAGCCGCGCACCCGCGACCGCGGTCCCAGGTCCTGGCGGAGGGCCTCGCGCAGGGTCGAGAGCATGATCTCGACCGCCACGCGGCTCCGGCCGAAGATGACGGTCTGGCGGCCGGCCCGCAGGAACGGCAGTGCCCAGCGATGGGCGAGGGTGAGGTTCGATCCGCGCGCGCCGGTGGCTGCGTGGGTCAGCGGCGGCTCGACGAGGAGGACGTGGCGCTCGCCCGACGGCGCGCCGTTCCGGTCGACGAGGATCGGATCCCGACCGGTCAGGGTCGCGGCGAGCTCGCGCGGATTCGCGATCGTCGCGGAGCAGCACACGATCACGGGCCGGCTGCCGTAATGGGCGCACAGCCGGAGCAGCCGGCGCAGGACGTTCGCCACGTGGCTCCCGAAGACGCCGCGGTACGTGTGGAGCTCGTCGATGACGATCACCCGAAGCTGCTCGAACAGCTGGAACCATTTCGTGTGGTGGGGGAGGATCGCCGAGTGGAGCATGTCCGGGTTCGTCACGACGACCTGCCCGGCGCCGCGGATCGCCGAACGGATCGGGGCCGGCGTGTCGCCGTCGTACGTGGCGGCCGAGATCTGGAGCCCGGATGCGACGGCCAGCTCGGCGAACTCGGCCGTCTGGTCCTGGCTGAGCGCCTTGGTCGGGAACAGGAAGAGGGCGCGCGCGGCGGGATCCTCCGCGATCGCCTGGAGGGCGGGAAGGGCGTAGCACAGCGTCTTGCCCGACGCGGTCGGCGTGACGACGACGACGTCACGCCCGGCCCGGACGGCCTCGATCGCCTGGGCCTGGTGGACGTACAGGCGATCGATGCCGCGGCCCGCCAGGCCCGACCGGATGCGCGGATCGAGCCAGTCCGGGAAGTCCTGCCACTCCGCCTCCCGGGCCGGGATCACGGCATGATGGGTCACCCCCGCAGCGAGCGAGGGCTCCTCGAGGAGCCGGTCGAGGACGACCTCGGTGGGCGCCGGCGCATAGGTCCGCATGCTGCCTCGTTTCGAACAGATGTACGAAATGACGGGAGTCTAGCAGGACGGTCGCCGACGCTCGTGACAGGTTCGTTGTCACAGAACCCGCCGCGTTGACATGGTAGCTACGGGCAGCTACCATGGCCGGAACGTGCAGAGCCGCCGCGCCGCCACGGCAGACGACTCCCGCGGCTCTCGCGTCACCGAGGAGACCGCGTCGTCCCGCCGCGCCGATCAGCCCGTCCCGGAGCCCGCGGACGAGGAGGCGGCCAGCCCGCGCACCGAACGGGTCGACCTCTCCGGCCTGACCGTCGCCGGGATCACCAGGCGCCGGGTCGGCTTCGCCGCGTCGGCGCTCCTCGCGGTCTGGATCGTGATCGTGTTCGCCCGCCAGGTCGGCGACGCCACGGCCGCTTCGAATCGGGCGACCCAGATGGCGGCCGACAACGCCGCCCTCGCGGCCGAGGTCCAGTCCCTCCAGGACGAGGTCGATCAGGTGGTGCAGCCGGAGCACGTCGCGGTCGTCGCCCGGGGCTTCGGGCTGGGCGGACCCAGGGAGGTCCCCTTCGCGCTCGACCCGAACGTGCCGCCACCGGTCGACGGCGCGCCCGGATCGGCGTCGGTCCGGCTCGGCGCGACGACCGATCACCAGACCCCGCTCGAGTCCTGGCTCTCGCTCCTGTTCGGCCCCTCGAGCTGACGGCCCGCGGGCCGCTCAGCTCCGTCGACGCCGGCCCGCCGCGTCGTATCCTTCGGCGGAGGGACGCCGCATCGCGGCGCCGGGGTGGAGGTAGGGGATGGTCGTTCCCATCGAGGACCTGATCTTCGTCATCTGCACGCTGCTCGGCGGCGGTCTGCTCCTCGTCACGGTCCTCGTCGACGACATCCTCGGCGGGATCCTCGACGCCCTCCACATCGGATTCGACATCGGCGGCGTGTCGCTGATGCCGCTGCTCCTGGGCTTCGTCTCGATGTTCGGCGTGGGCGGCCTGTTCGCGACCCAGGTCCTGGGCGTCCACGCCAGCCAGGCCGCCCTGATCGGGACGGTCAGTGGGGCGCTCGGCTTCGGCATCGTGTACGCGATGTTCACGGCCCTTCGTCGATCGGAGGGCGCGAATCCGTTCTCCACGTCGAGCCTCGTCGGGCGACAGGCGTCGGTGGCCGTGTCGATCCCGGCCGGGCACTTCGGCAGCGTCTGGGTCAAGGCCGAGGGCCAGACCCACGAGTTCAGCGCCACGGCGTCGGTCGACATCCCGGCCGGCACGGCCGTCACCGTCACGGGCACGGCCGGGACCGGCCTCGTCGTCGCGCCCCTGAGCCAGCCCTCGACGCCCAACCCTGGAGGGACCACCGGTGCCTGATTTCCTGAAGTTCGATTCCGGCGTGATCGTCGTCTTCGCGGCGATCGTCATCCTCGCGCTCCTGTTCGCGTATCTCGGCAGCCGCTACAAGGTCGCCGGGGCGAACGAGGCGTTGATCCGCTCGGGGCGGGCGACGCCGCTCGGCGGCGGCGAGGCCGGGCTGAAGGTCGTCCGCGGCCAGGGCATCGTCGTGCTCCCCCTGTTCCACAAGATCGGGAAGCTGAAGCTGACGGCGCGCCAGATCAACGTCAGCCTGGCCGACGCGGTGTCTCGCCAGGGCATCAAGGTCGCCGTCCAGGGCGTGGCGACGTTCAAGATCGGTGCCGACGACGAGTCGATCCGGAACGCCGCCGAGCGCTTCCTCGACGCCCAGGAGGACCAGGTCGATTCGATCGTGAAGAACGTCCTCGAGGGCTCGCTCCGGTCGATCGTCGGCACGCTGACGGTCGAGGAGCTGAACCTGGACCGCCAGAAGTTCCAGCAGGCCGTCCAGGATGCCGCGAAGGGTGATCTGGCCACCTCCGGCCTCCAGATCGACTCGTTCACGATCCAGGCGATCCGCGACGAGTCGGGCTACATGGAGCTGATCGGCCAGCAGGAGACGGCCCGCCGCGAGCGCGACGCCCGGATGGCGAAGGCCACCGCGGACCAGGAGGCGGCCGTCCGGGAGGCGGAAGCGAACCAGATCAAGATCAACGCCGAGCGCGACGTCTCGCTGCGGCGCGCCGAGACCGAGACGCAGATCGCGGCGGCGGAGGCCCGGGCCGCCCAGTCCGGGCCGCTCGCCCAGGCGGAGGCGACCCAGGAGGTCGTGAAGAAGCAGACCGAGCTGGCCCAGCTCGAGGCCGCTCGCAAGCAGCAGGAGCTGGTCGCCTCGACGGTCCGCCCGGCCGAGGCCGAGGCCGATGCCGCGGTGAAGCGGGCCGAGGGCGAGAAGCTCGCCCGGATCGCCGCCGCGCAGGCCGACGCCGAGCGGGTCAAGCTCGCCGGCCAGGCCGAGGCGGCGGTCAATGTCACGAAGGGCGAGGCGAACGCGCGGGTCATCCTCGTCAACGCGCAGTCCGAAGCGGAGCGCACCAAGCTCGAAGGCAACGCCGAGGCCGGGATCGTCTTCACGAAGGGGGAGGCCGAGGCGAAGGCCCTGGCCCTCCGGGCGGACGCCTATCGCCAGTTCAACGAGGCCGCGATCATCCAGACCGTCCTGTCGATGCTGCCGGAGATCGTGCGAGCGGCTGCCGAGCCGATGGCGGCGATCGACTCGATGACGGTCCTCTCGACGGAGGGTGCCTCGGACGTCGTCAAGAACGCGACGCGGACCGTGACCGAGGCGAGCACGGCGGTGAAGGGCCTGACCGGCCTCGACATCCCGGCCCTGATCAGCGGCGCGATCCGTGGCGGCGGAGGCGGCGGAGGCGGCGGAGGCGGCGGAGCTGAAGGCGGCAGCGAGGGCGGCGGTGGTGGGACCGGGCGGCGACGATCGCCGCGGCCCTCGAGCCCCGCCCCGAGCCCGGCGACGGCCGCTGCGGCCGGCGCCGCCACCTCCGGCCCATCCGGGTCGTCGGCCGCGCGGGCCGCTTCGGCCTCCCGACGAGCGCTGGCGGACGCGCGCGCAGCCGGCGAGTCCGTGGCTCGCGACAGCGCGACCGCCGCGGAGCTCGCCGCCCGTGACGCCGCCGACGCGCGCCGCGCCGTGGAGGCCGGCGAGGCCGCCACCCAGGCCGCCATGGCCCGCGTGGATGCGTCGGTCCGCCAGGCTGGCGAGCGGGTGGGCGCGGCGCTGCGGTCGGCGCCGGCAGCCGCCGGATCGGCGGTCTCGGGTGCGCCGGCCGCGGCTGGCGTGAGTCGCGACACGACGGTCAACGTCGCCGCGCAACGTCTCGCCCGCGACCTCGCGGCGATCCCCGGGATCGAGCGGTTCGGCTCGATCCGGCTGGGGGAGCTCGACCGGGCGGGACCGCGTCCGCTCCGAACGATGTGGCGGATCGCCCGCGGCGAGCTGGCCGATCGCTACGGGAACACGACGATCGGCGAGATGGTCGACCAGTTCGGGGGCGGCTCCGGTCCGTCCGCGCAGGCCTGACCCGTGCGGGATGCGCCCGGCGCGCCGAGCCCCGACGACGGGAGCGAATTCGCCCGGATCCTCCGCGAGAACCGGCGCTACGTCGACGCGTTCGACCGGTCCGCGCTGACCGCGGCCCCGCTGTCCGGCGTCGCGATCATCGCCTGCATGGACGCCCGCCTGGACGTGGAGGAGGCCCTTGGCCTGCGGACGGGTGACGCCCACATCATCCGGAACGCCGGTGGTCTCGCGAGCGACGATGCGATCCGTTCGCTGATCGTCAGCCAGGAGCGGCTCGGGACCGACGAGGTCCTCGTGATCGGCCACACCCAGTGCGGCCTGGAGCGAGCCGACGAGGACGAGATGCGCGAAGGCCTCCGCGCTCGGACCGGTCGCGATCTCGACGTCGCGTTCGGGTCGTTCCCCGACCTGGAGGCTTCCGTCCGAGCCCAGGTCGAGCGGCTGCGGGCCCATCCGTGGGTCCGGCCCGGCCCGATCCACGGCCTCATCTTCGAGGTCGAGACGGGCCGCCTGGTCGAAGTGACCTGACGGTCGACGGTCGGCGCGCGGGTGGTCGTCCGCCGCGCACGAGTCCCCCCGGAACCCTCGCGCGCGGCGGACGATGAGACTCAGGCCGCTCCGGATTCCGCGGCCGAGGTGACATCGCGCGACCGCCGTGCCCCGTCCCGGCGCGCCGCCGGCGCATCGGCCCGAAGGTGTTCCTCACGCGTCCCTGCGGGCTCCCCGGTGGAACGTCCGCCGTCCGAGACCCCTCGGCCCGATGCCCGAGCGGACCGAACCGTACGGTGCCGGCGCCGGCTCGAGGAGGGACGAACTAGTACCCGCCGCCTGAGGCCGGCGGTAGGCCGGTGCCCGCATGCGCCGGTGCACGGGCGCACGTCCCAGGCGGTGCCTGACCCGATGGTCCGGATCGCGGTCCGGTCACGAGCCGATCGGGGCGGTCCGGGCAGGACCGATCCGCGTCGCCACCAACCGTCTGCCTCGTCGATCCGCGGTGTGGTCCGGCGCCGCCGGGGCCGGGCGGACTCCCTATCCTCGAGCTCCCGTCACCCCCGGAGGAGGAGCCGTTGCCCGTGACCGAGCCGCGTCCGCCTGCGTCCGATCCCTGGATTCGACCCGACGGGATCGCCAAGGCCACCGGCCAGGCCCGCTACACCGCGGACCTCGCGTTCCCCGGCCTGGCCCACGCCAAGCTCCTGCTCGCCGGCCGCGCGCATGCCCGGATCGTGCGGCTCGACACGAGCCGCGCCGCCGCGCTGCCGGGCGTCCTGGCGATCCTCACCCAGGCCGACGTGCCCGACCGGCGCTACGGCTCGTTCGACCTCGTCCTCGATCGAACGCTGTTCGCCCGCGACGTCGTCCGCTACGAGGGTGAGGTGGTGGCCGCGGTCGCCGCGCTCTCGCCCGAGGCCGCTGCGGGGGCCGTCGCCGCGATCGAGGTCGAGTACGAGGACCTGCCGGCCGTCCTCGACGTGGAGGCCGCCCTGGCGCCGTCGTCGCCGCTCGTCCACCCCGAGATCGAGGCCTACCGCCACGACCCCAACATCGCCCCGGTCGCCAACCAGGCGAGCCGGTCCACGATCGTCAAGGGCGACGCAACGGCGGCGCTGGCGCGTGCCCCGATCGTCGTCCGCGAGCGCTACGTCGCGGACATGGCCCATCCCGTTCCGATCGAGCCGCACACCGTGACGGCGGACTGGAGCGGCGACCGGGTCACGATCTGGTCGAGCACCCAGGTCCCGTTCTATGCCCGGAGCAAGGTCGCCGAGACGCTCCAGATTCCGGAGCACCGGGTTCGGGTCGTCGTCAGCCACCTGGGCGGCGGGTTCGGGGGCAAATGCGACTTCCACTTCGAGAGCCACCTCGCCGCCCTGTCGCGGGCGACTCGCCGGCCGGTCCGGCTCGTCCTGACCCGGCGTGAGGAGTTCATCGCCCCGGACAAGGTCACCCATGCCATGGTCGTCGACCTTGCGACCGGCGTGGCCGAGGACGGCACGATCCTCGCCCGGACCGCGCGCATCCTCCTCGACTGCGGCGCCTACGCCAGCGACACGCCGACGCTCGGCCAGATCGCCGCGATGATGATCGCGGGCCCCTACCGGATCCCGGACGTCGACATCGAGGCGATCTGCGTCTACACGAACCGCACGCCGTCGGGCTCGGTCCGGGCGCCGACCGGGCCCCAGGCCTGCTGGGCGGTCGAACAGCATCACGACGCCGTCGCAGCCCGCGTCGGGCTCGATCCCGTGGCGTTCCGGCGGCGGAACCTGGTCCGCGACGGAGACGAGGGACCCACCCGCCAGCGGCACGAGGGCGACGGCGCCATCGACACCCTCGAGCGGGCGGTCGCGGCGATCCAGGCCGCCGGACCGCTCGCCGCCGGTGAGGCGATCGGCATCGCCTCCGGATGGTGGTTCAGCATGCCGGCCGCGTCCGGCGCGTACGTCCGAATCGAATCCGACGGCAGCGGCCGGATCGTCACCGGAGCCCAGGAGAACGGCACCGGGGCGGTCATGGCGCTGCCGATCCTCGCGGCCCAGGTCCTCGCCATGCGGCCCGAGGACTTCGCGATCACCTACCAGGACACGGACGCCGGTCCGTATGACGGCGGCAGCTCGGGGAGCCAGACGACGTTCAACAACGGCCGGGCCGTCCTGGAGGCCGCCACGGATCTGCGCCGCCAGCTCCTCGACCTCGCCGCGATCGCGCTCGAGGCCAGCGTCGACGATCTCGAGCTTCGTGACGGCCACGCCGGCGTCGTCGGCAGTCCGGACCGTCGCGTGTCGATCGCCACCCTCGCCTCGAGCGCTCAGGACGGAGCGCTCCTGCTCGCCCGGGGCTCGGGCCTGCCCCCCCAGGGCCCCGAGCATGACGCCTCGATGTGCGTCGGCCGGCTCGGCTTCGAGGCATTCGCCGCGCCGACGTTCTTCTGCCACGCGGCGCGCGTCCGGGTCGATCCGGCGACGGGCGTCGCCCGCGCCACGAAGGTGGTCGCGGCGACCGACGTGGGCCGCGTCCTCAACCCGACGGGCGCCCTCGGCCAGCTGACCGGCGGCGTCGTGATGGCCCTCGGCAACGCGACGCTCGAAGGGACCCGCTACGGCGATGACGGCCTCCAGCGGAACGCCTCCCTCCTCGACTACAAGCTCCTGACGAGCGCCGATGCTCCGGAGATCGAGGCGATCTTCGTCGAGCACCCGGCGGCGAACGGCGGGCCGTACGGCTCGAAGGGGGTCGGCGAGCCGCCGATCGTCGCCACGGCCGGAGCGGTGGCGAACGCGATCGCGGCCGCCACGGGCGTCCGGGTCCGACGGTTGCCGATGACGGCCGAGCGCGTCTGGCGCGCGGTCACGACGGGCGACGACGGCTCGGCCGAGCGGAACGCGCCGTTCGGCCCGGTCACGGCGGGCGCCGCGCGATGACCGAGCACTTCGCGGCGCCGACGACGCTCGACGCCGCGCTGGCCCTCCTGGCCGCGGATCCGGCGGCGCGGGCGGTTGCCGGCGGGACCGACCTGGTCGTCGCGGCCCGCCAAGGCCGGCGCCCATTGCCCCCGTCGATCGTGGCGATCGACCGGATCCCGGAGCTTGCCGGCGCCGGCATCGACGCCGACGGGTCGCTCGTCCTCGGGGCCCTGGTCTCGCACGCCTGGATCGCGTCGGATGCCGCGATCGCGCGATCCTGGACGGCCCTTGCGGACGCCTCCGCGATCGTCGGCTCGCCGGCGACCCGCGCGACGGGCACGCTCGGCGGCAACCTGATGAACGCCTCACCGGCGGCCGAGACCACGGCCCCGCTCGTCGTTCTGGATGGCACCGTCAGCCTGCGCGGCCCCGCCGGCTCGGAGCGGGCGATCGCCGTGGCGGACCTGGCGACCGGCCCGGGCCGGACGGCCGCCCGGGCGGGCGAGCTGCTCGGGTCCGTCCGGATCCCGGCGCCCGCTTCTCGGTCCGGCTCCGCCTACATCCGGCTCGAGTACCGCCGGGCGATGGAGATCGCGGTCGTCGGCGCGGCCGTCGCCGTGACCCTGACGTCGGACGGGGCGGGGATCGCGGCCGCGCGAGTCGCCCTCACCGCCGTCGCGCCGACCGTCGTCCGGGCGCCCGCCGCGGAGGCCGAGCTCACCGGCACCGTCGTCGGCTGGGCCGCATTCCACGCGGCAGGGGGCGCGGCTGCCGCAAGCGCGCAGCCCATCGACGACGTCCGCGCGAGCGCCGACTACCGCCGCGCGATGATCGCGGTCGTCGTCGCCCGGGCTGCTGCTGCCGCGATCGAGCGCGCGGCGGGCCGGCCCCTCGCGGTGCCGGCCTCGCGCTGGGCGCCGGCGGTGGATCACTGATGAGCGCCGAACTGGAGCTGACGGTCGACGGGATCCGCCTGCGAGCGCTCGTGACGGATCCGAGCCGCTCCCTGCTGCGCGTCCTCCGCGACGACCTGGGCCGGACGGGGCCGAAGGAGGGCTGCGACGATTCGGAGTGCGGGGCGTGCATGGTCCTGGTCGACGGACGTCCGGTGAACGCGTGCTCGTTCCTCGCCCTCCAGGCCGCCGGCCGGGCGATCACGACCGTCGAGGGACTGGCCGGCCCCGACGGCGAGCTCAGCCCACTGCAGCGCGCATTCGTCGAAGGCGGCGGGATCCAGTGCGGGTTCTGCACGCCCGGCATGCTGATCTCGGCCACGGCGCTCCTCGCCGCCGACCCCGATCCGGGCGATGATGCGATCCGCGACGCCCTGGCCGGCAATCTCTGCCGGTGCACCGGCTACCAGCCGATCATCGCCGCCGTCCGGCGCGCGGCAGCGGAGACCGCCGGGCTCACGGCGCGGCGCGACTGACCGGGGAGCAGCGAGTGGGGTTGGATGGGCCGATGGAGTTCGAAGAGCTGACGCCGAACGCGATGCGCGAGGCCGTCGAGCGGGCCATCGAGGCCGCAGATCGGCGGGTCGCCGCCGCGGTCGCCGCGCCGCAACCAACCTACGCCGCCGTGGTGGGCCAGCTCGGGAACGCGGTCCTCGAGACCTGGGATGCCTTCGGGCGAACCGCGGCCTTCGCGACGATCCACCCGGACGACGCGATCCGGGCGGCTGCCCGCGAGGCCGACGAGGCCCTGAACAAATGGCGGGCCGGGCTCTTCGAGCGCGACGACGTCGGAGCCGCGGTTCGCCGGGTGGCGGCCGCCGCGGAGCTCGGCGAGCTCGTCCTCGACGACGACGAGCGACCGGCGCTCGATCGATGGCTCGCCGAGACCGCGCTTGCGGGATACGCGCTCGGGACGGGGGAGCGCCGCGAGGTCGCGGCCGGTCGCGCCCGCCTCGTGGAGCTGGGGGTCCGCTTCGCCGAGAACATCGAGGGAGACCGGCGCACGGTCGAGCTTGCCGCGGACGAGCTTGACGGGTTGCCGCCCGCGCTCATCGAGCGACTCCCCGCCGGGTCGGCTCGGGGCAGCCGGCTCGTGGCGATGGACGCGAGCGAGCGCATCCCGGTCCTGGAGCGTGCGACGAACCGCGCGGCTCGGGAACGGATCGTGCGGACCTGGTTCGATCAGGCCGTCGAGACGAACGAGCCGGTCCTGGCCGAGACGATCCGCCTCCGGCGGCGGTTGGCCGGCCTGCTGGGCCACGACTCCTGGATGGACCTCCAGACCTCGGGCGCGATGGCGGGCGACCGGGCCACGGTCCTCGACTTCATGGACCACCTGTCCCGAGGCCTGAACCTCGCGGTCGCGGACGGGATCGCGAGGATGACGGACCACGTGCGGCGCGACGAGGGCGATCCGGCCGCCGTGGCCGAGGAATGGGATTGGCGCTTCTATGACGCGGCCGAGCGCGACGCCGTCGGCGTCGAGGCCCAGACGATCGCCGAGTATCTGCCGGCGGACGCCGCGCTGGCCGGCCTGTTCGAGCTGACCGCGGACGTCTTCGGGATCCGGGTCATCGAGGAGCCCGACGTCCGCGGCTGGCATCCGGACGTGCGCCGATTCCGCTTCGAGGACGTCGCCGCCGGCGCGGTCCTCGGCCACGCGCTCTTCGACCTGTTGCCGCGGCCGGGCAAGCTGCCGGGCGCGTGGGCGTACCCGATCCACGCCGGCCATCACGATCCCGACGGGCAGCCTCGGCTGCCGTTCATGGGCCTGGTCGCGAGCCTCACGCCCCCCGGACCGTCGACCCCGAGCCTGCTGACGCCGCAGGACCTCGAGACGCTCTTCCACGAGTTCGGGCACGTCCTCGAGGGCATCCTCGAATCGTCGGGCCAGGTCGCCGCGGAGGGTCGCTGGCTGGGCTGGGACTGGATCGAGTCGGCGTCGCAGATCATGGAGCACTGGACCAGCCGGCCCGAGATCGTGGGCCGGTTCGCCCGTCATTACCGGACCGGCGAGCCGATGCCCCCGGAGCTGCTCGAGGCGCTGCCCGCGACGCGGCGGATCGGGCTCGAGACGACGACGCTGCGCCTCACGTACATGACGATGGTCGACGTCTGGCTTCACGGCCCGGAGGCGTCGACAGACCTGGAGGACGCGAATCGGCGCGCCTGGTCGATCCTGCCCTTTCCGTTCGTCGAAGGCGGCTTCTACCCCGCCCAGGTGAGCCATCTGCTCGGTGGCTACGACGGCCTCCTCTATGGCTATCTGTGGGCCCAGGTCTACGGCGACGACATGTTCTCGCGGTTCGAGACGGAGGGGACGCGATCGGCGCAGGTCGGCGCCGACTACCGCCGCGAGATCCTGGCGGCCCCATGGACTCGGCCGCAGGTCGATCGGCTCCGTCGGTTCCTCGGGCGCGAGCCCTCGAACGAGGCGTTCCTCGCGCGGCTGGGCTTGAGCGGGAGCGCCACCGCCGCCTGAGCGCGCGTCTCACCCGTCGGCGGGGCTTGCAACGACGTTGCAGCGAGCGATCCACCCGAACGCCATTGCCGCTCGCTCGTTGTCCTTCCTGGATCACAGGAGGTATCGATGCTGGAATTGATCGCGCGCCTGCTCGTCGCCCTCGGCGTCACCGCCGGGGGGCTGGCCGGAGCCCAAACGCATGCGTCGCCGGGGGGCTCGAGCCAGTCGATGGCCGCCGTAGAGGCCGTGATCAGCGCGCTCGGGTCGAGCGTCCAGCATGCGGCGGCGGCCGGGACGCTCGATCTCACCGGGCTCGATCTTGCGCTCACGAAGGCGAACGAGCACGCGGCCAAGGGCCTCGCGACCGCGGTCGCCGCGAAGGCCGCCGGCCAGGCGAAGGGCGCCGCGGCCAGCGCCGGGTCGGGCGCGGCCGACCACGCGCCGACGCTGCCGAGCGCCGCCACCGACAACCCGGGCGCCGACCACCGGCCCTGACCACGAGGCGATCGCCGGCCGGCGTTTCGCCCCGGAGGCGGCTCCGACGCTACAATCCGTCCCCCACGGCGGAGTAGCTCAGTGGTAGAGCAGGGGACTCATAAGCCCTTGGTCGGTGGTTCGAATCCGCCCTCCGCTACCACCACTCGCTGATCCAACGCCCGAGCCGACACCGGCTCGGGCGTTCGCGTGCGCGGCGATCCGACGCCCGCGTTGCAACGAATCCACAGGCAGGAGGGGCCCCCGCGGGCGGGACCCTCGGTTCATGGGACGCTCACAATGCGACGCTATACTCGGCCCGCTGGACGCCGCGCTGCGGCGCCACTGATCCCGGAGGCTCTGTTGAATCCCAGGTTCTTCCGCAACGGCATCGTGATGCTGTTGCTCGTCGTGGTCGCGCTGGCGGTCGTGATCACGGTTCTCAACTCCACGGCGAACGGGGTCAGCGTCGGCTACTCCCAGTTCCTCGCCAACGTCCAGGCCGGCCAGGTCAAGCACGTCGATCAGCAGGGCACGACCCTGACGGTGACGACGACGACCGGCGAACCGCAGTACACCGTCGTGGTGCCGGGCATTCTGGGCAACCAGGCGCTCCCCGACATGACCGCCTACGCCGAGAAGGGCAACGTCAAGCTCCCCGCCGACATCCTGACCGTGAAGGACGCACCCGACAACGGCTGGATCAGCATCCTGATCACCGGGCTCCTGCCGATCCTGATCATCGGCGGCTTCATCTTCTTCATGATGCGCCAGGCCCAGGGCACGAATAACCAGGCCCTCAGCTTCGGCAAGAGCCGGGCCCGGATGTTCCTCGGCAACAAGACCGTGGTGACGTTCGCCGACGTCGCCGGCGTCGACGAGGCGAAGACCGAGCTCCAGGAAGTCGTCGAGTTCCTGAAGTACCCCGAGAAGTTCAACTCGCTGGGCGCGCGGATCCCGCGCGGCGTCCTGCTCGTGGGGCCTCCCGGCACCGGCAAGACGCTGATGGCCCGAGCGGTCGCCGGCGAGGCCGGCGTGCCGTTCTTCTCGATCTCGGGCTCCGAGTTCGTCGAGATGTTCGTGGGCGTCGGCGCGAGCCGCGTCCGCGACCTGTTCGACCAGGCGAAGCGCAACTCGCCGTGCATCGTCTTCGTTGACGAGATCGACGCGGTCGGCCGCCAGCGCGGCGCCGGCCTCGGCGGCTCGCACGACGAGCGCGAGCAGACCCTCAACCAGATCCTCGTCGAGATGGACGGCTTCGACACGAACACGAACGTGATCGTCGTCGCTGCCACGAACCGCCCCGACGTCCTCGACCCGGCCCTCCTTCGGCCGGGCCGGTTCGACCGGCAGGTCATCCTCGACCGGCCGGACATGAAGGGCCGGACCGCCATCCTCAAGGTCCACACGAAGGGCAAGCCGCTCGACAAGTCGATCGACGTCGAGACGGTCGCCCGCCAGTCGCCCGGCTTCTCGGGGGCCGACCTGGCGAACCTCGTGAACGAGGCCGCGATCCTCGCTGCCCGGCGGAACAAGAAGGTGATCGGGACGGGCGAGTTCACCGAGGCGCTCGAGCGGATCGTCGCCGGTCCAGAGCGCAAGTCGCGGATCATCTCGGACGCCGAGAAGGCGATCATCGCCTACCACGAGGGCGGCCACGCCGTCGTCCAGCGGATCCTGCCCAAGTGCGACCCCGTCGCCAAGGTCACGATCATCAGCCGCGGCATGGCCCTCGGCTACACGATGGCCCTCCCGACCGAGGATCGCTACCTCCAGTCCAAGACGGAGTTCGAGGACAAGATCGCGGGCTTGCTGGGCGGCAACGCCTCGGAGCGGCTGATCTTCGGCGACACGACGACCGGTGCCAGCAACGACATCGAGAAGGCGACCGACCTGGCCCGCCGGATGGTCACCGAGTTCGGGATGAGCGACAAGCTCGGGCCCCTCTCGTTCGGGAAGCGCGACGAGCTCGTCTTCCTGGGCCGCGAGATCGGCGAGCAGCGGAACTATTCCGACGAAGTCGCCAAGCAGATCGACGAAGAGGTCCGGGCGATCATCGACCACGCGTACGAGCGGGCGATGGATGTCCTCGTCACCCATCGCGACAAGCTGACGGCGCTCGCCGAGAAGCTGGTCGCCGAGGAGACGGTCGACTCCGAGGAGTTCGAGAAGCTCTTCAGCGATCAGCCGCCCAAGCGGCCGCTCCGCGAGTCCCCGCCCGAGGTCGTGGGGCCGAACCAGCCCACCCCCGGCGCGCAGCCCGCACCGACGCCGTCGCCGGCGTAGGTCGCAGGCACAAACGGCTCGACCCCGGGTCACCGACCCGGGGTCGTTCCATGTCCAGAGGCCCCGACGCGGGGCGATCCCGCTACCATCGGGCCCATGACGATGACCGAGCCCACGACGGCCGACGCCGCCTTCGAGACCTACCTCAACGAGCACGCGGACGAGCGCCTCGAGTCGTACAAGGAGCTGATCCGGATCCCGAGCATCTCCGCGCTCAGCGAACACGCCGCGGATTGCCGGCGGACCGCCGAGTGGATCGTCGAGGACCTGACCCGGATCGGGATGGAGCACGCCGAGGCGTCCGAGACCGGCGGCCATCCGATCGTCTACGCCGACTGGCTCCATGCGCCGGGCAGGCCGACGGTCCTCGTCTACTGCCATTACGACGTCCAGCCCGTGGACCCGCTCGATCTGTGGACCTCGCCCCCGTTCGAGCCGATCGTCGATGGTCACCGGATCCTGGGTCGCGGCGTGTCGGACGACAAGGGCCAGCTCCACGCCCATCTCCGGGCAATCGAGGCGCTCCTCGCCACGCGCGACGAGCTGCCGGTCAACCTGAAGATCTGCTTCGAGGGCGAGGAGGAATCGAGCAGCCTCCACCTCGACGACTGGCTGACCGCGAACCGCGAGCGCCTCGCCGCAGACTTCGCCCTGATCAGCGACACCGGCTTCTTCACCGGCAACATCCCGTCGATCACGATTGCGCTCCGCGGCCTTGTCTACATCCAGGTCGACGTCATCGGCACGAAGCTCGACCTCCACTCCGGCGGCTACGGGGGAACGGTCGAGAATCCGGCCAATGCCCTCGCCCGGATCATCGCGGCGCTCAAGGATGACGAGGGCCGGATCCTCGTTCCCGGGTTCTACGACGACGTGGTCGAGCTGGGCGCGGACGAGCGCCGGAGCATCGCCGACCTCCCCTTCGACGAGGACGCCTACCTCGGCCGGCTCGGGCTGCCCGAGCTCCACGGTGAGGCCGGGTACTCGACCCTCGAGCGCCGCGGCGCCCGGCCCACGCTCGACGTCAATGGCATCTGGGGCGGCTTCCAGGGCGAGGGGAGCAAGACGATCATCCCGGCCCACGCCCACGCGAAGATCAGCTGCCGGCTCGTCGCGAACCAGGACCCGGTGAAGATCTCCCAGGCGCTCCGGGACTTCGTCGTCGCGGTGGCGCCGAAGGGCGTACGCGTCGAGACCCAGGAGCTCGGCCACGGGATGCCGCTCCACACGCCCGTCGACCATCCGGCCACGCAGGCGGCTGCGCGAGCGCTCGAGGCGACGTTCGGACGGGCGCCCGTGTACGTCCGCGAGGGCGGCTCGATCCCGATCTGCGCCAGCTTCCAGCGGATCCTCGGCCAGTCCGTCGTGCTCATGGGATTCGTCCCGCCCGAGGATGGCGCCCACGCCCCGAACGAGTGGAACGACCTCCGCAATTACGAGACGTCGATCCGCGCGATCGCCCGGATGTGGGACGAGATCGCGGGCCTCGAGCCCGAATTGCTGCGGGTCTGATTCGGCGTCCCGACGAACGCCCGCGCGACGCCCGCGGGCAGGACCTTCGGCCTACGGATTCTCGGCATCCGGGCGGCTGACCGGCTGGAGCGCGGTGCTACGATGCAACCCGACTTCGTGACCGGGAGGACGAGCGAGCGTGACCGAAACCGCCGAACCGAGGGCCCCCCAGCAGTGGCGGCTCGATGCCGAGACCGGCAGCATGGCGCCGCGCTCCGCCCTCGACGTCCTCGTCGACCTGAACGACAAGGTCACGAGCGGCAAGGTCGGCGAATACCAGCCCGTCCCGCTCGGCTTCACCCCGCTCGACAAGACGATCGGCACGGGCCTGCGGGCCGGTGAGCTCCTCCTGATCGGCGGCGCCCAGGGCACCGGCAAGACGACGATGGCCCTCCAGATGGCGCGGAACATCGCCTCCGGCGGACAGGCGAACGTCCTCTACATCTGCTTCGAGCACGATGAGCAGTACCTCCTGAACCGCCTGATCGCGATGGAGTCGGCGCTCGCTCATCTGCCCCACAAGACGGGCGCGATCAAGATCCAGGATGTCCGCAAGGAGATCCTCGGGACGTGGATGGCCGAGGGTGGGGGAGCGGCCCAGCTGGCCTCGAATCCGCGGCTCCGGCCGTCGCTCGACCGGATCGCCCGCTACGGCCAGAACCTGTTCCTGCTCCGCGGCTCGCAGACCGCCTCGACGGTCGACAACATCCGCAAGCTCGTCCAGCAGCACCGCCAGCTGAGCGGCGACCGGCGCCTCGTGGTCTTCGTCGACTACCTCCAGAAGGTGCCGCAGATCCCCGAGCCGGACACCGAGACCGAGAAGGTCACGTACGTCGTCAACGGACTGAAGGACATCGCGTTGAGCGAGGACGTCCCGATGATCAGCATCGTCGCGGCGGACAAGGAGGGACTGAAGGCCTCGCGCCTCCGGAACTTCCACCTGCGCGGCTCGTCGGCGATCAACTACGAGGCCGACATCATCCTGATCCTCAACGAGAAGTACCACATCGTCGCCAAGGTCAACATCGAGTTCAACCCGTACCAGGCGCAGCGCTTCCGGGACTGGGTGATCATCTCGGTCGAGAAGAACCGCGGCGGCCAGGACAACGTCGACCTCGAGTTCGAGAAGCACTTCGAGTTCTCCTGTTTCGACCCCAACGGACGGACGGTCCAGGAGAAGCTCATCGAGGAGCGCCTCTACAACGATTGAGCGCCGATCACGGTTCGTGGACGGCCCGGCATCCGCCGGGCCGTTTTGATTCCCGGCCGGGGCCTTGGCCCGGCGTAGCACACCCGCGCCGCTCGGTTTCCCACATTCCGTCCACAGGGGCCGGGGATTCGTGGATGACCGATGCGATGGATCTGCAACATTCGTGGATAAGGCCGTTGTGGCCCCTGCGCCGCCGACCTAATGTTGGTCTTGCCCGAAGGGGCCAAGCGCAAGCGGACAGGTGACGCGAGGAGTGATCCACGCAGCGCCGCCGGTCCGGTCGGACGAGCCGCAAGGTGCGTCCCGGCTGGATCGCCGATCCGCGGGTTGACCGGCCGAGATCACATCAAGGCTGCGTTGCTCGCAGGTTGACACCGCAGGCGATCGGTTCCTTCGGGCGTTTTCGTGCGCGCTCCACGCCGCGCTCGCGATGTGCCCGCATCCAGGGCCGGCTCCCAGGACGCGGCGGGCGGTCCAGACCACCCGCGCACCGGCGAGGCCCACGGCGATCCGAGCGGAACCTCCGTACACTCGGGGCATGAGCCCCGCCCAGGACGAGTTTCCGGCCGTCGTCGAGGTCGTCGTCGAGATCCCGCGCGGCAGCCGGAACAAATACGAGTGGGACGAGGACGCCGGCGTGTTCCGGCTCGACCGGGTCCTCTTCTCGGCGGTCCACTACAACTTCGATTACGGCTTCATCTCGGGGACGCGAGCCGGCGACGGCGACCATACGGACGCCCTCCTGCTGATCGACGAGCCGACCTTCCCGGGCTGCCGGGTCTGGGCCCGGCCGATCGGCGGGCTGGAGATGCGCGACGACAAGGGCGAGGACTTCAAGGTCCTGTGCGTGGCGGTCGCCGATCCGCACCAGGCCCATGTCGAGGACCTCGACAACGTCCGGCCCCACCGTCTCGTCGAGATCGAGCATTTCTTCACGACCTACAAGGACCTCGAGGCCAAGGCCACGGACGTCGTCGGCTGGCGCGATGCCGCGCGGGCGCGGGCCGTCCTGGCGAACGATCGGGCGCGCTGGGACGCCGAGCCGCGGCGATCGGCTCCGTCGAGCCCTTGATCGCCGAGCCGCGCCTGTTCGTCGCCGTTCCGATCCAGGAGGAGGCGCGCGCCGCGATCGCGGCGATCGTCGAGACGATCCGGGCGGGCGAGCCGCCCGGCAAGGGCGTTCGCTGGGTCCGGCTCGACGGCCTCCATGTCACCCTCCGCTTCCTGGGCCCGACCACCGAGGATCGGGTGGACGCCGTCGCGTCCGCCGTGCGCGAGGCGGCGGCCGATGGCGCGCCATTCGAGCTGCGGATCCACGGCGCAGGCGCCTTCCCGGCCGCTGGGCGCCCTCGGACGCTGTGGCTGGCGATCCACGCCGGCGGCGAGGCCCTGGCAGCCCTTGCCGGCGCCCTCGACGAGCGCCTGGAGCCCGCCGGCTGGCCGCGCTCCGACCGTCCCTTCCGGGCACATCTCACGTTGGCCCGCGCGGACGGCGTCCGGGTGGGATCGCAGACCGCGGCGGCCCTGCGCGCCGCGGCGGCCGAGCTCGATCTCACATGCGTCGCAGACCGCCTCGTCCTGTACGAGAGCGTGACCGGTGGCGGCCGGGCGCGCTACGTCTCACGGGCCGAGGCAACACTCGGTGGTGACGAGGCGGTGCTACCATCTCGCCGTCCGCGGGTCGGACTCCGCGAGCACCGCCAGGGAGCCCCAAACACGTCGTGACAGCGATTCAGCGCGCGCGCCTGGTCGTCGCCATGGGGGTCTTGAACCTCATCCTCGCGACCGTCGCGCTGACCGCCGGCGCTGTCGCTCCCCTTGCGACCCCGCCCAAGGACATCGCCCGCGCCTCGGCGAGCCCGACGGTCGAAGCCCCGCCCGCGTCCCCAGTGCCCTCGAAGCCGGCACCGAGCGCGTCCACGGAAGCCTCGTCGCAGCCGTCGGTCTCGAGCCCGCCGTCGGGCGAGCCCTCGACCGGACCATCGGCCGAGCCGATCGTCTCCCCGACGCCGTCGGCGCCGACGATCGCGCAGGGCCCCACCCCGACGCCCGAGCCGGTCATCCGGCCCCCGGTGCCCACGGCCACGCCGACGGAAGGACCGGTCGCGTCGCCCCGGCCCACGCCTCGACCGACGACCCGGCCAACGCCGCGGCCGACCCCGACTCCGGCCCCGGTGGAGCACGTGACGAAGCCGCGGCCGCCCTGCCCGGGTGATGGGAGCGGCCCGCCAGGCCATCACAAGTCACTTCCGCCTCCCACGCGTCCCTGCTCCGACGGAACGGGGAAGGGCAACGGCCGGAATGGGATCGTGTTCGTCCTTCCGCTCGGGCTCGGCACGCTCGTGGCCGGGGCTCGCAGGAAGATCACCCGGCGTCGCTGATCCGCCGTCCGGTCCGCGCCTCGCCACGCGCAGCCGCGCCAGCCTGATCCACGAGGAAAGGGAGCGGACCGCTCTGGGGGGAGCAGAGCGGTCCGCTGGGCGGTCACCTGCCCGAGTGACCGGCCGGTCGCCCTCAAGTGGCGAACCCGGGACGCATCGTGCGCCCCGTGACCTGGTCGGGACATCACTCATGCGACGTAATCGGCAGGTCCCCGATTGGGTCGGGCCCGTTCCCGCACCGTCATCGGCCGCTACGATGGCGCCGTGCCCAAGCTTGCCTGCTGGTCGTGCGGACGCCAGATCCATTCGGTCGCCGCGCTCGACGCCCTGTTCGCCGAGGAGCGCCGCTGTCCGCGCTGCGGCGCGTTCCTCAACCTCGATCGGCGCGATACCGAGCGGCGGACGATCGCCCGCCGCCAGAACCCGCCCGACGATCCGGGACCGCCGCCGGACGGCGAGCGACGCACCGGCGACCGGCGCGAGGAACGGCGCAGGCGGCCCCCGAGCTGAGGGATGCCTGGTTGCCCCGGCGCGCCGGCGCGCCGGGACGACGCGCTGGCCGCGCTCAGCCGGTGGCCGCGTCCTCGGGCCGTGGCGGCTCCACGAGCCGGTAGCGGAGGGCGAAGGCGACCGCCTCCAGCTTCGAGTGGACCCGGAGCTTGCCCATGATGTTCTGGACGTGCGTCCGGAGCGTGTTCGGCGCGATGAACAGCTTGTCGCAGATCTCCGGCGTCGACAGTCCCTCGGTCAGGGCCCGGAGGACCTCGAGCTCGCGGGGCGTGAGCGGCTCGACCATCCGACGTTCGTCGCCGCGCTCGCGGGCCGCGGCCACCCGCCGGGCGATCTCGACGATCACCGACCGCGGCAGGAGCGTCTCGCCGGCATGCGCGGCCCGGACCGCGAGGACGACCTCCTCGGCCGCGCGGTCCTTCGTGAGGTAGCCGTCGGCGCCGGCCTGGATCGATTCGAGGACGGTCTCGTCGTCGGTCAGGGCGGTGACCATGACGACACGGGCGGCCGGCCAGCGCGCCTTGATCGAGCGGGTGGCCTCGGCGCCCGTCCCGTCGGGCAGGTGATAGTCCATCAGGACGACGTCGAGCCGTTCCTTGGAGAGGACCTTGGCGTCGGCGACCGTGCGCGCGATGCCGACGACCTCGATGTCGGGCTCGCGGCCCAGGAGGGCGGCAAGGGCGTCCGCGAGGAGCTGGTGATCCTCGACGAACAGAACCCGGATCCTCCGGTTCTCCGTGCTCAACGTCGGCCTCCCCACCTCGTGTTGACGCGCGTGGCATTCCCCGTTCGAGAGGATACCAGCGTCGGTTCGCCTGACATACTCCCCGACGATGGATCTTGCGCTGCTCGGACTCGGTCAGATCGGTGGGTCGATCGCCCGCGCGGCGCTTGCCGCGGGCGTCGCGGAGCGGGTCGTGGCCTGGACCCCTTCGGGCCGCGGGCCGGCTGCGGCCGGGATCCACGGGATCCGCGCGACCCTCTCGGCCGCCGATGCGGTCGCGGCGGCCCACCTCGTCGTCCTGGCCGCTCCGCCGCTCGCCTGTCTCGCGCTCCTTGAGGAGCTCGCCGGGCCGCTCCGTGGGTCGCTCCGGCCGGATGCGGTGATCACCGACGTCGCCAGCACGAAGGTCGCGATCGTGGGCCGGGCCGCCGAGCTCGGGCTGCGCTTCGTGGGAGGCCATCCGATGGCGGGGCGCGAGGCGTCGGGCTACGAGGCCGCGGACCCGGAGCTCGCGCGCGACCGGCCGTGGATCATCGTGCCGAGCGACGCGGACGATCGAGCCGCCATCGAGCGGGTCGAGACGTTGGCGTCGGGTTGCGGCGCACGACCGATCCGGATGAGTGCGGCCCAGCACGACGCCGCCACGGCACTGATCAGCCACGCGCCGCTTGTCCTGTCGGCGGCGCTCGTCGAGGCGGCCGTGGGACGCCCCGAGTGGCCGGACGCCGAGCCGATCGCGGCGGGCGGCTGGGCGGGCATGACCCGGCTGGCCCGTGGCGACGCCTCGATGGGGGCGGGGATCCTCGCGACGAACGCGGGTCCGACCGCGGCCGCCTTGCGCGCCGTTCGCGCGGTCATCGACGACTGGATCGAGGTGCTCGACGGGTCGCCGACCGGCGAGACGCTCGCCCAGCGGCTCCAGCGTGCCCGGGACGATGCCGGCGGCGGGCCAGCGTGACCGACGAGCTCGTCCTCGTGGTGCCGACGGCCGAGGTCGTGGCCCGGCTGGGGGCCGGCGCGCCGTGGCTCGGGATCCGGCCGGCCGGCGCCGGCGATCTGGCGGCGCTGATCCGCGAGGCGGGTCGGTATCTGCCGCGCCCGGCGATGGAAGCCGATCCGGGCTGGAAGCAGGTCATCCCGTACCCCGTCCTCCGCGACGGACGCGACTGGTTCCTGATGCGGCGGACGACGGCCGGATCGGACCCGCGCCTGCACGAGCGCTACTCGATCGGCGTCGGCGGCCACGTCAATCCCGAGGACGACGCGCTGGACGGCGACCTGACCCGCGCGCTCGAGCGGGAATGGCACGAGGAGCTCGTGGTCGACTTCGTGCCACCGTTCCGGTTCGTGGGGCTGTTGAACGACGACACGACACCGGTCGGCGAGGTCCATCTGGGCCTCGTCTACGAAGGCGACGCGGCGGGCCGCCCCGTGGCGATCCGCGAGACGGACAAGCTCAGCGGCGCGTTCGCGACGAGCGCGGCGGTCGCGGCGGTCGCGGACCACCTCGAGACCTGGAGCCGGATCGCGTTCGACTGGCTCGAGGGCGCGGCCGCGCGCCGATGAGCCTCATCCGGGCGACGGCGTACGATGACCGCGGAGGTTCGATCGTGAGCCACCGATTCGCCCGGATCGCGACCGCTGCCGGGCTCGCCACCGTCACCCTGATGATCGTCCTCGCCCCGTTCGCGCTTAGGGTCCGCGCGGCGAGCGGCAGCGTGGTCGTCATGGCCGCCGACGGCGAGGTCGATGGCCAGATGGCCGGCGCGATCGAGACCCAGCTCGAGTCCGCGGCGGCGGGTGGGGCGGCCGCGCTCGTGATCCGGCTCGACACGCCGGGCGGCAGCCTCGAATCGACCCAGCGGATCGTCTCGGCGATGCTCGGCGCCCGCGTCCCGACGATCGTCTGGGTCGCGCCGGCCGGCGGGTTCGCGGCGAGCGCCGGAACGTTCATCACGTTGTCGGCGAACCTTGCCTACATGGCGCCCGGGACACGGATCGGAGCCGCCTCGCCGATCGACGGCTCCGGCAACGACATCCCGGGCACGCTCGGGGTGAAGATCCGCAACGACGCGATCGCCTGGATCCGCTCGATCGCCGAGGAGCGCCACCGCCCCGCCGACTGGGCGGCGTCGACCGTCTCCGCCGCGAAGTCCTCGCCGGCGTCCGAGGCCGTCTCGGTCGGCGCGGTCGACGGCATCGCCTCGACGATCGAGGAGGTCGTCGGCGCCGCGAACGGCAAGACGGTCCGCGTCGGCGGACAGGATCGTGTCCTCGATCTCGCCGGCGCCGACATCCAGACGGTCTCGGCCAACCCGCTCGCCGGAATCCTCGGCCTCCTCGCCGACCCGAACGTCGCGTTCCTGCTGTTCACCGCCGGCGTCCTTGCCCTGGTCTTCGAGCTGCAGTCGCCGACGGTCCTCCTCGGCGTCGCCGGCGTGACCGCGATCGCCCTCGCCTCGATCGGGTTCGTGAACCTGCCGGTCGTGCCGGCCGGGCTGCTCCTCGTCGCGATCGGGCTGATCCTCCTCGCCCTGGAGCCGTCGATCCCGAGTCATGGCCTCCTCACGATCGGTGGCGTCGCCGCGTTCGTCCTGGGCGGGTCGGCGCTGTACAGCCAGTCGGACGGGTTCGGCCCGGCGGTCCGCGTGGCGGCCCCGATCCTGGTCACCGCTGCGGTCACCGCCGCCGCGCTGGGCGCCCTGATCACGATCACCGCGCTGCGGACCCGACGGATGCCCGCGCCGTCGGGCATCGATCCCGTCGCGGTCGCCGTGGGAACGGCGGGCGAGGTCCGCCGTCCGCTCGAGCCGATCGGGTCGATCTTTGCAGACGGAGAGGAATGGTCTGCCCGCGCCGTCGACGACCGGGCGATCCCGCGCGGAACCGCCGTTCGGGTCGTCCGGACCGACGGTCTGACCCTCGTCGTCGAGCCGGCTCCGGCCGGTCTACCCTGAACTCGCCCGCAAGTCGAAGGAGCTCCCGTGGAATCCGCTGTCGTCGTGCTTGCGATCGCCGCCTTCGTCGGCGTCGTGGTGCTCGTCCTGTTGTACCTCTCGATCCGGATCGTCCAGCAATACGAGCGGATGGTCGTCTTCCGCCTGGGCAAGACGAACGAGGCGATGGTCCGCGAGTCCGGCCTGCGCTTCCTGATCCCCGCCGTGGACCGCCCGGTCAAGGTCGACCTGCGCGAGACCCTGACCGAGGTCCCGAGCCAGACGACGATCACGAAGGACAATGCCCCGATCAACGTCGACTTCCTCGTCTATTGGCGGATCGTCGACCCGCTCAAGAGCGTCCTGGCCCCGAAGCGCCTCGACTCGATGCTGCTGGGCATCGCCTCGACGACGCTCCGCGCGGTGATCGGCGACATCTCCCTCGACGAGGTCCTCTCGAAGCGGGAGCAGATCAACGAGGTGCTCCGGGCCAAGCTCGACGAGCAGACCGAGCGCTGGGGCGGCAAGGTCACGACCGTCGAGATCCGCGAGATCATCCCGCCGCGCGACGTCCAGGAGGCGATGAACCGGCAGCTCTCCGCCGAGCGGACGCGGCGTGCCGTGATCACCGAGTCCGAAGGGTCCCGCCAGGCGGCGATCAACGTCGCCGAGGGCCAGAAGCAATCGGAGATCCTCAAGGCCGAGGGTGAGCGACAGGCCGCGATCCTCCGGGCCGAGGGCTACAGCCAGGCGCTGACCCGGATCTTCGGCGCAGCATCCGCGATCGACCAGAAGACGATGGCCCTCCAGTACCTCGAAGCGCTGAAGGCGCTCGGGGCGAGCCCGGCCACGAAGTTCGTGATCCCCACGGAGTTCACCCGCCTCCTGGAGCCGATCAGCGGGTTCGTCGAACGAGGGATGGCCGCCGACGGTGGCCGCGACGGTGGCGCCGCCGGGTGACGGACGGCTGGACGGGGCGGATCCTCGACGCGCCGCGCGTCGCCCCCAATGAGGCGAGCCTGAAGCCGGCGCTCGACGCGCTCGGCGGCGAGGTCGTCAAGCTCCGCGCCCGAGACGGCCTGCGGCTCGGCGGACGGTGGCTGCCCGCGGAGGCGGCCCCCGCGCCGGGCGCCACCGACGGCGGCTCCGACACGGGCGGCAAGGCGCCGCTGGACCCGTGGCGACCGGATCCATACGAGGCGATCCTCCTCCTCCATGGCTGGACCGGCTCGATCGTGCCGGACCTCGTCGAGCTCGGGCCGACCCTCCGCCGGACGGCCGGCGTGCTGGGCCTGGACTTCCGCGGCCACGGCACGTCCGACGAGGCGCCATCCACGTTCGGGCTGCACGAGATCGAGGACGTCGCGGGGGCGCTCGACTGGCTCGGCGAGCGCGGCATCCGGCGCGTGGTCCTCGTCGGCTCGTCGATGGGCGGGACCGTCGCGATCGCCGCGATCGTCGTGCTGGGCGACGGCACGCTTCGCCAGGCCGACCTGGATCCAGCGGCCCCGGCGGCGAGCGTCGAGGCGCCGCGGCCGCGGATCGTCGGTGCGGTCGCCGAGTCCGTCCCGACCGATCTCCGGATCCCGATCGCGAACCGGATCCGGCTGCCGCTGGGCGGACCGATCCGGAGGGCCGTTGCCGGACGCCTCTTCTCGATGGCCAGCCGCCGGCTCGGCGGTGACATCCGGGCGACCGAGGCCGGCCGGATCGTCCGTCTCGTCGATCCCGTGCCGCTCCTGCTGATCCACGGCGGCGCCGATCGGACCGTCCCGCCGAAGGACGGCCGGCGACTCGCGGCGCTCGCCGGCCCGGCCACGGAGCACTGGGAGGTGCCAGGCGCCGACCATCGTGGATCACGACCGGCCGATCCGGCGCAATGGGACCTTCGGGTGTCCCGATTCGTCCGTCAGGCCTTCTTGGGGGCCCGGGAAGTGGTGCCTATAATCCACACGTCGGGGGAGCCGACGCCCGAATTCGTGCACGCGGGCCCGGAAGGAGACTGATGGCGGCCAAGATCCTCGTCGTCGACGACGACCCGAACGTCCAGCGCCTGCTCCAGTACACCCTGAAGCAGGAGGGTTACGAAGTCGTCGTCGCGTCGGATGGCGCGGAGGGGTTCCGCTTGTGGGGCGCCGAAGCGCCCGACCTGATCCTCCTCGACGTGATGCTGCCCAAGCTCGACGGCTACCAGGTCGCGACGAAGATCCGGACCGAAGAGGGCACGACGGGCCACGTCCCGATCATCATGCTGACCGCCGAGCGCGAGGTCGAGCAGAAGGTCCGCGGACTCCGTGCCGGCGCCGACGACTACCTGATCAAGCCGTTCCATCCGGCCGAGCTGATGGCCCGGATCAAGAGCCTCCTGGCCCGCTTCGCGCCGGCCGAGACGCTCGTGGGGCGGCCGCCGCTGGGGCGCGTCCTCGCCCTGTATGGCGCGAAAGGCGGCGTGGGGACGACGACGATCGCGATCAATGCCGCGATCGCCCTCCATCGCGAGCTCGGCCGGAAGGTCGCCCTCGTCGACGGCAACCTCCAGTTCGGCGACCACCGCGTGTTCCTCGACCTCGGGCTCGACAAGAAGTCGATCGTGGATGTCGTGTCGGCGCCGACGATCGACGTGGATCTGCTCCGCCAGGTCATGGTCAAGCACGATTCGGGGGTCGACCTCCTGCTCGCCCCGCCGTCGCCGGAGACGGCCGAGCTCGTCACGCCCGATCACATGCCGGTGATCCTCGACCTGTTGCGCGGGCTCTACGACTACGTCCTCGTCGACATCGACAAGCGTCTCGATGACGTGAACCTCGGGATCCTCGAGGCGGCCGACACGATGTTCGTCGTGATGACCGCCGACCTGTCGTGCCTGAAGAACGTCCGGCTCGTCCTCGAGACGATCGGTCACCTGGGCTACGAGGCGCGCAAGGTCCAGCTCGTCCTGAACCGTTCGAACGCGTTCACCGGGATCAACGTGAAGAACGCCGAAGGTGCCCTGAAGCGGACGATCGACCACCAGATCGTCAACGAGTACCGCGGCGCGATCAGCGCGTTGAACTCGGGCGCGCCGTTCATGTTCACGAAGGCCGATTCCCTCCTCGGCCGCTCGCTCCTCGACTTCGCCCGGATCGTCGACAAGGCCCCCGCCGCAGCAGCGGGCCTCCTCGCCGCACCGGCCCTCGCCCGCGGCTGATCGCCTCGGCGGCCGGCGGCCCGGCTGGACTTGCAAGGCCGGATCGCCGCGCCCAGCGCCGGGTGACGCCCGGGTGAGCCTCGATTGATCGGCGGGTGACCGCCCGGCGCTAGGGTCCGGCCGTGCTCGCGACCCTGCTGTCCTCGACCCTCATCGGCCTCGACGGCCGGCTGATCCGGGTCGAGGTCGACGTCGCGCCCGGCTTGCCCGGCTTCACGATCGTCGGCCTCGCGGATGCGGCGCTCCAGGAGGCGCGCGAGCGCGTTCGCGGCGCGATCCGGAACGCCGGGTTCAGCCACCCACCGCGCCGGATCACCGTGAATCTCGCGCCCGCGGACCTGCGCAAGGCGGGCGCATCGCTCGACCTCGCGATCGCCATGGGGATCCTGCTCGGATCCGAGCAGGTGACGGCGGCCCCGGGCCGGATCGCCCTGATCGGGGAGCTGTCGCTCGGCGGCGACGTCGCGGCGGTGCCGGGGATCCTGCCGATGGCAGCCGCGCTGGCGCGGCGCGGGATCCGTCGTCTCGTCGTCGCGATTGACGCGGTCGAGGAAGCCCGGCTCGTGGCGGGGTTGGAGGTCGTCGGAGCCGCCACGCTGCGCGAGGCGGCCGACCTGGTTCGCCGCCGTCCGCGCCGCCCCGGGCGGCCGGCGCCGCCGCGGATCGAGCTCGCGACGGGCGGGGCGGACGATCCGCGGGCATCTCGCCGGCTCGCTCCGCGCGGAACCGACGCGCCCGTCCCGGATCTGGCCGAGGTGCGCGGCCAGCTCGAGGCGCGCCGGGCGCTCGAGATCGCCCTGGCCGGCGGGCACGCCCTGCTGATGATCGGTCCGCCGGGGTCCGGCAAGACCCTGCTGGCGCGAACGATCCCGGGCCTCCTGCCGCCCCTCGACGACGCGAGTGCCCTGGCCGCGACCGTGGTCGCGTCGGCGGCGGGCGAGGGACCCATCGAGGCGCTCCGCCGCGACGCCCCCGTCCGCTCACCGCACCACACGCTGTCGTACGCGGCGATGGTCGGTGGCGGACCGAGGTTGTCGCCGGGCGAGGTCACCCTGGCCAACGACGGCGTCCTCTTCCTCGACGAGCTGCCCGAGTTCGGGCGCGACGTCCTCGAGGCGCTCCGCCAGCCGCTGGAGGATGGCTTCGTGTCGATCGCTCGCGTCGGGCGGGCCATCCGGTTCCCGGCGCGGGTCCTCGTCGTCGCCGCGATGAACCCGTGCCCGTGCGGTTGGGCCGGCGACCCGTCGGGTCGGTGTCGCTGTGCCATCCACGTGGTTGACCGCTACGCGAACCGGGTGAGCGGACCGCTCCGAGATCGCATCGACCTGTGGGTCTCGATGGCCCGGGTCTCGCCGGAGGCCCTCATTGCCGCGCACGAGCCCGAGGGGTCCGAGGTCGTGGCCGCCCGGATCGCCGCGACCCGCACCGTCCAGCTCGAGCGCCAGGGAGGGCTGAACGGCCGGCTTGCCGGTCGTCGCCTGCGGTCGGCCTGTCGCCTCGCCCCGACGGCGGCCGGGCGGGCGGTGGTCCTGGCTGATCTGGAGGGGCTCACCGGGCGGGGCACCGAACGTCTGCTCCGCGTTGCGCGGACGATCGCCGATCTCGCGGGGTCCGCAAGCGTCGCCCCCGATCATCTCGACGAGGCGGCACGGTTCCGATCGTTGGCGAGCCGGCTGGCGGATCGCGAGGCGAGCTGAGATGGCCGAGCGCCTCCCGGCCGACCTGACGGAGGCCGAGGCGTCGGCCCTGCTCCTCGCGGTCCCCGATCTCGGCCCGGCCGCCCACGGCGCCCTCCTGCGGGCCCACGGGTCGGCGCTCGCCACGCTCGAGAGCGCGGCCCGGCCCGGCGCCGCCGCCCGACTCGCGTCGCTCATGACCGAGGACGGGTCGCGACTCGCCCTCGACCCAGGCGTCGCCCGGGAGCTCGTGACGAGTCTGGCCATCCTCGGCGACCGGTTGACGCTCCTTCGCTCGGCAGCGGTCCGGATCGTCACCTTCGACGACCCCGCCTATCCCGCCCGGCTGCGAGCCGTCGAGCAGCCGCCGCCGCTCCTGTTCGCGCAGGGCGCGATCGAGGCGCTCCATGCCGAGCACGTCGTCGCGATCGTCGGGACGCGCCGGCCGACCGAGCACGGCCGGGTGCTCGCCACCCGGATCGCGGCCCTGGTCGGCGCCGCCGGAGCGACGGTCGTCTCCGGGCTGGCCCTCGGGATCGACGGCGCGTCGCATGCCGCCGCGGTCCACGACGCCGCCCCGACGGCCGCCGTCCTCGGCTCCGGCCATCTGCGCCTCGTGCCACAGGCCCATCGCCTTCTCGCCGAGCGGATCCTGGCGACCGGCGGGGTCGTCGTGTCGGAGTTCTGGCCGGATCAGCCGCCCGACACGTGGACCTTCCCACGCCGCAATCGCGTGATCAGTGGGGTCGCCGACGCGACGGTCGTCGTCGAGGCCGGGGAGCGGAGCGGCGCCCTGATCACGGCCCATCACGCCCTCGAGCAGGGCCGCGAGCTGTTCGTCGTCCCAGGCCGGATCGGCGACCCGGCGTCGGCCGGCTGTCTCCAGTGGCTCCGGACCTACCCCGGCGCGGCGAGGATCGTCGCCGGCGTGCACGAGCTCATCGACGACCTGGGCCTCGTCGAACCGGGCCCGCCCGGCCCGCCGTCCCCGCGCCGCGACCGCGGCCGGCGCTCCGGCGCGCCGGCGTCGCTCGGGGCGGTCCTCCTCGAGCTCGGCTCGACTGCGCGCGGCGTGGCCGTGGCGCTCGCCTCGGGCCACGGGACCCTCGACGATCTCGTCGCAGCCACCGGGCTCGAGCCGGCGACCGTGCTCGGCGCGATCACGCTGCTCGAGCTCCGCGGGCTGGTCCTGTCGACGTTCGGTCGGTATCGCGCGGCCGGGTCGCTCGCCGCCGCGCCGGACGCCGGGGCGGTTGCCCGTGCTTGATGCGCCGTGCTAGGGTGGCCGCGGCCGTGGGAGGAAGTGGAGCGGCCGGACAGCCCCGAAGCGGTGTCTCGTCCCCAGCGAACACGATCAGGAGCCTGTCGTATTGAGGAAGGTCGCCGCCGCGGCCCTCGCCGTCCCCGTCCTCGCGATCCTCTACCTGCCCCTGCTGGCCCGACGCTCCGTCGCCGCACGGGTCAGCCTGGTCGCCAGTGTCGGGATCGTCGTCCTCGTCGCGGCGCTGGGGCTGTCACGACCGACGCCCACGCAGGCGATCCCACCGTCCCCGCCGATCGAGGCGCTCGCGAGCGAGGCGTTCCAGACGATCGGCACCGCAACCGATCTCCATGCCGCCGTCCAGATTCGCTTCAGCGAGGCGATGGACCCGCGGAGTGTCGGGGCTGCCCTGAGCATCGTCCCGCCGGCGGCGGTCACGACGACCTGGAACGCCGCCCGCACCGTCCTGACCGTCCAGCCGTCGACGCATTGGGCCGCTGGAACCTACCAGACGATCACCGTTGAGCCCGGCGCGCTCGCGGCCGGTGGCCGCCCGATGTCGGATCCGGTCCGCGCGGTGTTCGTCACGCGGCCAGCGACGACGGGCCACATCGCCGCGACCGTGCAGGTCGGGTCCGCAGCGGCGATCACGAGCGGCATCCGAATCGCCTTCGACCAGCCCGTGTCGCTGGACGCCGTGCGCGCCGCGCTCCGGATCCAGCCGGCCGTGGCCGGCGAGCTCGTCGCGGACAGCGGGCGGCCGGATGTCGCCGCCGACGTCGCCGAGGGATTCACGTTCGTCCCGTCGGCTGCGCTCGCGGCCGGCACGACCTACAAGATCGCCCTGGGCACCGTGACCGATGCCGATGGGGCCGCGGTGGCCGCGATCACGCCGGTCGCCGTCCGGACCGCGGCAGCCCCGAAGGTCGTCCGCTTCCGGCCGGCGAACGGAACGAAGAACGTCGACGTCCACGCCGCGTTCTCGGTCCGCTTCAGCGAGGCGATGGACCGCGCCGCGACGAAGACCGCGTTCCGCGTCGTCGTCGCCGGGAAGCCGATCGCCGGCTCGACGCGCTTCGCCGAGGGTGACACCGTCCTCGTCTTCCAGCCGGCCAAGGCGCTCGCCCGCGGCACGAAGGTCGTCCTGTGGGTCGGACCGACCGCACGATCCGCCCGAGGCGTCGCGATCAAGAAGGCGGTTGCGGCGAAGATCCAGATCCAGCCGAAGGCGAAGGCGGTCGCCACGACGACCAGCGGGTCGAGTGGCGGCTCGAGTGGTGGCTCAGGCTCGGGCTCGGGCTCGGGCTCGGCTGTCGGCGGCGGCTCGTGGGGCGCCGTGGAGACCTACTACCTGCGCCTGATGAACTGCACCCGGACGGGCGGCTGGGTCACCTCCACGGGGTCGTGCAGCAGCCCGGGCGGGCTGAGCACGGCGCCGCTGCGGCTGGACTCGGGGATCTCGACGAAGGTCTCGCGCCCGTACGCGAAGCGGCTCGCCGTCAACAACCTCTGCGATCACTTCATCGGCGGCACGCCCGGCGACCGGCTCCGGGCGGCGGGCTACACCAGCTACATCTGGGCCGAGAACCTCGGCTGCCGGTCCGGCGATCCGCGCGCCGCCGTGCTCGGCTCGCACCTGTACTTCCAGAGCGAGAAGTCGTATGGCGGCGGCCACTACGTGAACCTGATGAACCCGAAATACAACCGCGTCGGGATCGGCGTCTGGGTCTCGAGCGGCCGGGTCCGGCTCGTCGTCGACTTCTACCACTCGCTCTGAGCGGGCCGGTCGGCGGGAGCCGACCCGGGACCATCGGGCGAGGGACACGCCAGGGGCGCCCGATGACGATCCCGCCGTGATCCGCAACGCCGTCATCCACATCTCCAACGAGCAGCCCCTGATCGCCGATCTGTACGAGATGCCGACCGCGCTCGACGTCAGCCTCGTGTGCACGAACATCCGGATGCTCGACGGCAAGAAGCCGGTCTTCATCGACCACGCGAGCTCGGTGTTCGTGTTCCCGTACGCGACGATCCGCTTCCTCGAGATCGCCGCCGGTGCGGCGACCGGCCTGGCCCAGCCCGAGGTGGAGGCGCTCCCGACCGCGGCCAACGGTCATGTGGCCGAGGCGACCGACGAGCCCGACCTGGAGCTCGACGAGGACTTCCTCCGCCGCATTCGCGAGGTCTAGGAAAGCGCGATCCGGAGGGGCGCCCCCGGGCCAGGGCTTCCGGTTCAGGGTTCTCATCGGGTTCCGATGCCCGGATGTGCGCGCTACGCTCGCGCCGTGATCCGCCTGATCGTGATCGACGACCATCCCGCGATCGCGGCCGCGATCGACGCGGTCGTCCGTGGCCGACCGGAGCTCGGCATCCAGCTCGTCGCCGCCCCGACGACGACGAGCGAGGGACTGGCGGCCGTCGAACGGGAGCATCCTGACGTCGTCGTCTGCGACCTCTGGATCGAGGGCGCGCCGAGCGGGCTGGAGGTCCTCGCCACCCTCACCCGATCCGTGCCAGGAGTCGCCCCGGCCCGCGTCCTCGTCCTGAGCGGCCTCGACCAGCCGAGCTTCCTCCGAGCCGCCTTCGAGGGCGGCGCCGCGGGCTATCTCTCGAAGGCGAGCCCGGTCGAGACGATCGTCGACACCATCGCGACCGTTGCTCGCGGCGGAACCTCGTTCCCGGCGATGACCCTTCGGGCCCTGCGCGAGGCCCCCCGCCGCCCGAGCGAGCGCGAGCTGGGTGCGATCCGGCTCGTCGCCCGGGGCGCCTCCAATGACGAGATCGCGGCCGGCCTCGGGATCAGCATCAAGACGGTCGAGAGCCATCTCCGCCGGCTGTTCGGGCGCTACGGCGTGCTGAGCCGCACCGAGCTGGCGATGCTCGCCGTGCGCGAAGGCTGGCTCGGCACCGATCCGTGACGGGGCTGGCCCCGATCGAGCCGCGGCTCCGGCGATCCGCGATCGTCGCCGCGCTGCTGGGCGCATTCGTCCTCGGCTCCGCCCACGACGCGGCGCTGGCCGTCGTGCCGCTCCTCGTCGCAGCAGGGGCCCTGTGCGTCCTCGGGCTGATGCGCCGGACGGCACCGACGATCGCCTGGCTCGGTGCGGTCGTCGCCGCGTTCGCGAGCGCGGCCGTGCCGATCGCGGCGGCCCGCGACGCGGATCCGGGCGTTCTCAGCATCCCGGGCTGGCTCGGCGTTGCCGCGCCGGCCGGGGTGGGAGCGGTGCTCACCCTGTGGATCGCCACGGAGTTCGCGACCCGCCCGGAACGTCCGGTCGCGCCCGTGGCCGGTGCCCTCGCTCGAGTCCTGCTCGGCTGGCTCGCGGCGGCCGTCGTCGTGACCTGGATCGCGGCCGCGACCGGCCAACGCTCGGATCCGGCGTTCACCTGGGTCGACGTCGCGACCTATCCCATCGCCTGGTACGTCCCGATCGTCGCCTTCGTCACCGCCCTCGGGCTCGCCGGCGAGCTCGGGTGGGCACGGACCCGTGCGCTCGAGCGGATGCCCGCGGCCGCGGCGGCGACCGGGGCCGGGCGCGCCTGGGCGCTGGCCGCGGCCACGGTCGACGAGCTGATCCCGGGGCGGAGCGCGGCCGCCACCGCGTCGGTGGCCGCGGAGCGACGCCAGATCGCCGGCGACCTCCACGCGTCGGTCGTGCCGAGCCTGCGCCGCGCGATCGAGGCGGCCGAAGGCGGTGGCGACGCCGGCACGGTCCTGCGCCACCTCCGGGCAGCCGATCTCGAGCTCGAACGATTGATGGACGATCGCTGGCCGATCGTCCTCGAGACCTTCGGGCTGGTGGCCGCGCTGGAGGATCTCGCGGAGCGGCTCGAGGCCGACGGGAACCCGCCGATCACGATCGAGATCGAGGAATCGGAGGGCCGGCCGCCGCGCGACGTCGAGCGCACCGCGTGGCGGTTCGCCCAGGTCACCCTCGACAACGCGATCCGCCACGGCCGGCCGACATCGATCGCCGTGCGCCTGAAGGTGGCCCCGGGCAAGATCGACGTTCGCGTGGCCGATGACGGAGCGGGTTTCGAGCCGTCGGCCGCGCACCGGGTCGGTGGCCGGGGACTGGCGGACGTCGAGCGCCAGGCCGAGCTGGTGGGGGGCCAGGTCCGAGTCGAGTCCGCGCCCGGTGCCGGCACGACCGCCGCGCTCGGCTGGCGCCGGCGCGGCGAGGGATGAAGCCGGCCGTTGGGTCTCCGAGCTCCCGTCGTCGGGCTTCGCCCGACGCGCGCGGATGAGGCCCGCCACGCTCGATTCCGGGTGAACTGGCGGTGAAGGACCCTGTGCTACAGTCCCGGCCGTGCCAAAGAACCTCGTGATCGTCGAGAGCCCGGCGAAGGCTCGGACGATCGAACGCTACCTGGGTCCCGACTATCGGGTCCTCGCCTCCTACGGCCACGTCCGGGACCTCCCCGAGAACCCCGGCAAGGGCAAGTTCGGGGTCGATGTGGACCATGATTTCGCGCCCGAATACGTCGTCTCCGACGATCGGCGCAAGCAGGTGGCGGAGATCACGAAGGCGGCGAAGAGCGCCGAGCAGGTCTTCCTCGCCACCGACCTCGATCGGGAAGGGGAGGCGATCGCGTGGCACGTCGCCGAGGCCGCCAAGGTCCCCAGCGCCAAGGCCCAGCGGGTCACGTTCAGTGAGATCACCGAGGGCGCGATCCGCGACGCGTTCGCCCATCCGCGGGCGATCGACACGAACCTCGTCGACGCCCAGCAGACCCGCCGGATCGTCGATCGGCTCGTCGGCTACACCCTCAGCCCGCTGCTCTCGCGCAAGGTCCGGTCGGGGCTGTCCGCGGGGCGCGTCCAATCGGTCGCCGTGCGCCTGGTCGTCGAGCGGGAGCGCGAGATCAACGCCTTCACGGCACGCGAGGACTGGACGCTCCAGGCGATCCTCGCGACGCGCTCCGGGCAGACCTTTCCCGCGGAGCTCGTCCGGATCGACGGCGAGCCGCTCGAGGTCGGCGACGAGGCGACCGCGGGTCGCCACGCGACCGCGCTCCGCGAGCTCGAGCCGCGGGTCACGAAGGTCGGCACCCGTAAGCAGAGCCGCAGCCCGGCCCCGCCGTTCACCACCTCGACGCTCCAGCAGGAGGCCAGTCGCAAGCTCGGATACAGCCCGAAGCGGACGATGTCCGTGGCCCAGCGCCTGTACGAGGGCGTCGACACGCCGGACGGCCACGTCGGCCTGATCACCTACATGCGGACCGACTCGACCGCGATCGCCGGCGTGGCGATGGGCGAGGCGCGCGACGTCATCCGGGACCGCTACGGCGAGCCGTACACGATGCCCAAGGGCCGCGTCTACAAGACGAAGCAGAAGGGCGCCCAGGAGGCGCACGAATCGATCCGGCCGACCTCGTTCCGACGCGATCCCGACTCGCTCGCCGGCGTGGTCCCGAACGACGAGCTCCGGCTCTATCGCCTGATCTGGCAGCGCGGGATCGCGTCGCAGATGGCCGCCAAGGAGCTCGAGACGACGACCGTCGAGCTGGCGGCCGGACCGTACGAGCTGCGGGCGAGCGCGACGAAGACCCTGTTCGACGGCTTCGCCGCTGTCTACACCGAGGGCCGCGACGACGGGGCTGACGAGGATGATGCCGCCGCGGCGCTCCCGGCCGTCCGCGAAGGCGACGAGACCACGGTTCGCGACGTGATCCCGAGCCAGCACTTCACGGAGCCGCCGCCGCGCTTCACCGAGGCGACCCTGATCAAAGCCCTCGAGGAGCACGGGATCGGTCGCCCGTCGACGTACGCAGCGACGATCTCGACGATCGTCGACCGGGGCTATGTTCGAGTCGAGGAGCGGCGGCTCCATCCCGAGCTCATCGGCGAGGTCGTGACCGACTTCCTCGTGGAGCACTTCGGCGAGTACGTCGACGTGGCCTTCACCGCCCGGATGGAGGAGGAGCTCGACGAGGTGGCCGAAGGTCAGCGCGCGTGGGTGCCGCTGCTGCGGGCCTTCTTCGAGCCGCTTCGGGACCAGGTGGCCGACGTTCGCAAGAACGTGCGTCGCCGGGACGTGACGACCGAGCCCAGCGACGAGGTCTGCTCGGAAGGCCACCCGATGGTCATCCGGCTCGGCCGGAACGGACGCTTTCTCGCCTGCTCGCTCTTTCCGGAGCACAAGGAGTCGCGGCCGCTCCCCGGCGACGAGGCCCCGCCCCAGGCCGGCGAGGGCGAGGTCTGCCCGCAGTGTGGCGAAGGGACCCTGGTGGGCAAGCGCGGCCGGTTCGGGCCGTTCGTCGGCTGCTCGCGCTACCCGGACTGCACGTACATCCGGAAGGAGGGTCCGCCGCCACCCGAGCCGCTGCCGTTCACCGTCGAGTGCCCGAAGAACCACGATGGTCAGCTGGTCGCGCGTCGCGCACGGCGGACCGGGAACGTCTTCTGGGGGTGTTCGAACTACCCCAAGTGCGACTACACGACGAACTTCGAGCCGGTCGGGGCGGTCCACGACGCCGACGACGGCCCGGTCGCGAAGAAGGCCGAGAGTGGGATCTGCCTCGTCTGCGGGGCGGACGTCCCGCTGGCCGAGGGCGAGGAGCTCGTGGGGCGGCGGCTGGAGGGCGGTCCGCCCAATCCCGAGGCGCTGGCGCGGCCGGCCCGTGGCGGCGGCCGGCGTGGCAGCGGGCGCACCGGCGGTGGAGCGCGGCAGGCCGGCCGAGCCGGGGCGCGGGGTGGCCGGCGAACCACTCGAACGGCGGAGTCGGCACCCGACGCGTGACGGATCGGCCGGGACAGGACCCGGTCGCGATCGGCATCCTGTTCTCGTGACGGATCCGACCGCCGAAACGGCCCTCGAGCGCTATCTTGCATCCCTCGCCGCCCGGGACACCTCGGCGCACACCCAACGTTCGTACGCCGCGACGCTCCACGCCTATCTCGACTGGCTGGCGAACCGTGGCGCCGACTGGCGAGCGCCGTCGCGGGCGGACCTCCGGACGTACCTGGCGGTCCTCGGGATGGGCCGCGCCCGCTCGTCGACGGCCCAGCGGCTCGCGGCGATCCGCTCGTTCCATCGGTTCGCGGCGCGCGAAGAGATCGCGCCCGGCGACCCGTGGAGCGCGATCGCGACGCCGCGCCTGCCGCGCCGCCTGCCGCGGGTCCTCGAGGTCGACGAGGTCGAGCGGTTGCTCGCCGCGGCGGACGATGCCGTGGGAGCGTCCGATGCGCCCAGCGACCTCCGCGTCGCGATCGCGATCCGCGACCGGGCGATCGTCGAGACTGCGTATGCCGCGGGCCTGCGGATCAGCGAGCTCGCGGCGGCCGACCTGACCCGGATCGATCTCCGGCGCGGCGAGGTTCGCGTCCTGGGCAAGGGCCGCAAGGAGCGGATCGGGCTCCTGGGTCGGCCCGCCCGCGAGGCGATCGCGGGCTATCTGGACGATGCCCGGCCGGTCCTGGCCGCGCGTCGCCAGATCGGCGCCGCGGAGCCCACGGAGATCTTCCTCAACCATCGCGGCGGCGCCCTCGGAGTCCGCGGGCTGCGCTACCGGCTCGACGAGCTGCGCAAGCGAGCGGGGCTGCCGCTCGGCGTGTCCCCGCACACGCTCCGCCACTCGTTCGCGACGCACCTCCTCGAAGGTGGCGCCGACCTCCGGATCGTCCAGGAGCTGCTCGGGCACGAGAGCCTCGCGACGACCCAGGTGTACACGCACGTCTCGCCGGCTCGTCTCCGGTCTGCGTATCGGGGCGCCCATCCGCGCGCGACGCGGACCGGGACCGTGCCGCCGACGCCGGCCGCGCCCGGCCGGCCATGACCTCGTCCCGCGCCCTCGCCCGCGCCGGGCTGATCGTCTCGGCCGCGTTCCTCGTCTCGCGGATCCTGGGCTGGCTCCGCTATGTCGTCTTCGCCCACGTCTTCCCGGCGGGCACCGAGCTCGACTCGTTCTTCGCGGCGTTCCGCCTGCCGGACCTGATCTTCCAGCTCGTGGCCGCCGGAGCCCTGTCGTCGGCGGTGATCCCGGTCGTGTCGACGCTCCTGGCCACCGAGGAGACCGAGCGAGCCTGGCGGGTCGTGTCGACGATCGCGAATCTGATGCTCGCGGCATTGCTCGCCCTCGGGATCGTGGTCCTGATCGCGGCGCCCTGGATCATGCCGGCGATCACCCCAGGCTACGGCCCGGCCCAGATCGAGCAGATCGTGCTCCTGACCCGGATCATGGTCCTCAGCCCGATCTTTCTCGCGATGGGCTCGCTCGCCACGAGCGTCCTGAACGCCGGCGGCCGGTTCGCGGCGTCGGCGATCGCCCCGATCGTCTACAACCTCGCGATCATCGGCGGCGCCCTGCTCCTGGTTCCGACGTTCGGGGTGACCGGGCTGGCGGTCGGGGTCGTGGCCGGCAGCCTCGGCCATCTCCTCGTCCAGCTGGCGCCGCTGACCCGGCTCGGCTTCCGCTACGACCGGGCGATCGAGCTGTCCGACCCCGAAGCCCGCAAGGCGCTGGCGCTGATGGCGCCGCGGGCGCTCGGCCTGGGCGCCGGCCAGATCACCTTCGTCGTCGTGACCTCGATCGCGTCCGGGCTGGGAAATGGCGCGCTGACCGCCTTCAACTACGCGTTCACCCTCCTCCAGATCCCGATCGGCGTGATCGGCGTCCCGGTCGGGATCGTCGTGCTGCCGTCGTTGGCCCGGGTCGCGTCACTCGGCGACCTTCACGAGTTCGGCGCGCTGATGTCGCGGGCGATCCGGCTGATCCTGTTCACGATGATCCCGATCACCGGGATCGCGATCGTCCTCCGCCACGACATCGTCCAGGTCCTGTTCGGCTACGGGAAATTCGATGCGGCCGCGATCGATCAGACCGCGGCGACGTTCCTCGCGTTCCTCGTGGGCCTGACCGCCCACACCCTGATCGCGGTCCTGGCTCGCGCCTTCTACGCCCGCCATGACACTCGCACGCCGGTCGCCGCGGCGATCCTCGCGGTCGTCGTGAACTCGACGCTCGCGGCGATCCTTGCGGGACCGCTGGGGCTGCCCGGTCTGGGCCTGGCGATCGCGATCGCGGCGTGGCTCGAGGCGATCGTGCTGGTCGTCCTCCTCCGGCGTGCCCTGCCCGAGCTTGCCCTCGGGCCGATCGCGTCGCTCGCCATCCGGTGCGTGGTGATGACGATCATCGCGTCGGCGGCCGCCGCCGCGATCGCGGCGGGGCTCGATCTCGTCGGGGGCTCGGACCCGTCGCGGCTCGGGCTGATCGTCCGGCTCGCGGTCGTGGGAACTGTCTGGCTGCTGACATCCGCGTTCCTGGCGGTCGCCTTGCGGATCGGCGAGCTCAACGCGATGATCGGCCTCATGCTCGACCTCCTCCGCCGCCCGCGCGCGTCCGCGTGATGGCGCCCTCATGACCCCGGAGGATGCGGCGGACGAGGCGGCCGCGATGGAGGAATGGATCGAGGATCACGTCACCGATTCGGCGTGGGATTCGTTCGTCAACCGCGGTGAGCCAGGGTCGTACATGCAGCTTTCGGGCTGGGCCCGCGTCAAGGCCGTCAATGGATGGCGCAAGCAGCGCTGGTTCGTCGACGGGGATGCGGAGTCGGGCGCGGCCACGATCGGTGCCCAAGTTCTCGTCCGGCGCCCACGGCCGCTTCCCTGGTCGTTCGCGTATGCGCCACGCGGTCCGGTCTCCA